>NZ_JBJIAI010000045.1:0-20406 GCF_045311035.1 Mycobacterium sp. SMC-13
GACAACCGGACCTGGCACCCCGACACGCCCCAAATCGCCACGGCGGCGGCTTGACACGGTCATTGAGAGTCCTTTCGATGGCGGGCAGAGCTGTCAGCAGTGCGTCAAGAAGTGTTCGAGGACCTTGGCGCCGAACTGTAGTGCGTCCACGGGTACCCGTTCGTCGACCCCGTGGAACAGCGCGGCGAAATCCAGTTCGGGCGGCAACCGCAGCGGCGCGAAGCCGAAGCACCGGATGCCCAGGCGGACAAACGCTTTCGCGTCCGTGCCACCGGACATCATGTAGGGCACCGTGCGGGCGTCGGGGTCGACGGCCAAGATCGCGGCGTTCATCGCGTCGACCAGGTCGCCGTCGAAGGTGGTCTCCACGCTCGGCAGGTCCCGCTCCCAGGTGCGGGTGATGTTGGGGCCGAGCAGCGCGTCGAGTTCACGCTCGAAGGCCTCCTTGCGCCCCGGCAGGACGCGGCAGTCGACCATGGCCTCGGCGGTGGCCGGGATGACGTTGGCCTTGTAGCCGGCCTTGAGCATGGTGGGGTTCGCGGTGTCACGCAGCGTGGCGCCGACGATGCGCGCGATGCCACCCAGCTTGGCGATGCTGCCCTCCAGATCGGGCGAGGTCGGGTCGAGGTCGTAGCCGGTCTCTTCCGAGACCGCCGCCAGGAACTGCTCGACCGACTCACTGAGCACCAACGGGAACTGGTGCCGGCCCAGTTTGGCGACGGCTTCGGCGATCTCGGTGACGGCGTTGTCGTCGTGCACCATCGAGCCGTGCCCGGCGCGGCCGCGGGCCGTCAGCCGCATCCAGGACAGGCCCTTCTCGGCCGTCTCGATGAGGTACAGCCGGCGTTCGCCGCCCTCCTTGGTCGGCACGGTCAGCGAGAAGCCGCCGACCTCGCCAATGGCCTCGGTGATGCCGTCGAACAGGTCGGGCCGGTGGTCGACGAGCCATTGGCAGCCGTAGGTGCCGCCGTGCTCCTCGTCGGAGACGAAGGCGAAGACGAGGTCCCGGGGCGGGACGATGTTGTTGCGTTTCAGATGCCGCGCGACGGCGATCATCATGCCGCACATGTCCTTCATGTCGACCGCGCCGCGGCCCCACACGTAGCCGTCCTTCACCGCACCGGAGAACGGGTGCACGCTCCAGTCGGCGGGCTCGGCAGGCACGACGTCGAGGTGGCCGTGGATCAGCAGGGCGCCCCGGTTCGGGTCGGCGCCTTTGAGCCGTGCGAACAGATTGCCGCGCCCCGGCGCCCCCGCCTCGACATACTCGGTGGTGTAGCCCACCTCGCGCAGTTTCTCGGCCACCCAGCGGGCGCAGTCTTCCTCGCCTTTGGTGGTCTCCGGCTCGCCGGTATTGGACGTATCGAACCGGATGAGGGAGCTGACGAGGTCGACGACTTCGTCTTCGGGCGCAGTCACAGTCACATTCGTACCACCTCGGTTTTGGACTGAGCACCTCGATCCGTTAGCCTAAGCTGCCCGGCCAGACGGCTGGGCAGGTCCGAGTGGCGGAATGGCAGACGCGCTAGCTTGAGGTGCTAGTGCCCTATTAACGGGCGTGGGGGTTCAAGTCCCCCCTCGGACACATCCGGCGACACGACTTAGGTCGGCAGTCGCCCTCACTTGCCGCAGGTGCGGGTCGTAGTCAAGACGCAAACCCAGACTTGCGTACACCTGAGCGCGTTCCGCTCCGGTTGCCTTGCCGAGCACCGCCGCAAGCCCGCCCAATTCTCCGACCAACTCGCTGATCTGCGCCGCAGACATCGCGTGGGGTCGCTCCACATGCTCAAGACGCGCCTTCAGCTCGTCGCGCTCGGCCGTCCGGCGGCGGAGCGCAGCAGTCAAATCCTCGACGGCCACACCAGACTCCACCGCAGCGACCAGGGCGGCGATCTTGCTGTTCACCTCGCTGAGCTCACGCTGCAAGGCGGCATATCCGTTTCCTGCCGCCGGGTCCAGGTCTTGCCCTCGCGCGAGGTCTTCCGGATCGGCCAAGGTGGCGATCCATTTATCCAGTCGCGCGGTCACCTCGTCTTCCCGGAGATACACCGTCCGCGGGTGATCACTCAGGTCGACAGGTACCGAACGCGACTTGCCGAGCTCGCATCGGTAGAGAATGCGCGTTGTCTGCTTCCCTGGTCGGGCGGCCCCCTGCATCCGCCGGCCACATGCGGCGCAGTACAGCAGCCCACGAAGCGCATAGGGCACGGTCGATTCTCTGCTGCAGACGAGCCCAGGCCCTCGGCGCGCCTGTGTCCGAAGACGAACGGCCTGCGCCAGCTCGTCTGTGATCAGCGCTTCGTGCGTACGGCGGTCCGGTGCTATCCAGTCGGCCTCAGCACGCCACCGCATACGGGTTTCATACCCAGCGGCGACATCGTCGGGGTTGACCAGTACCTCGTATTTCTCCTGCTTGCCCCAAACGCGGACGCCTTGATACGCCGGGTTGTCGAGGATGGCGCGGATAGCCGAATGAGACCATCCTCGCGGGTCACGGTGCGGGTTCCTCGCGGGGTCATATTGGCTTGGCGACGGCACGCCGTCGTCGGTGAGCTGTTGCGCGATGTAACGCAGGCCCGCTCCGTCGGCGTACATCCGGTAAATCCGCTCGACGGTCGGTGACGTGGCGGGGTCGGCTTCGAGGCGGTGCAGCCGTTGCCCAAGATTTGCCTTGGCAATGTTCGGGTGTGGGCCCGCGTCGACGAGCCGGTAGCCATACGGTGGTCTGCCACCGAGGTATCTGGTTGTGTCCTGCGCGAGTGCCGACATCGCGGCGCGGACACGCATCTGGATACGCGCGCGCTCGCCCTTGCTCATGCCACCGAAGAGCGTCATCACGAGGTCATGCGCCTCGGAGCCGGGGTCGACCGCTCCACCGACCTCGGGTACCCACAACCCAACTCCGTAGTGCGTCAGCACAGGGAAAGTGAGCGCGAACTGAGGCCCATAGAACGCGCGGGCGGGCTCCCCGATCACGACAGCATCAAAGCCACGGCCACGAGACGCGACGTCATCAAGCAGACGTGATGCTTCCGGCCTTCGCTTCCAAGGCAGCGAACGGCTCTGTCCCACGTCGAAGTAGTCAGCCGCCAGGACTCCCCTGTGCGGAGTGATCAGGTCCAACGCGCGGCGCTTCTGCCAGCTTCGGCTCGCCTCCGGGTCTTGAGCATCCTCTGTGCTCACTCGGCCATAGAAGGCGAACCTGAGGCTCATGCCACTTCCCTCCCTGATGCACGCATCCGGTCCCGTACAGCCAGTATGACGTTGATCAGCGCGCAGTTGGCTTCGTGCGGAAGTCGAAACTGGTTGACTAGATCAATTTCAACACCTCCCTCTGACAGGTTCGGCGCATCGCATTCCGATCGACCATGCGCGGGCCGAGGACCTTTCTCAGCCATCACATTCCCCCGCCGGGTCCCAATGTTTGTCACCGACTTGGCGATGCCGTTCAGCAAGTCCTTCCAAGCGGGCGTCGATATGACGCAGGCTTGCCGAAACAGCCAACACGCGGTCGCCTACGGTAGCGTGTCCGGCGCGGTCGAATTCCCACCCGATGTCTTCACTAATCTGCGGCTGAGCATGTTGGTCCACAACGTGTTTCGTGTTGTTCTGACGAGACCATTGAGCGCGTTGGCTGCGCAGCGCGCTCATGGTGGTGGAATAACGGCGGGATTTGGTGGTGATGTGGCCTCGATAGCCGAGGGTGTGCAGCCATCGGTCGATCCCCACCAGAGCCGGGGTGTTTCCGATGCCGGACTGGGTGCCAGCAAGCACAACGATGGTGGTCAGGATCGACCGCACGTGCTCGGAAACATCAAGGGAAGCAATAGATTCAGCGGACAGGCGGCGGGCGGCGATACCGAAGTCCTGCAGGGATTTGGTGACGTACTTCGCGAGATAGCGAGCGACACGCCGCGGCGTCAAATGATCACTTGCCATAGCGGTATCCGAGTCTTCGTTGCCAGATGGTGCGGCTGCGGCCAGAGGCTGGGTATCGATCTGAGTGCCGAACCGCACCAACACAGTGCCGCTTGCCGTATCAAGATCACCAATTTCGGCAGGGGCAGCAACCGTGATGGCGATCTGGCGCGCGACGCGGTTGATCAGTGCTGCCAGAGCCGGCGCGGTGATTGGCGATTGCCATGGTGACTGTGCGTTGTGACGAGGCTCCGCGCCACCGGAGGTGGCACGGCCGTAACCAGTGTGGTCACCGGCCGTGGTGGTGTCGTTGACAGGGTCGAGGCGAATAAGGGCGTGGATGTGAGGAATGGCGCGGGCCTGCAGCTCCACGACTTTCACGAAACTCACCTTGACCGAGTCAGGATCGGCCCCGACGGTCTTCAGTTCGCACCGGGCGGCACGACGCAGCGCGATGGTGAAGCGGCGCCAGAGTTCGGGGAGGTACCAGGTGAACAGCACATGACTGATGTAGTCGTAGCAGTCAATGCATAGGGGCTGCCCGATCAGCGGGTCATCTCGGCAATGGGTGGTGCTGCACCACAGGGGCTTTCCATGCGGGCAACGCCGGTGTCCGCCATCTCTGGCGGCATCTCGGCACGCGGTCTCAGTGTGGTGGTGCACCGCGCCATATCCCGGCGCGGTCAGCGTGACGAACACTTGCGGATGTCCCACGATCGTGGCGGGGACGTCGTGGTGACCGCCAGCGGCGCCGGCGTGCACAAGTTGCCAAGTGTCCCTGGCGTAAAGGTCTGAGCAGGACGGGCAGACCTGGGCGCGGCGGTTGTTGCAGCGCGTCCACACCACCTGATGCCGGCCGTGGAGGTCAGCGCCGCTCAGTTGGATGGGGTGAGCACAGAACCCGACCGATTCGGCGCGACGCCACCAAGCGTCGAAGCCGGGTGATGATGCCCGCCGGACCATGTCACGCACCACCCTGTCCACATCGACGCTGGCGGCGGTGGCGGGCATACCTGGCAGCACCCACTCCGGGTTCCCCACCGCTCGGTCCGCTGAGGCTGTGCCGGTCACGACTTCTCCTGGTTCCCGGATGCGGTGGTGCGTGGGTGTGGTGCCCGAAAGGTGCGAGCCAGGGTGCTGATGTCACGGTCCGTGACGTGGAACGCCCGGATGCGGGTGGGCGTGGCGGTGCCGTCAGTCATCACATACCCGACACCCGGAGTGTGATCGCTAATGTCGTCGCAGACCGCGCCAGCGTCGCGGGCACCCTGCCCCAGGACCATCGCGGTTTGGGTGGCTTCGGTGAGCCGCAATCCGACCCGCACAGTGAACAGCTGGCGCACCGGGAGGGTGTCCTTTGCGGGGTCTTGGATGGCTTGCAACCACCGAGATGCCGACTGCACGGCCCTGGGATAGCAGCATGCCCAGGAGCTGTTCAATTTCTACGCGGAGTTTCCGATCAGTGAGATAGGCAGTAAGGGCAGCGATTTCGTCGATAACGACGACCAATAGCGGATCAGCGACAGTAGGTGTGTGTAGCCGGGTGTGGCCCCGCAACCGATCAGCGCGCCGGTGCATCACGTCGACCAGCGCGCGCAGCAGTTCCAGGGTGGCATTGCCGGCGTCGTGGGTGAACGCGGTGAACATAGTGGCGCCTGCGCCCAACTCCATTCCACCTTTCGGGTCGATCACGCACAAGCGAACCCGCCCGGTGCGCACGTGTGGTGCCAGGCCTGCGATCAGTGACCACAGGACGCTGCCCTTACCGGAGCCAGTAGCCCCGGCCACCAGAAGGTGATGCCCCAACACGGGTACCCGCCACAGTTGATGGCTGTCGGTGACCCCTGTCGGTATAGCGCCGCAATCCACAGGGGTGGCAGCGGTGGGCATAGGTAGCGCAATCGGGTCAGCCAGCGGGTCGCCGCGCACAATGGTGACACGCATCCGACCGGGCGCGATAGCGGTCACGGTGACGCGTTCGGCACGCCAGGCCGCAGCGAGCGCGTCAGTTTGCTTCTGCCAGTTGCTGATTGACTGACCGGTCACTACCGACACATCGATGGTGTCGGTGTGGTCCCCGATCGCGATCACCCGCAGGGCGGGAATATGTTCCCGCTCGCCGTGCTTGGTGGTCAGGCCGTGTAGCGCGCAGACCTGGGCCCAGGCGCGTTGATAGCGTGACCACCGCAGATAGGCGTGCCAGGGTGGGTTTAGCACCAGATGCTCAAAAGATTCCTCATCAAGGAATGCCCAACCCATGTAGGCCGCAACGAACCCGGCCAGGGTGAACATCCCAATGTTGTACCCCTGCCAGATGCCGACCCCCAGCGCGACCGCGGCCGGGACCCCGAGCAGCGGGAAACGTAGCGCCCACCACAGCAGGTGGCCGAAGGCGGTGACGATCGAGATAAGAAGGTCGCCGACCCAGTCCTCGTTTTCTTCGTTCCGCTTGTTGTTGCTTGCCGTGTTCGACATGCCGTCCTGTCTTTCGTGAAAGTGTCTGTGGGAGTGAGTGATCAGCCCGCCGACCGCCGCCACCTCTGCAGCGTGGTAGCCGGCGGGCCGACCTTAGGCGCGCTAGGAGCGCGGCGGCACGGCTTTTGCGTCGGCGACGGTAATGGCATCAGCCCCATAGGCGATTCCGTTCTTGCCATTTTGGTTCCACGGCAACGCCACCAGGTTCGATACCGTGACGGATTGCCCCACAGTGACTTTCGGTTCACCAGCCACGGTCACCGCCAGAATCTCGGCCCCGTCTGTATCGAGGGCCATAAGCTGCACCGCATACAGCGGCAAGCCAGTACCTTTGTCGATTTTCGGATGACCCGATTCGAAATCGATTCGCGCCTCAGCACTTTTCGTGCACATCCACGAGACCGCACTGGTATCGATTTTCAGTTTCATTGCTTCCCTGTCCTTTTCGTTGTCACGTCGCGCCCTGAGCGAGCGCTGAGATCACTACACGTGGACATCCCGGACATTCACAGAGACACCGAAGGACATCGAAGACACGTTGGACATCGGCGTGGACATTCGCGGACATGCGTGCGGACATGGCCATAGAACTGTCCGGCTGTTCCGCGCGCAGTTCGATGATGTCAACGCCAGAGATGGGGTTTATGTAAAGATCGTGGTCAGTCGCTGATTTACGGGTCGAGCGACTACCGCACAGGGAGGGACGGTGGCATCGTGGCGCTTACACCCGACGGCGACCTACCGTCCTCCAAAACCAAGAACGTTGCACTCGACCGGGCGCTACGCGCTAAAGGATTGTCCCCGCGCCGGCTTGCCGCGCGCATAGGGATTCACGAAAAGACGGTGCGGCGCTGGGCCACCGATGCCGATTGGCACGTCCAGCGGGAGAATGCCCACGCAGCAGCCCGCGAGCTGGGGTGCACACTGCATGACCTGTGGCCATCCCAGTTCCCGGCCGAACAACCCACCAATCGGCCCGTTACCAATTCCGCAGCAACGTTCAGCCCGACGATGTACGCAACCCGCACCCAGGTCCCAGTTCAGCTGTGACAGAGGCATTTTTCCAGCGCCAAGAAATCAATCGATATTCTGGAGTTCGCCGCCACGTTCTTGTTCGACACTCTCGATGGTTTCACAACCACCCTGGTCGAAGCCGCCAAACGCGGCGCCCAGGTGCGTTTTCTCGTCGGCGACCCCGGCGGGGACAACATGATCCTGCGGGGTGAGGAGGAAGGTATCGGCGACTCTGTCATGGCCCGCACTCGCAACTCCGTGGAACTGCTCGCTCCCCACGTCCAGACCCCGGGTCTGCAGGTGCGTACCCACCAAACAACGCTCTACACATCAATTTTCAAGGTCGACGACAGCATGCTCATCAACTTCCACGTCTACGGCTCACCAGGGCGCGACAACCCGGTGATGATCTTCTCTCGTACCGACGAGCCGCGACTGTGGGCGACATTCGTGGACGCGTTCACCCGCGTCTGGGACCAAGCACGACCACCGCCGAGACCGTAAGAATCCACCGCGACACGAGAGGCCCTACCGATGGCCCGGACCGACTATTACAACGATCCCCACCCCCAACAGTGTGGTTCCGTCCGCGTCGGCGATCGTCACCGACGAACAAGGTCGTATCCTGCTGGTCAAACGCCGGGACAACACACTGTGGGCTCTGCCCGGTGGCGGCCACGATATCGGAGAAACAATCGAACAGACCGCTATCCGGGAAGTCAAAGAAGAAACTGGGCTCGACGTGCAGGTCATTGGCCTGTCAGGCGTCTACACCGACCCCGCACACGTGGTTGCTTTTTCCGATGGCGAAGTGCGTCAACAGTTTTCCCTGTGCTTTACCACCACGGTCCTGGGCGGGCAGCTCGCGACCGACCATGAAAGTACCGACGTCGCCTGGACCGACCCGGCCGATATAGGCGCGCTGGACATGCACCCCTCAATGCGGCTGCGCATCACCCACTACCTGGACCAGAGGTCGGCACCCTACCTCGGATAACCAGGCCGGCTTACCGCCACGATTGCACCCGCCCCACTGCCGCAAGCAATTCCTCTCGCGACAAACTGACCGCCCGATGCAAGGGGTCTTCGGGCCCATACCGCTCCATCACCTCGTCCAAACGCGCTGCTGCAGACACCGGTGAACCGTCGGGGCCGGTCGTCAAGTCGCAGAACGTCAGCACGTCCAGAATCTCGGCGGCGGGCTCGGCGAACTCTTCCAGCCCTTCGATTCCACGCACCTCAGCTTCTACTGCCGCACCCGTATGGAATGCCACCAACGACACAACCGCCTCGGGAAAGCCCTGCGAGCGCAGGAACCGCGCGCCGTCCAGCGGGTGAAAACCAGTCTCACGCAGGTCCGACGCATACCCAATATCGTGCAGCCACGCCGCCGCCACCAGGCAGTTTCCGGTCTCGACGTCCAGGTGCGGCCGCATCCGCTCGGAGGCCGCCGCCACGGCCTGCACGTGAGCCCAGCGGCGCGGCAATCCGGAGAGATGCCGCTCAGCCAACCGCCTTGCACGCTCCGCCGGATCGCTACTCATGACACCAGCCTACGAGCCGGCCCACAAACCGCCGTCCTCAGACGCAGAATCGCTCGCCGCGTTCAGCGCATCATCTTCAGCCTGACTTCAGACCGGGGCGGCTACCGTCCGCTGGCGCTCCCGTTCGCCGCCCCGCGAAAACACCGGCCGGCACCACTCAGATCCCGAGCTACAACGCGTCGTCGAGCGTCATTCAGTCGGCTCGTCGCGGGCAAATGACCACCCTCGAACGCCGTCAATGACGATCGACCCGACCACGCAACTCACCGACGTGATCGCGCCTCAGTCCATTCCATGCACACGCGGCTTTGACCTGCGATGTGAGAACTTTCTTTACTGGGGTCAAGCCTGGGTCCGCCGCCTACCCCGAGCTGACGCCAACGTATCTATTTCTGGGAGTGCGGTTTCCGTTCCAGGGTCGTCGGCCCCGCAGCTGCGATTCCAACAGCATCGTGCTGGGCCGCTTCGATAACATCCACGGCCTCACCGATAGCGCCGGGCGGCCATTGCGGTTCAGCCAAACCCACCGGCTGCGCCATACCCAGACCACCGAATTGCACCGCGGGCGGGGCGCGGCCGGCCATGACTTACGTTGTGCCTACCGGCTCTCGGTGTGCCGGCGCGGTGGCGGGTGCCCGGCGCCGGGATGGACGTTGAGGCCACCAGCTGGCTTGACCGAGCAGGGTGGCGATAGCCGGAACGGTGAGGGTTCGCACCAGGAAGGTGTCCAGAAGCAGCCCGCAGCCGATGATCAGCCCGACCTGGAACATGATCGCCACCGACCCGATCATCAGGCCGAACATGCTTGCAGCGAAGATCAGGCCGGCGGAGGTGATCACTGATCCAGTGTTGGCGACGGTACGCAGCACCCCGACGCGCAGGTTGGCCGTGGATTCTTCACGCAACCGGGACACCAGGAGCATGTTGTAGTCGGCGCCGACGGCGACCAGGATGATGAACGCCAATAGTGGTACGGGCCAGGCGATTTGGTAGCCGAGAATCCACTGGAACACAATGACACCTATGCCCAGGGAGGCCAGGTAGTTCAGGATCACGGTGCCCAGCAGGTACAGCGGGGCGATGATGGCACGCAGCAGCGCCACCAGGATCAGCCCGACGATCACCAGGGTGGCGATAGCCAGTTGGGTGAAGTCCGCAGACAGCAGGCGCTGGATGTCGGCGTTGACAGCCGGGAACCCGGCGACCGCCACCCTGGCATCGGCCAGGGTGGTGTTGGGGCGGGCGGCGTTGGCGACGTCGGTGATCTGCTGGGCCAGGCGCATCGCTTGAATGCTGTAGGGGTCGGCGTTGGTGTCGATGGCGAAGCGGGCGGTTTTGCCGTCGGGTGAGACGAAGTGTCTGGCGAGGTCAGCGAATCGCCGGTCATCGAAGGTGGTGGCGGGCAGGAAGAAACCAGCGGCGGCGTCCGAGCCGGCGGTGGCGCGTGCCGAGTTCTGCAGGGCGGTGGCGATCGTGCTCATGCCGGTGAGCATCTGGATGTTGCTGTCGGCCAGGGCGTGCACCCCGGTGGCCAGCGCGCGCGACCCCGTGGCCAGTTGGCCGATTCCTTGCTGCAGCCGGTGGATGTTGGCGGCCAGATCGGCGGGGTCACCGAGGGTTTTGAACGCGGCGTTCATGGCGGTGACGGTGTGTTGAATGTCAGTGAGGGTGCCGGTCACGGTCGCATCGGTGGCCGGGTTGTAGTGGTCTCCTAGTGTGGCGATCTGGGTGAAAAATCCGTTGTCGCGCAAGGTGACCAGGACCGCGACTTGGTCACGGATTTGGGCGCATTCGGGGGTCGCCACACACCACGGGGCAGCGTTGAGGGCACCGGCCAGCGGGTCCAGGACACCGATGGCGTTCTCGGCGCGCTGGGCCAGGGGGCGGATGCCGGGGCCGGCTTGGATGGCCTGATCCACACCAGGTGCGGTGGCCGAGAGTTGTTGCAGCAGTGGGCCGAAACGCTGCATGCGGGCGCCGGCAGTGGAGGCCTGAGTGAGCACACCGCCCAGGGGTCCCATGGCGGTGCGCACGGCGGTGTCGAGTTGGGCGAGGCCGTCGGCGAGTTGGTCGGCCCCGTGGGTCAGGGCGTTCAGGTCGGCGCGGTGGGCGTTGGCGTCGGTGACCGATTGGGCCATCTTGTCGCCGATCTGCCCGTTCTGCCAGGACAGTTGGGCTTGCTCCAAGCGGGCGCCCGTGGGTCGGGTGACACCGGCGATCGAGACGACGCCGGGCAATTGAGCGATGCGGGAGGCCATTTCGTCGAGGTCGGCCAGCCCTTTGGCGGTGCGCATGTCGGTCGGGTTCTGCACCACGAGGAATTCGGCCAGGACCATGTCTTTGCGGAAGTGCCGGTTGAGCAGTTGGTAGCCCTGGTTGCTGGCGGTGCTGGCGGGTTGGCCGGCGCGGTCGTCGTAGCTGATGGTCATCGCGGTGGCCGCGGCGGCCAGCAGTCCCAGGATGAGCAGGCTGGCGACCAGCAGCGGTACCGGACGGCGCACCACCGCGACAGCGACGGCATTCCAGTAGCGGCGGGTGCGGTCGGGTTTGGGTTCGCCGATGCCGCGGCGGGCCGCCACGGCCAGCACCGGGGGCAGCAAGGTCACCGTGGCCACAAATCCGACGGCGACGGCGACCGCGCAGGCCGGCCCCAGTGCGGCGAACACGCTCAGCGTGGCGAACACCATGGACAGGAACGCCAACGCGACGGTGGCCGCCGAGGCCAGGATGACGCGGCCGATGCTCGCGGTGGCCGTGATGACCGCCGCCTCCGGTGGCGTTCCGGCGCGGCGTTGTTCGTGGTAGCGGCTGATCAGGAACACCGTGTAGTCGGTGCCGGCGCCGAGCAGGATCGCGGTCATGAACGCCACGGTGAACTGCGAGACCGGCAACCCGGACTGCCCGAGTCCCGAGAGCACGCCCCGCCCGACGGCCAGGCTCAGCGCGATGACCAGCAGCGGCAGCAGCGCGGTGAACAGTGATCGGTACACCATGAGCAGGATCAGCGCGATCAGTCCGGCGGTGGCGATCGACACTAACAGCAAATCGTGTTCGGCAGAAGAGATCTGGTCACTGAACGTGGCCGCCGGGCCGGTGACGTGGGCACTGACCCCCGATCCGGTGAACACCGCTGTGGTGATGTCGCGCACCGCGCCCACCGATTCGGCCGCAGTGGGATCGCCGAGCGCGCCGGCAATGCCCACCGGCAGGTACCAGGCTTTCCCGTCCCGGCTGACCGCCTGGGTTCGGGTGACCGGATCGGCGAGCAGATCCTGCACGAGCAGCACGTGGGCATGGTCGGCGCGCAACCGCTCGATCAACACCCCGTACCGCTGACGTGCCTGATCGCTCAGCCCGGCGGGGTCCTCCATCGCCACGAACAGCATCGTTTTGGAGCCCTGCTCGCCGAACGCGGTGCTCATCCGGTCCACGGTCTGAAACGAGGGCACATCGCGCGGAATCAGGTCCACCGACTGGCGGCGCACCACCGTTTCCAGCTGCGGGAACAGCAGGGCCAGCAGCACTGCCGCGGCGATCCACCCGCCGATCACCAGAGCCTTGTGGCGCACCGTGAACGTCGCGAGGCGCCCGAGTCGGGCGCTGTATTCCGACGACGCGGACGGGTCGGTGACCCGGCCCCGCCGCGTGGTGCCAGGCCCGTCGGTGCGATCACTCATGCTGCCCCTGCCGTCAAAACGGAACAAAAAGTATCGCTTCGATACTAATTGTTCCATTTCCGGCAGGGAAGCGTTCGTGCATAGTTTTTCCGGCTTCGGGCGCCGAATTAAGTTGCGGCAGCGTTATTTTCGTGGACGATAACGATGCCGGCGCAGCCTCCAGCCCGGCCCTGGCCTGGCGTTTAGACGGCGATACCCCGACACACCAGGGCGGTGATCGCCGCGGTCTGGGCGATCAGAACGTCACGGTCGGGTTTGTGTCCGTAGCGCAGGGCGATGCCGAAAGGGATCGCCACGATCGACTCGGCGGTAGCACCGATGTCGAGGTCGGGGCGGATGTAGCCGCGGTCGATGCCGTGGCGTAGCGCCGCACCCAGGATCGCGGCGCCGCTGTCATACATACGGTGAAACCGCTGCGACATTTCCTGATCCACCCCGGCGGCCTGCACCACGATCAGCTGCAACAGCCGCGGCTCTTCGGCGAGGACATCGGTGTAGGCCATGCCGATTGAGGACAGGTACTGACCGAACTCCTCGATGGAGGTGACCAGGCACGGCGTGGCCTCATCGATGGCAGCGCCCAGCCGGCCGTTGACCTGTCGCACCGCGTGATCGACGATGTCGCGCTTGTTCTCGAAATATCGGTAGAACATCGAGTGCCCCGAGCCGAGCCGCGCGGCGATGTGGCTGATCGAGGTCTGGTGATAGCCCCGCTCAGCGAACTCGGCCAATGCAGCATCAATGACCTCTTCGCGGACCAGCTCGGCGCGTTGGGCGCGCTGACGATCAGCCATCGTGGAGCGCGGTTTGCCCACCGCCGACGCCGCGGCCGTGGAGCTATTGGTCCGCTTACCCATCGCCAGCCTCCCGCACAAGTGGAACAAAAAGTATCCCTCCGATACTAGTTGTTCCACGTTCGCCGGGCGCAGCGTTCGTCAACAAAATTTTGGCGGCCCACGGCGGAGTCGGCAAAGCAATTAGCTTGCGGCAGCGCCAATATCACCGATGGGGAGGTCATGGCGCACGATGCGGACCTGCCCCGGCGGCAGGCAGGCCATGTAGCCGTGCCGTTTGCCGTACAGCTCCCAGGAGGCCCGGTCGCCATCGGGGGTGACATCGATACCGCCCCCGGTCGACAGCACAAGATGCAGCGCGCCGTCGTCGTCGCATTCGGCGTGGGCGCACGTCGCGCCGGCCATGTCGAGCAGGGCGCGGTGCTGCGGCGCGAAGTTGTGCGGGTCGATCACCACCTGTTCCTCGGGATACAGACCCACCGGCGGCAGGGTCAATTTCATCGCGGTGGCGATCACCAACTCGTTGTAGTCGTCGAAGTCGAGCACCAACCCCTCGTGCAACGAAACCCGCTGGATGGTGCAGTGCGTGATCCAAAGAGTGTGCATGACCGGCTCCTTTCGGCACGTCATTGTGCACACTCATGGTACAAAAAGTAGCGCAGCGATACCACAAGTTCCGCTATCGAATGTCGGTGCGCAGCAATGCCCCCAGCAGATGGCCGACGGTGCGGTCGATGCGCTCCCGCGCATCGGCGGGGGTGACCCGCCCACTGATCACGGCCGTGAGGTTGGCCAGCCAGATGTCGGCGATCAGACCGGCCAGGTGTCGCTCGCGCGGCGTAGGCGAGGGTCCGCCGAGCGCGCGGGCGAACATGTCCTCGATCACGCCGACGGCGTACTGCACAGCATCGGCCGCGCCGGTATCGGCCACCACGAACGCCCGCACCATCGCATCGGTCAACGCGGGCTCGTCCAGCCACCGTTGATGCAGCCGCACCGTCAACTGCGCCCAGCGCTGCGGTGGGGTCAATTCATCGGCGCTCCAGTCGAATTCGGCGTCCAGGCGCTCAATTTCGCGGGCCAGCACCGTCACCAGCAGATGCGTCTTGGACGAATAGTGCCGATACAGGGAGCTCGCGGCCGTGCCGGCCCGCGCAGCAACCGCACGCATGCGCACACCCTCAAAACCGTGCGCCGAGGCGATCTCCAGCGCCGCGTCGAGGATCTCTTCGCGGCGGCCCGCGACGACCACCGGACTCGGACGCACCGGTGGCGGGCGCAAGTACGTATCAGGCTCGCTCATCTGGACATCGGGCACGCTCATCGCGGCCCACTATCGCGCTCGACGCCGCCGCCGGCGGCGTGGCGCGCGAGGTCGGCGAACATCTCCGTGAACCCGGTGATGTCGCCGTGCGCGGCGAAATGGGCCGCGTCCACAGCGATAAAGACCGCCGCCGCGGTGAACCTGGTGACGCCGTCGCTGCCCACCCCGGTTCCCTCCACGCGTAGCACCCGGCCGCGACGATCCACGACGCGGGCGCGCACACGGTGGGTGTGGTGCAGCGGGACCGGTTGCAGATACTCGATCGTCAAGCTGCGTGTTACCGCCGGGGTGCCGGCGATCCACAGCGTGAAGCCGAGCACGTCATCGCAGGCCGCGGCGATCGCGCCGCCGTGGGCCAGACCGGGAGCACCGATGTGCCGTTCATCGAAGGTCACATCGGCGAACACCTCCGTGCCGTCGCGATAGGCCGTCAACCGCAGGCCATGCGGATTGTCGGGGCCACATCCCATGCACACCGGGGTGTGCGCGGGAAGTTGTTGTGGCACATCCTCATCGGCTACCGAGTCGCTCACGCGGCACCCGCCGGCTCACTCGAACTGGCCGGGGCGGGCACCACCGGCGCAGCCGCCTCGGGTGGCGGTGCTGATCGGCCCGGCGCCCACACGGCAACGATCAATGCCGACACTGCGCTGATCATCGCAAGCACGAAAGCCCCTGTCGCGCAACCATGAACAAACGCCAACTTCGCCTGCGCGACGGCAGCGTCAGCCGCGGGACCGACATGAAGCGCCGCTTGTGCCGCGGCCGCCAGTGAGTCCTCGAATGCAGCGCGCAGCGGCGACGGCAGGGCAGCCGCGGTCGCGCCGACCCGATCGCTGTAGCCGGCGGCCAGCACACTGCCCGCGATGGCAATCCCCATCGCCGCGCCGACTTCGCGGGCCGCATCGTTGACCGCCGCGGCCACCCCATGCTTGTGCACCGGGGTGGCGTCCACCACCGCTGCCGTCGACGGCGCTGTACACAGACCCAAACCGGTCCCCAGCGCCACCAGGGACCACACAATGTCTACATAACCCGAGTGCACGTCGAGCCGGCTCGCCAGAAACATCCCGACCGCCAGCATCCCCAGACCACCCGCCAGCATCACGCGCAACCCCCAGCGTGCCGCCAGCTGCGGTGCCGCCACCGAGACCACCACGATCGGCACAATCAACGGTGTCAGCGCCAACGCCGACCTGATCGGCGAATACCCGCTGATCAGCTGCAGGTACTGCACCAGCAGGAAAAACACCCCGAAAATCACCACGAAATGCAGCACCAGCGACACCGTGCCCGCCGTGAAACTGCGATCGCGAAACAACCTCATGTCCAGCAGCGGGTCAGCACGCCGCAACTCCACCACCGCGAACGCCACCAAACATCCAGCGGCGCAACCAAACAGCGCCATCACCACGGTGTCCGTCCAGCCGCGATGCGGCGCCTCGACAAGAGCGACCACCAGCAGACCGATCGCCAGCGCGATCACTACCGACCCCACCACGTCGATACGAGGATGGGCACCCTCGCGGGAAGTGGGCACTCGCAGCGCCGCGACCAGCAGCAGCACCGCCGCGGCGGCCAGCCCCACGAAAATCGCCCGCCACGACCAAAGTTGCAGCAGCACACCAGAAATCAGCACCCCGACCACTGCACCCGAGGCGGCCACGCCCGCCCAGATGCCCACCGCACGTCGCCGCTGGGCCACCCCGAACTCACCGGTCAGGATCGACAACGTGGACGGCATCACCAACGCCGCACCCACCCCAGCCGCCGCCCGCGCACTGATCAGCCACCACGGGGTGTCGAATGCCAACGGCACCACCGACGCCGCCGCGAACACCGCCAACCCGGCGATCAGCACGCCCCGCCGGCCATAACGGTCGCCGACCGCGCCCGCAGGCAAGACCAGGCACGCGATCGCCAAGGTGTACCCGTCGACTACCCACGTCAGCTGGCTCTGCGTTGCCCCGGTATCAACGGCAATGTTCGGCAACGCGGTATATAGGGCCGCCATCGAACCAATCACCAGCGCCACCGCGGCACACGACACGACTAGGGTCCACTGCTGCCCACGCGAGAATGATCTCTGCTGATCCGGCACGCTCAACACCCCTGTACATTCAGTTTCGCTGCGCTACTCGATGTACCATAACTGAGGTTGTCGACGAACACACCCGGGATCAGCAAAGGAGCCACAGTGAGAAATCAGGCCCCGCCGATACCGGACGACTATGACGAGGACATCGATCCGCGCCGCACGCGGTCACGGAACCGACTGCTCGATGCCGCCGCCAACCTACTCAAGACCGGCGGCGTTGAAGCAGTCACCATCGACGCGGTCACCAAGGCATCCAAAGTCGCCCGCACTACCCTCTACCGCCACTTCAATAGCTCCACCCAGCTACTCGCAGCGACCTTCGAACGCTTACTGCCGCAAGTCATTCCGCCCGAACCCACCAGCGGAACTCTGCGCGAGCGACTCATCGAACTGCTGTCACGCCAAGCCGACCTCCTCGCCGAAGCGCCGGTGCAAGTCACCACCCTCGCCTGGGCGGCCCTGGGCCCCGCCGAAACCCCCAGCGCCGACTCCGAAGGCACCCCGCACGCCAACGCTCACGCGCTGCGCTCCCGCGTCGTCGAGCAATACCGGCAACCCTTCGACAACATCCTGCAAAGCGCCGACGGCCGCCGAGAACTCGGCGACCTAGACGTCGAGCTCGCCATCTGCCAGCTCGTCGGCCCCCTCGTCTTCGCCCGACTGACCGGCATCCGCGCCATCACCCACAACGACTGCATCCGCCTCGTCGACACCTTCATGGACACCTACAGCGTCAACCCAGCCACAACAAGACCCGACGCCAGCTAGAACCAGCGAGCGTCCCACGGATGGAGTGTTCGCAGTAGGCGCACCGCCCAACCCGCATTCACCCTTAACGGAGAACATCAGCGGACGTCACTGCTCCCGATCAGGAACTCCGAAGCCAATGCCTCGGAAAAACACCAGATACCCCGGTGAGCACAGCGCTTACTACATAAGATCTGCAATGCAGCGGTGAACGAAAGCCCCTTGCATCCGCCGACGAGTTCGCGATCCCACTCGACCGACTCGCCGATCTGAGCGAAGTCCTCTCCGCCTATCAAGGCGGTTCTTCAATTCGTCCGTTCGGCGGTCCGCTGACCCATCGAGACCGTCGACGCACAGCTCGCCAAACTCACCGCTGGAGAAGGTCCGGGCGGAAAGCCCACACTGCGGATAGCGACAGCTACCCGAACGGCGTGACTGCGCACGGCATCACTACCGGCCACCCGTCACCATCGAACTTGCCAACGGAGTATCTCGTTAACGGTGTTTCCGGCGGTTTCCATCAGTAGGTCGCGGCTGCCGGGAATCGGTCGCCGAACGTGATTGCAAACGCGTCGAGCGCTGGCTTGCACCGCATCACCCATCGTGCCCTGCCGTGATCGCTCGGTGGAAGCGGGCGATCAAAGACTCAATAGCATTGGCGCTGCAGATGACTCGGCAGATTTCCACGTCGTAGTCCAGGAACGGGATGAAATCCGCCCAGGCGTTGCCCCACAACCGAATCACCGCCGGATACCGCTGGCCCCATTTTTCAGTCAGATCGTCGAACGCGGCCCGGGCGTCGGCGGCGTTGATCGCGGTGTAGGTCGGTTTGGTGTCCCGCTTGATCTCGTCCAAGGACTTGCGGGAAGTGAGCCGAAAAGTGTTGCTGTTTCTCGTAGCCCAGGTGCTCGGTCATCTCTTCATTGAGCGCGATCTCGAGCACCGCTTTAGTCATCTGTTTGAGCAGTCCGTCCGGACCGGTCAGCGATGGCCCCTGTTGCTGGGCCAGCCGCACCAGCTCGACCGCAGCCTGCTGCGCAGCGGAGGGCCCCGACTTTTTCTTCGCCACATCCAGTGGCGTCATCACGGCACCTTCCTCGCCGAGCTTCGCTCAGCGTGTCAGGCCGGAAACACCGATAAATCCACAGTCCCGAAGCTCTGGACACAGCTGACGCCCGGCGTATCCATCGATCATGGCTCGGAGTGGATTCTTCGCACTATTCTTAGCCTGCTTGCCGCCAGCGGGCCCCGAGAGCGCAGCGGAGACGGATTACGCGGGTACGACGAACGGCCGCTAATTCCCGCGATCGCCTCCAGCAGTAACGATCGCGCAACGGAACAACCTTGACGTACTGTCTCATCAGCAATCTATGTCTTGAAAGGCTGAATATGCCGGTGAACTTCGCCACATTCAACGACCGTGTCGCCGAACAGTTGAAGGACTCCACAGTGACCGTCGGCGGACTCGCGGGCTACCTCGGTTTCCGACACACCGAGTTCATCGCCGGCCGACTGGTCGCAGAAATGGACGCCCGAGACGACTTGAAGACACCGTTCGGCAACCTGCACGGCGGCTGCCTGTCCGCCATGGTTGATCACTGCCTCGGTGTCGTGTTCTACCCAGTCATCCCTGAGGGCTCATGGGTTGCGACAACAGAGTTCAAGCTCAACCTGCTTCGGCCCGTATCCGCCGGCAAGTGCGTCGCAGTCGCCGAGATTGTCGCGCTCGGGAGAACCAGCGGCGTTGCTCGGATCGACATCACCAACCAAAGTCGCGCAGTATGTGTCGCCCAGGGCACTGTGACGATCGTGGGCCTGAAGCCGACCTCGTGATCAATGGCGAGCGGAAGGGCTAAAGGGTGACCGCTGCGCTTGAGCGCGTGCCAACCAGCGACGGGCTCACTCTGGCTGTTGACTTCTACCGCTGTGCCGCACCTCGCGCGGTTGTATTGCTACTCCACGGCGGCGGTCAGAGCCGACACGCCTGGGACGTCACAGCACTGCTTTTGCGCGCGCGGATTCACGGTGGCCGCGTATGACGCACGCGGGCACGGTGACAGCGACTGGGATCCCACAGGCCGTTACGATCTGAATCGGCTCGGATCCGATCTGATCGCAGTACGGCCGTACGCGAACCTGGGACGGCCGATCGTGGCCATCGGGGCATCCCTTGGCGGCCTCACCATTCTCGGCAGTCACTTGCTAGCTCCGCCAGACTTGTGGGACGCCGTGATTCTTGTGGACGTCACACCACGTATGGAGATGAAAGGCGCACGGCGCGTCGTCGCCTTCATGTCGGCGCACGCCAACGGGTTCGACAACCTGGAATCCGCCGCCGAGGCCATCGCGGCATACAACCCGCACCGCTCGAGACCGAACAACCTCGACGGACTTCGAAGAGTCCTACATCAACGAAGCGACGGCCGGTGGGTGTGGCGTTGGGATCCCGCGTTCGTGGCATCGAATTTCCAGTTTCTCCAAGGCGACCAGGCAGCCGGGACAGCCGAATTCGAGAAGATGAGCACTTTGTTGGTCGACGGTGCGCAGCGTGTTACGGCACCAACACTCCTCGTGCGCGGGTTGCTGTCCGACGTGGTATCCGACGAAACTGTGAACGATTTCCGCGACCTCGTGCCGCATGCGCGCACTGTCGATGTCACGGGCGCAGGCCATATGATCGCCGGCGATGACAACGCTGTCTTCTCGGAAGCGGTGCTCGATTTCCTCGACGACCTCGTCTAGTGTCCTGAGTCATTAATTACGATCTAGCTGTTAGACTGGGTCGTGCCGACTCCGCGTGCTGCCAAGATTGTGT
>NZ_JBJIAI010000046.1:0-18907 GCF_045311035.1 Mycobacterium sp. SMC-13
TGTGATCATCCCCGGGAAGGCGCGCCCACATTCACGCCGCCCTACCAAGGCTCATCCACAGGTTCTGATCATTGCTCGCTGATCAAGGCGAGCAGGATCTCCGCGCGCAGGTGCTGATCCGGCTCGTCGAGTTGACGCGCCAACCGGGCACCGACGTGGCGTTCGATGGCATCGCGCACGATCGCGGTGGCGACGGGACTCGATGCGGACCTCAGCATGATCATGAACGGCTCGGGCGCATCACCAGCGGGTCCGGTTCGCGACACCAGCGCCGCGGTCGTGTCAGCGACGAGATCGTCAGACCGCTCTCCGATGAAAACCGGTGTGGCGAACGCCGTTTCGACCGCCTCGGCGAACAGCCCTTCCTTGGATCCGAAGTACCTGTTGACCAGCATGGCGGTCACGCCGGCATCGTGAGCGATCTGGCGAACTCCGACGCCGTCATAACCGGCGCGAGCGAAATTCTGAATCGCCGAGCGCAGGATGGCTGCACGGGTGGCCGCCGCGTTGCGCGCAGGGGGAGTGGATGTGGCCATGGGGAATCTCCTCCCGTCGATGCCGTCCGGGTACCGCTACTGCAGCGGCGAGCTCGCGATGGGTTGAAGCGTTTGCGTGTGTGTCGTGACGATGAGGGACGCGTCGAAATGCCGATGATCGTCGACGAAGTCAGCGCTCCTGCGGTAAGTCTCGGCGAGAGCGCCGGGATCGCCGCCGGAGTAGCCAACGAGTGCGATCACGCGCGGCTCGCTCGACTCGGGGTCGGTCCACACGCCGTGCACGATGATGCCGTACTTGCGCAGGGTGCGAATGTGGCGAGGCCAGAACGTCGAGACGTAACTCTCCAGGTCGGCGGCGTCAGCCAGTGTGTAGGTTCGCAACTCCACGCAAGAAGTCTACAGGCGTAGATCCGACGGGGTGTCGTTCACGCCGACGGGGCACGGCGGTTGCGCGAGACGCCGCGACGTATCGACCGCCGAAACCGCGTCGTGGGCGCTGGCGGTTGAGGTTCAAATACGCTGTAGGCGCTGATGTCAGGCATGCCGGATGAGCGAGAGGCGCAAGGCCACTTGTCCGATCTCAATATAGTTGGCGGTGCAAACCTGCAAACCGCCAGTTTCACCGAGACCCCCTACCGGAGGTCCGTCGCATTTGAGTTGGCGCTTCCAAATGCTATGTGTCATCGGTGATTCCAAGCGCTGCCAGCAGGTTCGCATGGACGGATTTCAGCAATTCTGTTCCTTCTGTGTTGGCAGTAGCTCGGTTGTTCTCGACAAGCCAGTTGGCGACTGCCACTTTGGACGGGGGCTTCAACCCCTCGCCCTTAAGCCAGTCGGCCATCCACCGCGCAACCGAGTCACCTTCCTCGGCATCTGCCGGAGGAACTTCAGGCAATCGGGCCGCGGAGACTTCCGGATTGCATTCAGGCAGCAGCGCTGAAATGGCGGCCCGATATGAGTCCGCTGTGAGCAGGTTCTCGATGCCAGCAGCGCCGAGATCTGCTATCAGGTGGTCTGGTACACCGGCGTCCGTGAGATTTGTCTTCAACCTCGCGCCGCCGTCGTCACCGTCGACCAGGTAGGCGACTCGGGCAGCCTCGAGATCAAGCTTCGGTAGGAAGTCATTCGGGACCTCGGAGAGGCCTGGCGCTACTTGGTAGGGCAGATCCATTTGGTTAGTAGCTGCGCGAATCAATGTCGGCAAGAGGATCATTTCAGTGGCTCCCTCTGCCAGGACCACGTACCGAGCTGGGGTAAACGCTGCGGCCGCTGCGCCCATCGCTAGCATCAGCGGTGAATAGCCAGCTGCACCCTGCCAGAAGCTATTCCGGACGTCACTCACTTGCATATTGTCTTGACGCGGCACAACCACTCGAATACCCGTGCCGAGATCAGGTGGTAGGCAGGCGGGACTGTGTGTCGTGTAAATGACTTTGACCGCATGTTCCTGCGTGACGAACATGTTTACCAGGTCCGCCTGTGCGTCTATGTGAAGATGGTTCTCCGCCTCGTCAATAAGCAAGATGGGGGAGCGATCGGAACCATGCACCTTCAGGAATGCGATCAGCGCCACGAACATGCGAAGGCCCGCACTACGCTCATCGAAGACAGTTACGTTGTCCCCGTCTTCCATGAGCTCGATCCGCAACTGGTCGCCGTCAAGCTCGAAGTGGACCGCGAGTCTCGATTGCTTCCATGCCTCACCGAAGATCGCATCCATCCGTCTGTTGGCCTGAACGATTGCGGTTCGTCGGCGCGCGACATCTCCGGTGCGAACGAGATGAAGAAGCTCTGTGAGATTGAGCGATGCTGTACCCGCAAGATTCGCCAGTGCAACGGGTGGGCTGCTGGCAAGGGCCTCGTCAAAGGTATATGCGGACTGAATCGACCGATCAGATTCGTCGAACAAGATGAAATCTGGTGTGCGCTGCCATATTCGAGTTCGGACGGCTGCCCCAGGGTCCTCCTGCTCTGACCAAGCAATGATGGCGCCGTACGCCGCGCGGAGCTGTTCTGCGTCGACATCCGCATCCAGCGTCGCACTTTGGAGAGAGCGAGCAAATTCGACCGTGTCGCCGGGGAGGGGGCTACCGGGTTCACCCATCGCGGCATCGAGCGCCGCAATGACGGATAGGAGTTCCTTCCCATAGTCACGGGGATCGTCGGAGTCGGGATCGCCATAGGGCGTGTTCGGATGGATCCAGTTGCCCAGATTGTCGTTCTCTGATGCCGCCTGCAGCTGTTTGAGCGGGTCATGGAGGGGTCTAACTGACTTGAGTGGCCTGGGGGTTAGTCCGACCGTGAGCTTGTCCCCGGAAGCAGACCGTGAGACACGAGCGCGGGTAGGTAGATCCTGCAAGTCGAGGTCGGCAAGCGCCGCGCGATCTTCGTCCTCAACGACATAGTCGAATGACGTGACGTTTGTGTCGTCTGCTACGTCGATGGCGCGAGAACGTTGGAACGCCGGGACGGCCGTTTCACCATCGACATGCGCGAGAGCCTTTAGCAAGGTGGTCTTTCCAGCTTCGTTCGGCCCGACGATCGCGATGACCTTCGCGTCCAGATTGATCTTGGAATCAGCGATACGGCCATAGCCTTGAACGTGAGCTGAAATGAGCCTCACAGTTTCCACGCTCCCGGCACCGCTCGCGCATAGTCGTCGACTCCGATGGCTTCGAAATGCTGTTTAGCGGCCTTGATCTTCGCCAGCTCGGAGGGTCGTAGTTTCGAGTCATCGAGGGTGCTCTTGGTTTCGCGGATCATGTAGATCCGGTCTTGGTCCGCTTCGTGCTTAACGATCGCCCAATCCGGGTTGTACGGTCCGACCGGGGTATCGATCTTGAACTTCGCCGGGAGCTTCATGAACAGCTTGATGTCTTCGCGTGAATCAAGCAGCTCGGCAAACTGGCGCTCGACTTCGGAGTCGAAGACCACGTAGTCGAAGTCAGTCTTCTGAGTGTGCTGCACCTTGTACATCTGATCGAGGAAGCGCTCCTTCTCTTCCAGCCCATCCTTCTGCAGCTCACGAAGCTCGTAGATCGAGCCAGCTATCTTCTCGTACTGGATGCCATCGACGACGATCTTGGCCAGCTCAGCTTGAAGCGAACGCTTGGCCATTGCGATAAAATCATTTGGGTTGCCGATGAATTCGCTGAGCCGACCGCTACCGATCAGGACATCGACGAGGGTCTTACGGGTGAGGGAAGTCGCCTCCTGGAGCTCCGTGATAATGTCGGGCAGGTCGTAGCTACCCTTGAGATCCGC
This sequence comes from Mycobacterium sp. SMC-13, assembly GCF_045311035.1. NCBI lineage: Bacteria > Bacillati > Actinomycetota > Actinomycetes > Mycobacteriales > Mycobacteriaceae > Mycobacterium > Mycobacterium sp. SMC-13. Next base: position 3,762 of record NZ_JBJIAI010000046.1, read on the forward strand.
TGAACGCGTGCCGAGTTCCTCGCCTTTTGCGCCGCCTCGAAGCACCTTGACACCGGCTCGGGTGACCTGGATTCGCAGCGCTTCGATAGCAGGAGCAGCCATGATCGCGGCGATCGCGTTCTTGACGATCTTGTCGCGGTTGACACGCACCCGGTAGGTCGTCTTCTGACTAATCGCCTCCCAGAATTCTTCGAATTCCGTTGTTGCATAGAGATGTTTGTTGAGTACGCGCGGTTGACGTTTGCTGATGGGCTTGACGTATTTACCGATGTGTGCGCGTTCGACCAGCTCGATGACGACTCCCTCAGCCCAGGCGACATCGACCGGTAGGTCGAGGCTGAAGCCGAGCTGATTCGGCTGGAACTTCGAGGTGACGGCGCCTTCCTTGTCGATGAAGCCCTTGTCCTTTAGGTGTTCCCATACAAGGAGGGAGCGCTGGTAGCCGAACTGGTCGTCAGTGAGGGCGCCGTTCTCGTCCTGCCACGGGATTTTCGAGAACTCAGCCTTGCGTACCCGGCCGATCTCGACTCCGGCGTCCTTGTACTCCTTCTGGAGGGCGTCTGCGAACTTTGTGTACGACTCGTTCGCCACCACCGTCAACGTCGCAATCCCACGGTCGGCCACCCGCGCATAGCCGTGCTCCGTCTTTGAAACAGGAAGGCGCAAGCCACGCCCAAGCGTTTGACGGCGCTCCGTCTCGGCGCCCATCTCGCGCAATGTGCAGATCTGGAAGACATTTGGGTTGTCCCAGCCCTCACGCAGGGCGGAGTGACTGAAGATGAAGCGCACGGGCTCCTTTTCGTCAAGCAACCGCTCCTTGTCTTGCATGATCAGCTCATAGGCATCGTCGTCTGCTTTCGTCGAGCCAGAAGTGTCCTGGAACTTGTCAGCAGCACCCTTCGCGCCTTTAAGAACGGAGAAGTACCCGCGACGTAACTCTGACGGTTCCTGGGGGAGTAGCTCCTGCCACTGCGGTGACCGTGCTCGTTCCTCAAACAGCAGTTCATCGAACCACTGCACGAATTGTCCGTTCGCATCGACGTTGTTTGCGCCATCGCCGAGGAAGCTCTCGACCTGGTCGATGAAGAAGAGGCTGAGCACCTTAATGCCCTTGGCGCGGAGCATCGAATCCTTGCGCAGGTGCTCGCGGATGGTCTCGCGGATCATCTCCTTATAGATTGCGCCAGTGGATGCGCCGATGCTTTCGCCCTCGTTTAGGAAGCCATGTTTGGTGAGATCGACATAGGCCGGATCGATGCTCATCTCGTTGATTCGCCAGCCCTCATAGATCGAGTTGTCGGTGACGTTCGCGTCCGAAAGCTCCTTATTCTGCTTGACACTCACGACGCGGCGCTCCAGTGAGCCGTCCGCCTTGCGGCAGGACAACTCTAGCCGAGCTGACCAGGACGGCTCGCGCCTCACCTCGACGAGCCTGATATATGGCGCCGCGTCCGTGCCCTGCTGTTCTACCTCGGCGACGACTATTTGCTTCACCAGCCCGAGATCGTGGGCGTCGACCGGGTCGAGCCGATAGACCACATTGCGCTGTTTCTTGTGGGTCGCGCTGTAGCGCAGCGTGAAGGCGGGGGCGAGTTCGCCGACGGCCGATTGCGAAAGCCGCGACTCCATATTCTGCGGCTCGTCCATGATGACGACCGGATGGGTCGCCTTCAGATAGTCGATGGGGCGCAGGCCGTTCAGTTTGTCTCTGTTCTGATGGATGACACGGGTGTTTGCGTTTCCGCGGATCGAGTCGATCGTCATGATCAGAATCTGCACGTTCGTCGACGTCGCGAACGGCTGGACTTCCTCGGCGCTCTTGCCGCTGTAGATCGAAGCATCGAAGGTGATGCCTTGTGGCTTGTAGAGGTTTTCGAAGTGCTTCCGCATAAGCCGGATGCTCGTGCTGACTCCCTCACGGATCGCAACACTGGGTACGAGGATCACGAACTTGGTGAAGTTGTACCTGACGGCCAGATCGAAGATCGTACGCAGATACACGTAGGTTTTGCCGGTACCTGTCTCCATCTCGATGTCGAAGTCGAGTGCGTCGTCATACAGCTTCTGCGCTACCTCAAGACCGTTCCGATCCTGCACGCGTTGGAGATTCGCGAGGATCAGGTCTCGGTCGAGCACTAGGCTGTTACCGACGGCGCCGACCTCCTGAGTGAGGTCGATGTCGAATTCTTCCTGATCCGAACCTGGCTGCACAGCTGCACCGCGCAGCGTTGTGACCAGCCTCTCTCCATCCTTAGGTTGACCATCAAACAGGTCGACGACAGATCTGATCGCAGCCAGCTGATAGGGCTGACTAGCATCGAATTGAAACCCTGACCCGCTCATCACGCTGTCCAGAGCTCAATGCCCTTGCTCTTTGCGAGCTGGAACAAATTGGTCTTGAGTTCGTCGTCGCCGTGGAAGGCGTCTTCTAGAACGATGATCCGGGTCGGGGACTCGTCGACGAGAGCGCGGAGCTGCTTGAGTGTCGGCTTTATGTGCTCGTCCAGGTATGCGAGCAAAGCGACATCGCCATCGCTGTCACGAACAAGCCGTACGTCGAGTCCTCCGACTTCGCCTGCCGAAACGGACTCAGTCAGCGAGTACCCCTGCTTGAGAAGGATCTCAATTAGCAGTTCATCGGCCGTAGCGTCGTCAGTGGCGCTGTCGCGGAGCCCTAGCAGGTGCTCCTGGAGGGCATCTTCCTCGACATCGCTCGACAGCCGCCACTTGGCGAAGTTGGTGTCAGCGAGCTTGAAACTTCGAAACCCAAGATCAAGCTGCTTTCCATGCAACTGCCCGTCGAGGCGCTCCAAAACTCTCGCAATACGCGTCCGTGAGATGTCAGCGATGGTCACCTGACCTGCCTTTGCGGCTTCGCCGGCAGGATCGAGCGGCTCAGGCAGCTGGACTTGGATGAACCTGCGGTCGCCGTTGTCCTCTGCGTTCAGTTCGAGAACGGCCTGGGCAGTGGTGCTTGATCCTGCGAAAAAATCCAGCACGATTGAGTCAGGGCCAGCGCCGAAGCGCACCAGGGACTTGATCAGCGCCAATGGTTTCGGGTAATCGAACCAACTCGCGTCGAGGCCAAGCGCCGCAATGTCCGCGGTTCCCGCGCTCGTCGTGATGTCCATGATCAAGTCCTTGACAGTTGTCGAGTCGACATCGCGCACCTTGGTAGAGATCTTCCAGCCGCCAGTTGCCGGGACGAACTCAAGGTTGTGCGGCTCAGCCGAAATCTTCGACTTACTCCATCGATATGCGTGGTACTTGTTCACCCCGTTGTTGTTCTTCTTCGGCGAGATCTTGTCGAAACCCGCGTGTACGTGATCGTCCGACACGGGTTCAGTTCGGATTGCCCCGTCAGCCGCCCTGTAATAAATGTCGAACACAAGATTCGGTCGCGTGACTTCATTGAATGCCGAGTTGGTGTTGTACAGCTCGTTCTTTGTTACGTATGGACCGTGCTCATCGTGCTTCGTCTCGTACTTGAAGCCCTTATAAATCGAGGGCATGACCTTCTTGAGTTCGTTGGCTGACGCCCGGAACTCGCCCGCCTGATCAGCTGCGCGCGCGAACGCAACAATGTACTCCTTCGTCCCCGCAGCACCGTTCGTGGAGATCTGACGTCCCTTAAGGTTGCTGACCCAGACAAACGTATTCAGCTTGTTGGCTTCTCCGAAAATTTCTTTGCCCAGTTTGGTCAGGTTGTCGATTTCATTGTCATCGATGCTGACGAAGATGACGCCGTCATCGGTCAGCAGGTTCCGCGCGAGCTTCAAGCGTGGATACATCATGTTGAGCCAATTGGAGTGGTAGCGGCCCTCGGTCTCCGCGTTGGTCGAGAGCTTCTTGCCTTCTTCGTTGACCTGCCGCGTCCACTCAAGATAGGTCGCGAGTCCCTCCTTGTAGTTATCCGGGTAGATGAAGTCCTTGCCGGTGTTATACGGGGGATCGATATAAATCATCTTGATCTTCGCGTGGTAGTGCTTCTGCAGAATCTTGAGCACCTCAAGGTTGTCGCCCTCGATGAAGACGTTCTTGGTGTTGTCCCAGTCTTTTGAGTTCTCGAAGTCGGGCTTCAGCGTCGCTGTCGTCGGTTCCTGCGCGGCACGGAGCGCACGCCTTTTACCCGGCCAGAACAGCCCAAAGCGCTCGCTGCTGTCGGCCGCGTCACCGTCTAGCAGCTCCTTGAGTTTCTCGACATCCACCTTGCCGTCGGCGATGGCCTCGGGAATCAGATCGGCAAGCTGCGCCGCCAACTCGGTCTGGAAGTTGGGAGTGGTAGACGGTGTTTCGTAGATCTCGTCAGTCATTCAGGAGATTCACTTTCATGTTTGCAACAATTTGCTTAGGGTGTGCGTACCTATGGTCTATTTGGCTATCCGCCAACGGATCGTGAACAGATGCTCCGTGTCCTGGGTTCCCTGGAGGGATTGCTCGATAAGTTCGAGGTACTTATCGGCCTCGATGCGGAGCTTCTTGCGCGCGTCGCGGAAGTCCTCGTCGGCTTCCTCAGCCCGCTGCTCCCACTTGCGAGCTTCCTTCTTGAGCCGCAGCTGCTCCATCGGGTCGTCGGCCTGACGTGCCAGCCGACGGGCCTCTTTCTCCCTAGCCCGGTAGTCACGGATTGCGCCCTCGTGCTCAGCCTTGCGGTCTTGCTGGTTGCGGTAAAGCAGCTCCTCCTGCTGGTCGTAGTACCGGGAGTTGCGGCCCTGGACTTCCTTCTCCAGCTCGGCCCGGCGTGCGCTCAGGTGCGCCGCAAAGCGGCTCTCGTCGATCACCACGGGCTGTTGCCCGACCGCGATGCAAGTCAGGCTGAGGATGTCCGCGACGTACTCCTCGTCGAGCCAGCGCCCATCGTCGCTCAGTGCGCCAGCGAGCATGTAGGACTCTGAGATGTCTTCGTCGCGTGCCTTCATACGAAAGGTCGTAAGGCTGGCGGTCAGTTCACCGCTGGCGCCCTCAAGCGCCCGCATCGCGCTGCTGACGCGCTCTGATTGACTAAGTGCGAAGGTCAGCTCACATGCCGGGGTTTCGCGAGTCGTTGCACGATTGACAACGTGCTGGGCGAGCGGGCTCGCGTAGCGGTACTGGTGGGCATTGTCGAGCGGCTGTGACTTGAAGAAGTAGCGCCCAGTCGGGGCGTCCTTAACCGGCGACTGATTCAGCACGAAGGTGCGCCCGTCGCCCTCGAAGGTGGCGTGCTCGTCCAGTTCGTGCCGTGTCACCGCGAGCAGGAGGCGCTCGAACTTGTTCAGCACTTCGCCGGACTGAGCGTCGTATGCCTTGAGTCGATCCTGAACGTGGGGGTCGAGGTTGTCGAAGACCTTCGCCTTGGCGCTGGCCATCTCGCGGGAGATCTCGCCCTCGTACTGCGCCTCTAGCTCCTTGAAGGCCGAGTCGAGTTCGTCAGCGCTTCTGCAACGGGTGAGGATGTCGCTGATCGTCTTCTCGAAGTCCAGACCGTCCTCGATCGCGCCGAGCACTTCATCGCTGGCTCCGAACACGCTTGAGAACAGCTGGAACTTGTTGGTCAGCAGCTCCAGGATGCGCTGCTCAGCGATGTTGCCCTTGTTCGAGAAGTTCACCACGACAACGTTGTGCTTCTGCCCGAAGCGGTGCACCCGTCCAATACGCTGCTCGACACGCTGCGGGTTCCAGGGCAGGTCGTAGTTGACGAGCATCGAGCAGAACTGCAGGTTGATGCCCTCAGCTGCCGCCTCAGTCGCGATCATGACCGTTCCGTCGGTACGGAAGAAGTCCACGAGTGCCTTGCGCCCATCCGCGGCGGCGATGCCAGTGATGAGGTCGCTGTCCTTGTTCTTCCTCAGCCACTCCTGGTAGATCACTGTCTGCTCCGGCGCATTGTTCGAGCCGTTGAACAAGACGAGCCCGTCACTCCGGCCGGCCTCGCGCAGCGATCGGGCGATGTACTCCTGTGTCTTGGTTGAGTCGGTGAAGATGATGGCCTTCTCAGGAGCGCCCAGCTCGCGCAGCCTCTCGAAGCCAAGGTCGAGGGCCTCACCGAGCTTGACGGCCTTCTGATTCTCGGTGATCGAACGGGCGAGCGCTGCATACTCGCGCAACTCCGCCACCTCGGCGCGCATCGCCTCCAGCAGCGACTCGTCCAGTGCTATCGACGACGGGCGGGCACTGGTGCCCGTTCCGTCGATTTCCTCAGCCTCTTCCAGTTCCTCGCTCGTCATCTCGTCATCGACGGCGAAGTCCGCAGCCACCAGACCGCCACGCGCGTCGCGGCGTCGCCCGGCGGCAACCTCATCCGCGAGACGGTTGGCGATGTTCTCCAACGTGCTCGCGACGGCGTAGGTCGACGAACCGAGGCGCTTGCGGATGATCAGAGCAGAAAGGTGGCGCTGGCTCCCTGCGAAAGCGAACAACTCGTCGCGCTGCAAGTAGTCGTTAACCAGATCGTACAGGCGCACCTCGTCAGCCGAAGGCGTGAATTCGACGGTCAGCGGCAGCCGCTTGGTGAAGTGGATGTACTTGTCCGCGTCACGCCGCAGCGTGCGCTTCGAAATCGTCGCAACGCGCTCGACGAGGTCGTCATCGCCACCGATTTCGCGGTTCTTAACGTAGCGCTCTCGAAACGCATCGAGCGAGTAGAAGTAGCTAGGGTCGAAAATCGACACCAGCCCATACAGTTCTTCGAGCTTGTTCTGCAGCGGTGTCGCGGTGAGCAGCACAGTCTTGTGGGCGCTTTGCACGATATGCGCCATTGCATCCGCGACCTTGGTCTTGCCCGTCCAGTGGTTCCTAAGACGGTGCGCCTCATCTGCGACCACGAGATCCCAGATCTTTAGCAGAGAGGTCTCGTGCCGCAGCGCGAACTCATAGGAGCAGATCAGCACTTGCGACGAGCGGCCACCCGATTGGTCGAGAAGTGCATCTTTGGATTTAGGGTCGAGGATCGCAGACGGGATCAAGAACTTTTCGTACAGCTCCTGCTGCCACTGCTGCCTCAAGCTCGACGGTGCGACTATCAGGACGCTGCGGCGCCGCTCTGCCCAATACTGCGAGATGACGATGCCGGCCTCGATCGTCTTGCCGAGGCCAACCTCGTCGGCGAGTATCACACCTGGCAGGAATGGTGTCTGCAATGCGAACAGGGCGGCGTCGATCTGGTGCGGCTTCGGCTCCACCTGGGCGTCGAACAGCAGGCCGGCGAGCTTGCCGACGTGATCGTTCGCATAGCTGCGCTGCAGCTCGTGAGCGTAATACTTGGCTTGATGGTCGGTGAGCTGGGAGGTCATCGACCCGCCTCGGTGCGAGCCGTCACCGGCAGACACCCACACAGGGGACTGGGCCCTGCAAGAAAGCAGACACTGTCCCGCGCGATCGATTCGCCGGGATGGTCGAACTGAAGGAGCCTCATATTCGGTCCTCGACGGGCTCCGCGATAAAACGCAAGATGTTGTAGTAGGTGTCGCGCATCGGCACTCCGTAGACCCGGGCGTCTCGCCGACGCGCAGTGAGATGGGTGATGGCCGTCCAGACTCTGCTGGTTGCTCGCCATGTGTCCGCATCCTCACGCTCGGGGATGATCGTCTCCACCGCTTTCCGGACCAAGCCACTCCGCCGGGAAGAATCAGTGTCCGGGTCGGTTGCCGCACCTAGGAATCCAGGGGAACACAGCAGTCGCGCGATCTTGACCTGCTCGGGGTACGTAAGCGGGGCGGAGTCCTGAATACCGTATTCGTTTCTGCGGCGGTCGATCTCGCTGGCGCCGATGATCGCTGGGCTGGCGCACTCCCGACCGATCAGGATGGGAAGCGAATCGTGCAGCACGTCGCGTACAGCAAGATGGCGACGGAAATGCCTCTCTGCCGCAAGGGCCGGATAGTAGTCATGGATGTCTATCTGCGGAGAGCCGATCCAACGGCGGTGCCGCACGCACACAAGGCCGATGGCGGTGAGTGTTCCTCGTGCGTGTTCGCCGTTGGTGCAACGCTCACAGAGTGTCCGCTCAGTGACCTCCTGGTCGAGAACATGTGCGGGCGTGCTGAATGCATCGGATGTTAGGTCACCCAGATCACGCCAGGCCTGCAGGCGATCGGGACTGAGCCGGCTCTTTGATTTGAGAGTGCCGCGTTCAAATAGGGCCCGGTCGACATCCGAAGGTAAGCAGAAGTTCCTTGCAGCGTGTCGTCGCGCGTAGGAGTCGATACTTTCGCCGTGGTAGAGCCGTGTGCGAACTGGCAGAGGTGTGAGTCTCATTCTGCCCTCCTGAGCGGCATCGGGACCCCCGTGTCTCTCGCAACGGTTCGCGCGGCCGCCTCTTCCGCTGCGAAATCGGTGGACGTCATGTCAAGCAACTTCCTGCTGACCAGCTCGTCACCGTTCAGAATCGCCGCAATCGCTGCGTCATTGAGGAGGGCTCGGAGCGAACCAATGGAGCCACCCGTGCGGTCATAGAGATAAGTCGCTTCCTGCTCAAGGGATCCAGCAGAGTGCCGACCGAGAGGTAAGAGTGCCTCGATGCCCAGGACGAGCTCGGCCCACTTATCGCGTTGCGCTTTTGTTCCGTACCCGTATTTCCGCATCTGATGGACAGCCATCCGCCCCTTGAGCTGGCGGCCCATGTGCCCGGCGAACAGGTCGGCCTGTAGCAGGTCGATGCCTGCGTAGATAAACGTCGCATCAAGTCGTTCCGAGAACACTTTCAGCGCCGATGCTGCCTCGCTGCCTGCCTGATGATTGGTCTTGAGGTTGTGCACCTCGTCGACTAGGACAAGGGAGACCGAGAGGCTACGCATGACACCAACGATCTGTTCGGTCAGATCCTGTGCGGTCGACTTTCTGGGTACGAGCAGGCCGAGGAAGTTCGCGAACGCCAGCATCATCATCTTCGGGGTGGTTCCCGGTGGTACGACGGTGTACACGACTGGGGCGAAGCCGTCGTCGTAGCGGTCGAACTTGGCCCGCATCGTCCGCTCATGGCGGCGACCGATCAATAGAGCAGCAGTGGACTTGCCGCGGCCAGCAGATCCTGAGATCGCAAGGCCTCGGCGCGCGGTCGCCGAGGCGGCAGAGTTCCGCGCCATCAGTACACGAGTCTGGTGCGTAAGCGCTTCCGTGTCAGGCGTTTCCAGCACCACATCTGCGCCCAACCAGGCGAAACGCTGCTGGTCGTAGTCGTCCTTTGCGGTAGGGGAGAGGGCCTTGATCTCTTTCAGAGTGAGGTGTTCAGGTTCCAGGTTCCGGCGATTGACGAAGTCCCGCCACGCCTCTAGTGAGTCCGGTACGGCCACGACTACTCCCCGTCCTCGTCGTCGATGCGTCGGGCGGCCCGGCGTGGTTTGGCCGAACTGCTCTCGTTGACCGCAGCGGCACTCGCGGTGGGGTGCTCGTCGATGGCCTCCACGGTGCCTGGGTCGGGCACCACCGACAGCGGTACCACGGGCTTGTTGACGCTGTCGCGTTTGGCAGCACGCTGTTCTTTGACCGTGCGGGCCCCGCCGGCTTGGATGCGGTTGATCTCGGATAGCAGATCGAACCCTGTGACATTGTCGTTGCGGCTCCGCATGGCTTGGCGGGCGGCGCGAAGCACGTCGAGAGAGAACGGAGCCAGGGTCTGTTTGGCCAGCGTCCATTCGGCTTCTATCCACACGCCGCGGAAGTGGTCGCGCACGAAAATCGACTGCAATCGGTAGGGGTCGTACCGGACTTCCCATCCATCGTTGGCAGGCAACGGAAGACCGCTCTTGACGCCGCGATAGGGATGGAGTGCGGGACTGTCGTAGTGCAGGCTTTCGAAATTGATGCCATAACCCTGAATCGTCCGGTACGCCACCGGCAACAAGCCGATGTAGTCATCGCGTTCAAGCGCGACGTTGACTGTTGGCGCTACAGAGACCAGCGCCGCATACGCTTCATTCGGCGTGAGGTCCTTCTTCGGCATCGCAGGGTGGCGTAGACCTGGGTGCGGCTTGTTCTGCCAGACGCCGACAATCCAGAGATCGAGCAGATTCTGCACTTCCGCCAGCGTCCACACCGCTTCGTCCTCTGGCGATTCTCCGCGTTTGATGACGTTGGGGCCAACGTAGCCTGAAAGATACTGTGTGAAGCCACTATTGATTGCGGCGAACACCCGCTCAACGTGAGGCTTGTCTGTGGGCGTACGAGGGGATGCCTTGGTCACGCTGATTTGGAGGCGCTCACATGCGTTGAGAAAGGTCGAACCGACGTAGACCTTGCCGCGATCTACGGTGATCGACTCTGGGACGATCAGCGGCTTGGCGGCGATGCTGGCCCGTATCTCTTCGTCGCCCTGAATCATGCCGGCCGGAAGGATCGACCGCGAGAAGGCGACCGATGAACTCCAGCCGGGTTGCATTGGCAGGGGAGTCAGCGCCCTCGCGAGAACGACCGCTGCATCGACGCTCTTGGAGGCAATGGGTCTAAGGATCGCCGCACACGGGGTCCGTGTCGCCACATCGAGCGCCACCGTCAGGTCAACACGACCGGTAGATCCGTCCGGGTACACGACCATGAGATCGAGCGGCGTGCTATCGATTTCGACGAGTTCGCCAGGCCGGGAGGGAGCCTGGCGACCCCAGGTTCTATCGGGGCGATTGGCTTGTGTGCGCCGCGTTGTTGCGTTCCCGAACGGATGGGCGGCCTTCTGCAGGTTGTCGAGCGCCCGGTACATGGTGGCGCGGGAGGGGACAGGGACACCAAGCTGCGCCGCTTCACGGCTTACCTGATTGATAACCCGCGATCGGGTTCCGGTCGAGATCTTTGTCTGAGCCTTGATCGCACTTTCCATCAGTGACACAAGGGCGGGGTCAACCCGGCCAGTGGGAGATGCCTGTCGCTGCATGCGACCATCGACCAGGCCGGCAAGACCATCCGTCCGGTAGGCTTTGATGTAGCGCTCCAGGCTTCGGTAACCGACTGGAGTTCCGGCAGCGACCAACTCGACCACCTTGGCGTTGACCCGTTCCTTAAGTGGAAGGCCCGGGTCGTACTGCGGACGTGGCGGCGGCGCGGTGCCTTCATCGGGAGTGTCCAGGTCGACCGGGATTGTTCCGGTCAGGACTTCGACTACGTGCCGCCGAAGGAACAGCACGCGTTCCTTTGCCGCCGAATCGAGCATCTCGAGGATTGCGGCAGAATCAAGTCGCGGCAACCGATCTGGAGTATCCGGAAGGTAACTATCGTCGCCAAGGAGGTCGGCGACGCCCACTTTGCGAATCCTGCCTGACATAAGATCCTTCAGCGCAAGCACCGGTCCGTCTTGAGCAACAACCTGCCACGACTGTCCGTCGTATTGCAGATAGTCGAACAACCGGACGGACCTCACGCCCAAACCTCACTGGCATTCGTCAGCGGTCGGTGGAGGTCGACGTTCAGTCGGCGACTCCAGATCAGATGCAGGAGATTGGCGGCGGCGATCTCTGCACTGAGGCCAGATTGAGATTGCACCCGTGAAAGAGCTTCGCCAAAGGGGACCGGGGCGCCGAAGCAGCCGAGGATCACCTCGACCATGGCAGGGTGCGGAGCGCTGCGATCGTGGCGATATCCAGCGAGCCAGCGGAGATTGGCCGACACCTCCGGGGCAAGTCCAGTGAACACCTCGTACTGCCAGCCGACCTGATCGCAAACGCTCCGGGTCAGTGCGAACTGCTCAGCGTTCTTCTCGACACGTTCGGAGGACCGTACGTCCACCAGTCGGCCGTCGCCGCTGACCAGTCGGACGAAGAAATCGGGGACGTGGTTTCGATGTCCTGATATCGATCGTGGCCATAACATGGCCAGCGGCTGGGCCGCGATCGCGACGATGTCGTCGGCGGTGTCCGCGGCCAGCAGGTACTCGCGCTCAAGCAGCGACTCGAAGTCGACATGGCGGCGGTTTGTACTCGACCAATACAGTCCTTCGTAGTTTCGCTTGCCCGGCCAGGAGAAGAACTCGCGAATGGGAGTGGCACGTTCTAGAGGTACTGATTCGGCCTCCGGAAACAAAGGGACATCCTGGACAACACCATCGACGCAGGCCAACATCCGCGTCACGTCGGTGACGTTCCGCGGCAGTGAGCGCAGGCGTGGAGCTGCCATTTCGACCCCCTTCAAACCACCTGCTGCGGACGGTACCCCTGGGGTCTGACAGTAACCGCCAGTTCTGTTGAGAAGCGGGCAACACTCCGCAGTCCGCCAGATATTTTGCAAATACCGCCAGATATAACGAGACAGTACACCACTGCGAGTGTTTCGCGAGACATGGGTCGGTCCGAAGTAACTGACATAATGTCGATTATCGGCGTTTTGATATCGGCTGGTCGGTAGGAACCGGTCAGACGCCAGCCTCGTAGCTCCACCTCGTGCCATGTCATCGGTCGACTCCCGGTCGCCCCGACGCGAGTCTCAGCGTGCACACTTCACAGGGCGCCGGCAGAACCCTGGCGGCAGACACGACTCCACGTCTGGCCACACAACTGGCCCGGAGCGTCGGTGCCTCGATTGCGCGTCGGACCGGCCGTTGTACCGCCAACGCGGCAGCCCCGACCGCGCTCGAGGGTGGGCCGCTCCGACGGGACCAATTTGTCACAGTGACGTTTTAACCACGCCTCACACAGTGTGCGAATATCGCTGCAGCGCGTGACTTTTCGATCTGGAGTGGCGGTCGGCCACGCAACCTCGCGTTGTGAGCCTGAATGGGTCGAGCGCCGCCCGAGGATCGACATGCCGACAGGGTGGCCCCGACCGCCCCCACTCTGTAGTGCGGGTTCGGCCCATGGCTATTCGTCACTGTGACGAATAGCCATGGGCCGCAATGGGGTTGGTCATTAGCAGACGAGGCCGCTGCCACCGCCCGACGACAAGCTCGACCAGATGGAGCGTCCGGCATCAGCGGCGCGGCGTCAATGGCACCCTTTTAATCCCGACAATCTGCGCGACGCGTGAGCGTTGAGGCAACGGTATACCGACGCGCACCGCAGCACCTGACTTACACTGCTGTCAATTATGCGGGAGGGTCGCCTATGAAAGTCCGGGTAGTCGCCAGCGTGGCGGTCATCGTCGCCCTGTACCTCACGACAATCGCGCTGTACGCGAGGACCGGCCTCGGACACCCGAGCCAAATCAGCGAGCCGATACCGACAGCCGATGGCACCACCGTCACCATCGACCTGAACGAGGTCCATTCGGTCAAAGGCGACATGGTGGCCAACGTGACCGTCGTGCCCGGTCCAGCGCTGCTGGACCCGCAAACGCACAGTCTTACCGAAGACCTCAGTGTCGCAGTGCAATCCGCAGTGACACCGACCCGCCGCACATGGACGAAAGGCATGGTGCCCGACGTCTTTCCCGTCGCGCTGATCCTGTCCGGCGACCCTGGCAGCTATCCATTCGACCATTACCGCTCGGGCCCGATCACCGTCGAACTGTTCCGGGGTGCGTCACACGTACCGATACGAGTGACGCCCGCGTTCTTCGATCGGGTGCCCGGATGGATGTTCCACATTCCGGCCGGCAGCAACGACGCCGCACCGGGTGTCTACCGGGTCAAGGCGCAGCGCTCCCCCAGCACAGCCGCATTCGCCGCAGTCCTCGTCGGCGCGCTCGTCACGATTGCCGTACTAGGAGCGGTGGTCGCCGTACAGACCGCACGCAACCGCCGCAAGTTTCAGCCGCCCATGACGACATGGTTTGCCGCAATGCTTTTCGCAGTGGTGCCGCTGCGCAACGCGCTACCCGATGCTCCACCCATCGGGACGTGGATCGACGTGTCCGTAGTGCTCTGGGTGATCGTGACACTGGTGGCCTCGATGAGCTTGTACATCACGTGCTGGTGGCGCCACCTCAGGCCCGAATAGAACGGCCGCCGGCGGACCCTCCTAGCGCGTGTCCAGTTCCTTCAGGAAGTCGTCGATCGCCGGCCACGTCTCGGTGACACCGGCCGACAATGCGACCAAGCCGAGATGGCTGGCTTCCACAGTGGCGAACCGAACATCGGCCGACTTCAGCATGGTCACCCCGTTGTGCACGCATTCCCACGGCGCGATGGCGTCCCGGTGGCTGCCGAACAGTTGGATCGGCAGTGTCAATGACGTCAGGTCAAGGGTCCGGCCCGCAACATTGACGACGCCGGTGGCGATCTCGTCGTGGTAGATCAGCCGGCCCCACATCTGAGATACGGCGCGCCCCGGATATCCCGGAAACGCGTCCTGGAAGCGGTCGATCACTTCGGCTCTGGCCAAGGCTTTGGTGTTGCCCAGGTTGTTGAGGACGAACCACGGTCGTTTGAGTTCACGATCCCAGGACGTCGCGCGGTAAGCGGCCTGGACCACCGGGGCGGGCACCCCGCCCATGGCGCGCAGGACAGTGGTGACCGCATAGCCGTTGGTGGGCTTGGTGATTCGTCGGACTTCCGGATAGCCGGGGATCCGGCCGTAATCCAGCGGCGTGCCGATGCCGGTGATCGAACGGATGGGCAGGTCCTTGTTGGCAGCCGCAGTCAACAGGCTGAGCGTGCCGCCGAGGCTCCAACCGATCAGGTCGAGTTCCTCGGCCCCGGAATCGATGAGCACCCGCTCGATGGCTTCCGGCAGGATGTCTGCGAAGAAGGCCTCCAAACCGAGATGCCGGTCAGCCCAGCCGATTTCGCCGTAGTCGACCACGTACGGGGTACGGCCCTGTTCCAGTAGGTGCGCCACCAGTGATTGACCCGGCGACAAGTCGTAGCAGGTCGCCGAAGCGGCCAGTGGCGGTACCAGCAGAACCGGCACCAGTGCGGACTCGCGCCCGTCCGAATGGCCGTAGCGCCGCAGTTGGCGGTGCGGTTCATCGAACAGCACCGCGTGCTCGGTCGGTTCCGGTGGGCACACGCCATCGCCGAGGGTGATGGCGAACAGGTTGCGTGCCGAGGTCGCAAGCGAGGGCATGGTCGGGCAGTCTATCTTCTTCTACCCCGCACAGAATGGTTGGGAATAGGACGCATTCGTCACAGTGACGAATAATGCAGGGGTGCAGCGCGTTCCAATCTTCGTGATTCCAAAGCGTTCTCGGCGAGCCCGCCGCCAGTCGGCGTCCTGATGCCATCTCGTCATCTGGTGTCCGTTCTCATTGATTCTGGGGCATTCTCATTGAATCTGGGGTAAGTGCGTGTCTTTCTCATTGAATCTGGGGCA
>NZ_JBJIAI010000047.1:0-17291 GCF_045311035.1 Mycobacterium sp. SMC-13
TCGATCTGGGGTGCGCTGTTGGCCACCGATGCGGAGTTGTTGGATCGGGTGCTGGACGAGATGGCCCGGCAGGTGTGCGAGGACGATCCGCGGACGTTCGGGCAGCGGCGGGCTGACGCGTTGGGGGTGTTGGCGGCCCGTGGGGATCGGCTGGCGTGCCAGTGCGGCAATCCGGATTGCCCGGCCGCTGGGCCTGATGCCCGGGCGGCGGCGGTGATGATTCATGTGCTCACCGATCAGCTGCCGACGCCGGTGGCGGATCCGCTGCTGCACGGGGATCCGGCCGCGCCGCTGACCCCGGCGCCAAACCAGCCTGCACCTGAGCCGGTGTTCACACCCGAACCTGAGCCTGAGCCCGCGCCGGCGGATGACGTGGCGCCGATGCCCGCGCCTGCACCGGCGGCCGATTCGCGGTCTGCCCAAACCCTGACTCCTGCTGGGGTCGAACGGGCCGGCGACAGCACGTCCACGCCAGTGCCGGCCAGCAGACCCGCGCATACACCTGCTCCGGCGGCTGAGTCGGCGCCCACCCCTGAAGCTCATGCGGCGCACCCGCCGGTCCCGGCTTCCGCTCCGACTTCCACCAAGCCCCCGGCTCCGGTGCGCACACCGGTCGGTTATGTCCTCGGCGGCGGTGTGGTGCCCCCGGCGGTGCTGGCGGATCTGGTGGCCCGCGGTGCGAAAGTGCGCACGGTCGCCTCGGCCGCCGATCTGGCTGAGGTGCCGCGGTACCGGCCGTCGGCGGCGATGGATGAGTTCGTGCGGGTGCGGGCCATGACGTGCATGTTCCCGGGCTGTGATCAGCCTGCCACCGCCTGCGATGTGGACCATACGATTGCGTGGCCGGTCGGGCCGACGCATCCGGGCAACCTGAGCCCGAAGTGCCGCAAACACCACCTGCTGAAAACGTTTTACGGCGGGCCGGATGGGTGGCAGGACCGTCAACAGCCTGACGGGACGATTGTGTGGACCGCACCCACCGGCCACACCTACATCAGCGTGCCCGAAAGTCGAATCCTGTTTCCCCGCACGGTCACCGACACCCCGCTGCCGAACCCACCACCAGAGGGAACCGATCTGGACACCACCGCGGCTGCCGGCCGGGGTGTCATGATGCCCATCCGGCGCCGCACCCGCGCCCAGAACCAGGCCCAGCAGATCGCCTACGAACGCGCCCTCAACCAAGCCGACATCGACGAACGCGAAGCCGCCCAAGAAGCCTTCGCCCGCCGGCGCAAAGAACGCCAAGAACGCGAAGCCGCAGAAGCCGCGGCCGCTGAATCAGCAGAGCAGCAAGACATCCCGCCGCCGCACTGAGGCAGATGGCTAGTGTGCGTGGTCGAACAGAACCAAGGTGTCGGCCAAGTTGCCGTCGACGAAGTAGGCGCGGCAGGTGAAAGGATCACGAATCGTGCCGCCGGCTTCGGCCTTGGCGTCGACCATTCCCGACACGTTCCACACGGTGATGCGGCTGTGGTCAACGCCTTTCAGTGGTTCGTCGGTCATCAGCGGAAACATGTCCTGCCCATCCGTCTCCAGCGTGCCGGCAACCGAGCGCACGTCGGAAAGCTGAGCCGAATCGGGCGATGCCAATTGCTTGCGCACGTCGGCTTGGCATCTGTCGCGGGCCACGTCTTGCGCGAGACGCGGCTCGGGGCGGACGAGGCCGAACCCGTGTGTCTTCATGGCGATCATCGCCAGTAGCGCCCCCGCAAGAACGCACGCCGCTCCGATGACGAGGAACCGGCTCGGTCGGCGCGGTTCTCCATGGTCAGCTGTCATGGACCGAACGTAACCTGCGTCCCGTCGCATCCCGTCACGGACTTGCCGGGTGGGAACTTTTGCGGATCGACATCCGGGATGACGGTGTCCCAGCGATACGCGCGCTGGGCGTCGGCGGCGCAGCCCTCATTGGCGGTGTCGTACAGGACCCGGAAGGTGTGCGGATCGGCGCCGGCGATGACCCGGTCTTGGTAGTAGGCCCGCTGATTGTCGACGGCGTAGTTGAAAACGCTGTCGTTGAGTCGGCGGAAGGTCGCCGCGTCCGCCCCGGGGATCGCTTCGCATCGGTAGTACACCGCGTGAATATCTTTGGTGTAGTCCAGGTTTCGGTCGTCGGGGGTGAAGCGCAGGATCTCGAAGTGCGCGGGGTCGTCCGAAATCTCGCGGTCCTTGCAGTAGACGGCACCGCTGTCCTTCGCGAGATCGCTGTTGATCGTCTCGAAGTGGTCGGGGTCGCCGCTGAGGGGCAGGGTGCCGGCCCAGATGTGGTTGCGGTCCTTGGCCCAGCCGTAATTCAGCCAGTCGAACGTGGTGACATCCGCACCGCCGATCTGAGCCCCCCGGTAGTAGGCGCGCGCCTTGTCCCGCGCGTAGCCGCTGGAGAGCTTGTGGAAGGAGCCGGCGTCCGCGCCGGCGACTTCGCGAGGTGACGAGTCGATGCCGCCCGTCCAGTACACCTTGCCATCGTCGACGTAGTAGCCGCCGACGACCTTCGGGCTACACGCAGGCGCCAGGAGCACTGCCGAGACAGCCAGCGCGGTAACCCATCGACGCACCTGCCCACCTCCTGTCGATCCCAGGATTAGACGTTCGCACAAAGACGCGGGCCGTGCATCTATCTATCGAGATGACAGGCTACGATTGCCGCAGACAACTCAATACGCCGACAACGCGCTGTGGGAGAACCCCCGGAAACGGGGCGCCGTAGGAGCAAGTCCTCCCCGGGAATCTCTCAGGCCCAAATACCGCAGCGTCGAGGCAACTCTGGAGAACAGTGCGGATCAACAGATCCGCGCTTACCGAAGGTGAACGGCGCTTACGCGTCAAAACTCTCAGGTTTCAGGACAGAGCGGGGAGGTGCTACCCAACGACGCGTCGAGCAGTCGACGCCCCGCGAACCGGAGTCACCTCATGTCTGTCCGTACAATAATTGGTAAGAACCACAACAGCTTTCGTGACCGCACTGGTCCGGCATCTCCGCTGTTGGCCGAACACCGGGCCCTGGCAGCTAGTTTCACCGACTTCGCCGGGTGGGAAATGCCACTCAAGTACGGCAGTGAACTCGCAGAGCACCGGGCGGTACGCGAGGCGGCGGGCCTGTTCGACCTGTCGCACATGGGTGAGGTCGCGGTCACGGGACCGGAAGCGGCGGCAGCGCTGGACTTCGCGCTGGTCGGTGAGGCTTCCAAGATTGGTGTGGGGCGGGCCAAATACTCGTTGATGTGCGACGCCGATGGCGGTGTCATCGATGACCTGGTGGTGTACCGGCTGGGCACTGACGCCTTCCTGGTCGTCGCCAATGCGGCCAACGCGCCGACCGTGGCTCGCAAACTGGTCAGGCGCGCAGCGCAATTCGACGCGGTTGTCGATGACCAGTCACTGGCGACCGCACTGATCGCGGTGCAGGGGCCGGCGTCCGAGGCCATCGTCAGCTCGCTGGTGCCGCACCGCCGGAGAGCCGCCGTTGCCGAGCTCCCGTACTACGCGGTGATCGATGCTCAGGTGGCCGGCATCGACGTGCTGCTCGCGCGCACCGGCTACACCGGCGAAGACGGCTTCGAGCTCTACGTGCCCAACGGTCAGGCTGTGGCACTGTGGGGAGCGCTGCTCGCAGCCACCTCCGAGGCCGGCGGCGTACCCGCGGGTCTCGCCTGCCGCGACACGCTACGGCTGGAGGCCGGCATGGCGCTCTACGGGCACGAGCTCACCGCGGACATCAACCCTTACCAGGCAGGCCTCGGCAAGGTGGTGCGCCTGGGCAAGGACTTCGTGGGACGTGATGCGCTGCAACAACTTTCTGCGCAGAACGGCCAGCGGGTGCTGGTCGGACTGAAGGGCGATACCCGACGCGCCGCGCGGTCCGGGTACACCATCCATCACGACGACGAGGCGGTGGGCACCGTGACCTCGGGCACGCTGTCGCCGACCCTGGGATACCCCGTCGCGCTGGCCTATCTCGACGCCGCGCTGGCGGAACCCGGCACCAGGGTGCAGGTCGACGTCCGAGGGCGAAAAGAGCCGTTCGAAGTCACCCCGGCGCCGTTCTACCGTCGCCCCTGAATACGAGACGACCACTTCAGGAAGGACCACCATGGCCACCAACGTCATCCCCGACGATCGCAGCTACAGCGAGGAGCACGAATGGGTACTCATCGCGCCCGGCGCCGCCCTTCCCGACGCCCCGGTGCGGGTCGGCATCACCGCGGTCGCGGCCGCGGCCCTCGGTGATCTGGTGTACGTCGACCTGCCCGAAGTCGGGTCCGCCATCACCGCCGGCGAGACCTGTGGCGAGGTCGAATCGACCAAGACCGTGTCGGAGCTGTACCCGCCGGTGAGCGGCACGGTCACTGCGGTCAACAGCGCCGCGGTCGACGATCCCAGCATCATCACCGCCGACCCCTACGATGCCGGTTGGCTCTTCGAGGTACAGCCGACCGCGGCCGGAAACCTGCTCACCGCAGCCGATTACGCCGCACGTAACGAGGAGTAGCCATGAGCATCTCGGTCGTCGCGGCCGCTCCGCTCGCCAACGGTGCAGCCGATTCCGGACATCTCGACCCGCAGGTGCGTACCCTGGCCGAACAGTTCCCGCTCTACCCGGAGTTGTAATGGCGATCAGCGTGTTCGACCTGTTTTCCGTCGGGATCGGGCCGTCGAGTTCACACACCGTCGGCCCGATGCGGGCGGCCGGCATGTTCGTCGACGAACTCATCGCCCGCAAGACGATCGACGACGTCGTCGATGTTCGAATCGATCTGTACGGATCGCTGGCGGCCACCGGCGGCGGCCACGGCACGATGCCCGCCATCCTGCTCGGACTGGAGGGCTGCCGTCCCGAGACCATCGAGACCGACGAGATGGAACGGCGGCTGGCGGCCATCAGGGCCACCGGTACGGTCCGGCTGGGCGGCCGGATCGAGCTCCCTCTCGCCGAATCTGACATCGCCCTGCACCCGGCGCAGCAGCTCGACCGTCATCCCAACGCGATGACGATCACTGCCCGTTCGGCCGACGGCGAAGTGCTCTTCGGCGAGACGTATTTTTCTGTCGGGGGTGGCTTCGTCGTCACCGAAGACGACTTGGCGCAGCCACCCGAATGTGGCAGAGATGCGGACACTTTCACGTCGGCGGCAGAACTTCTGGCGCTCACCGACCGCGAGCGCATCCCCATCAGCGCGGTGATGATGAGCCAGGAGTCGACGACGCGCACCGAAACCGAGGTGCGTCGACAGCTGCTACACATCCGCGATGTGATGCTCGCGTGTGCGACCAACGGCATGTCCCGCGACGGCTACCTGCCCGGCAAGTTGATGGTCCGCCGGCGGGCCAAGGACTGGTTCGTCCGACTGAGCGCCGAAGACGCCGGGCGCGACCCGGCCTTCGCCGAGGACTGGGTGAACCTGGTGGCACTGGCGGTGAACGAGGAGAACGCCTCGGGTGGTCGCATCGTCACCGCACCGACCAACGGTGCCGCCGGCATCATTCCGGCGGTGCTGTACTACGCGCTGCACTACACCGCGGCGGGCAAGGCCGATCCCGACGACGTCACCGTCCGCTTCCTCCTGACTGCCGGCGCCATCGGCTCCCTGTACAAGGAACGTGCATCGATCTCGGGTGCAGAGGTCGGCTGCCAGGGTGAGGTCGGATCGGCGGCATCGATGGCTGCCGGTGGCCTCGCCGAAATCCTCGGTGGCACACCCCAACAGGTCGAAAACGCCGCCGAGATCGCGATGGAGCACAGCCTGGGCCTGACCTGCGATCCGATCGGAGGTCTCGTGCAAATCCCGTGCATCGAACGCAACGCCATCTCGGCGGGCAAGGCCATCAATGCCGCTCGCATGGCACTGCGCGGTGACGGCACCCACCGGGTCAGCCTTGACCAGGTCATCGAGACGATGCGCGCGACCGGCATGGACATGAGCTCCAAATACAAGGAAACCTCGACCGGTGGCCTCGCCGTCACCGTTAATGTCGTCGAATGCTGAACGACATCACGGCCCCGCCGGTGCGCATCGGCATCCTGGGCGCCGCGCGGATCGGGCCGCTGGCGCTCATCAAACCGGCGAGGGGCCGCAGCGATGTCGTCGTGGCGGCGGTGGCCGCACGTGACACCGCGCGGGCCGACCAGTTCGCCGCGCGTCACGGCATCGGTACCGCATATGGGAGTTACGACGCGCTGATCGCGGATCCCGAGGTGGACGCGGTGTACATCCCGCTGCCGAATGGTCTGCACGGCAGGTGGATCCGGGCCGCCCTCGACGCCGGTAAGCATGTGCTCTGCGAAAAGCCGTTCACCGCCAATGCAACTGAGGCGACGGACATTGCACAGCGGGCGGCGGCATCGGACCGCGTGGTGATGGAGGCGTTCCACTACCGCTATCATCCGCTGGCCCTGCGCGTCGAGGAGATCATCGCCTCCGGCGAGCTGGGGAAGCTGCAGCACGTAGAGACGGCGATGTGCTTTCCGCTGCCCAAGTTCTCCGACATCCGGTACAACTACGCGCTCGCCGGTGGCGCGACGATGGACGGCGGGTGCTACGCCATCCACATGGCGCGCATCTTCGGCGGCGGAACTCCCGAGGTCGTGTCGGCGCAGGCGAAACTCCGTGACGGGCAGGTCGATCGCGCGATGACCGCCGAATTGCGTTATCCCGCAGGGCATACCGGCCGCGTGCGCTGCAGTATGTGGTCGACGAGCCTGCTCGCGATGAGCGCGCGGGTCATCGGGGAGCACGGCGAGCTGCGGGTCGTCAATCCCGTGCTGCCCCAGCTGTACCACCGCCTCGCGGTCCGCAGCACGAACGGCAAACGCGTGGAACGATTTTCACGACGAGCGTCCTACAGCTATCAGCTGGACGCCTTCGCCGGTGCGGTACTGCGCGGTGAACCGGTCAAGACGACTCCGCAGGATGCGGTCGAGAACATGACCGTCATCGATGCCGTCTACCGGGCGGCCGGCCTTCCGGTGCGGCAGCCCGCATGACACCGCCTGCGGATCGGCTCGGTATCGAGGCGCTGAGCGTGTTCGGCCTGCCGCCGGTCGAATTCGTCGAACTGGCCGCGGATCTCGGGTGTCGGTACATCACGGTCTTCCTCCGGAACCTCGCCGTGCTGCCACTGGGCTATCCGCCGTTCGCGCTCATGGACGACAGCCGGCTGCGGGCTGACCTGCTGGCCGCCATGCATCACCGCGGCGTCAGCATCTCGCTGGGTGATGGATTCCTGGTGCTGCCCGGCGCCGACATGCGGTCATTCGCAATGGATCTTGACCTGATGGCCGAGCTGGGGGTGCCGCGCATCAATGTGGTCAGCCTCGACCCGGATCTCGACCGCACCTGTGATCAGGTGGGCACGCTGGCGGAGCACGCGGCCGAGCGGCAGATCGAGACTGTCGTCGAACCCGTGCCGGGCCTGACGATCGGCGATCTGTCGACGGCACTGGCTGTGCTCCAACAGGTCTCGCGGCCCGATGTCCGGCTCCTCGTCGACACCATGCACCTGGTGCGCTCGGGTTCGGGCGCCGACGAGATCTCGGCGATCGCTCCCGACCAGATCGGTTACGCCCAACTCTGTGACACCACGCTCACGCCGCGGACCGACAACTATGCAGAAGAGGCCATGTTCGAACGCATGGTGCCGGGGGAGGGCGAGCTGCCGCTGCTGGAAATCCTTGCGGCGCTTCCCGACGACGTCGTCATCGGCCTGGAAGTCCCGCAACGCGCGCCGGCGCTCGCCGGCATCGGTCCGGCAGAGCGGCTCAGACCCTGCGTCGAAGCGGCGCAGGGTCTGTTGCGGCGGCGTCAGCTCAGCCGGCGAGGGTCTGCTTGAAACGGCGGACCATGAGAGCCACCACCGCGCCGAGGACCAGAACGACGACCGAACCGACCACGTTGACCAAGCCATTGGCGACGTCGAACGGGAACGTGAAGATGATGCCGAGCAGGATGGCGACCTGAATCAACAGGCCGATGCCGACCACGGCACTCAGCCGGATGTGCAACGCGTGCAGCGCGGTGGTCGGGGTGTGCGCCGTGGCAGCCGGCATGAAGCGGGCCGCGACGAAGTGTGTCATGGGCTTTCCGAGCAGGCAGCTCGCCAGGAACACCGCCGCCGCCACGCCGCCGACGAGCGTCTGCCCGGCCAGCACGAGCCGGGGGTCGGTGGTGACCAGTGCGACCGCCAGGGTCAGGCCGAACATCAACATGAGATACCCGGAATACGGATCGAGCTGACGTGCTTTCACGAGCCCGTATGCCACCGGGATACCGGCGACCACCGTCGCGGCCAACAACGCGAAGTACTCGGAATGCCCGGTGGCGCGGAGGCCGTAGAAGGCGACCAACGGGCTCCCGATCTCGAGAACGGTCCGAATGATCACGCGGCGTTTGGCAGCGGATCGCGCGGCGTCCGGGCGGTCGACCGGCTCCGGTCCGATGGTGTCGATCGACATGGCGGTCATGGTGGTGTCCTTCCCGGACGAGTCGGTGGCTTCGCGGTTCAGCGATGCCTACAGCGTCTCGCTCGGGCCGCCGCGGGTCTGTCCGGCGACCGGCCGACGTGGGGGAGGAAATCGATGTCCACCGATCGGGGGAGACCTCGACAGTGCCTACCCGCGATGCACTCAAAAGCCCACGTCAACCGGCCTGTTCGCGTTAGTGTCGTCACGACGTCACTCCCGTAAGGAGACAGCCATGGGCACCTACCGGACCGTCCTCGTCGGAACTGACGGCTCAGACTCGTCGATGAAGGCCGTCGAGCACGCCGCGACGTTCGCCGCTCAGCAGGGCGCGAAACTGGTGATTGCGACGGCCCATTTCCACGAAGTCGAAAAAGGCAGCTGGGCACGGGCGGCCGCACCTGAAAAGGCCAGTGATCGCCGTGCGGAGGACGTACTCGGGCGCGACGCCGGATACCGGGTGCACGGTGACGCGCACGTGTACGAAATCCTCCGCGACGCAGCCGAACTCGCGCGTGGTGCGGGCGCACAGCATGTCGTGGAGCGGTCGGTGATCGGTGCGCCCGTCGAGGCGCTGACCACGTTGGCGCGAGACGTCGACGCCGACCTGATCGTCGTCGGCGATGTCGGACTGAATACGGCAGCGGGCCGCCTGTTGGGCTCGGTGCCTGCCGATGTTGCGCGCAAGGCCAAGATCGACATCTTGATCGTGCACACCGTCGACTGACCTGGTGCCCATGTCGACGCACGACTACGCCACCTACGAGGAGTTCGGCCGAAGGTTCTTCGAGGTCGCGGTCACCGCCGACCGTGTTGCCGAGGGCTTCGGCACGATGGCCGGCGACACCTTCGAGCTCGGGCCGTTTCCCGCCGGGCCGGCCGGGATCGCGCGGGTGACGGCGCGGGTCAGCATCGAGCAACCACAGGTGACACGCAGAGACGGCGACATGATCGCGTTCGACGTTCGCATTCCGCTGGACATCGATCTGCTCATCGACCTGCGCGTGGACCGCTCCCGGTTCGAGGTGACGGGTGAGATCGCGCTGATCGCCACCGCGCGCGCCGCCGAACCGCTGCTGTTGATCATCGATATCCCGAAACCGCACCGCAAAGACATCACCGTCAACGTGACGTCCCAGACGCTGCGGGGCGAGCTCCTGCGGATCGTGGCCGATGTCGACTCGGAGATCAAACGCGTCATCGCCAAGCAGGTCGGCCGCCGGATCGACGCGCCCGAAGCGCAGCAGGCGAAGGTCGTCGACATCGGCAAGCGCATAGCCAGCGCGTGGACCGGAGTCTGACCGCCGGCGCCCCGGCCCTGCCGTGCTGAACGCATGGTGCAGTATCGCGGTGGTTCTCGACACTGACCGCGCCGACGTCGGGTAGTTTCACGCCATGACGGTGTATGCCATTGCCCAGCTTCGCTTTACGGACCGACCCGCCTATGACAGGTATCAGAGCCGATTCATGGGTGTGTTCGCGAAGTACGCGGGAACCATCCTCGCCGCCGACGAGGCACCCGTGGTCATCGAAGGTGACTGGGACCGCGAGAAGGTCGTGCTGATGTCGTTTCCCGACGAACCGTCGTTCCGTGAATGGGCGGATTCGCCTGAGTACCAGGAAATCTCGGTCGACCGACGGGCCGGGTCCGACGCCGTCGTCCTGCTCGTGAAGGGAATCGGCGCGCCATAGGGCGGAATGCCTGGCAGCGCCTACGATGAAAGTCGTTGTCACGCGCGATGGTTCGACCTGATCAGACCGGCGCGATGTAGTTGCTGCTGTAGAACTCCTCCGGGACTTGCGAATGCGCAGACGGTAGGTCCACGGCCAGCCACATGCCGGTGGCGCCGGCCGGGATGGGCGCCTGCAGCGTGATGCTGCCGCTGCCGAAGGCGTCGGTGACGAGCGTTCCCGTGGTGATGCCGCGGTCACCGGACAGGCAGCCCAGCACGGCGTGGGGTGCCGGGATCACCCGCACCACGTACCGCGCGTCGTCGGCGCCGTTCGTCAAGTCGATATGGGCCACCGCGATGCGCCCGTCCGAGGTGATCTCGGCGAAGGGTTTTGCGCTTGCGCGACCCAATTGGGTTGTCACAAGCTGAAAGTCGCACGTGTGCATGTTGGCGAGCAGGAACATTCGATGGGCCGGCGATGCCGACGCCGACGTGGCCACCATCGTCAGGGTCGCGCTCATTGCTGCCGAGATGGCCACGGCTCGCGTGATTGCGGCCCGCGCGGTCGCTGCTGTGTTCACTGTGAACCTTCTTGCTCGTGCGTGAAATAGATTGGTGCACTACGTGTTCAACAGCCTATGAAGGTCAGTGGTCAGCCCGGATCGTGCTCTGGTTGGAGATCGGGCGAAGACTTCCTACTCCCGGGGTAGGTATCGATCGCCACCCACGGCACGATGCCGGCGCTTGCGGCGTGACTAGCGCGCCGGGGCAACACCGTTCAGGACGAAGTCGATCACGTCGCCGGCGACGTCGCGTTGCGTCCGTTGTGAACTCAGGGCGTTGTGCAACAGCGCTGTCATCATGACCGCACCGAAAATGCTGACAGCATCGGTGTGCGGATCCGCGACGCGCTTCAAGGTGCCGTCCGCGGCGCCGGCCTCGAGCACGCGGGCAATGGGTTCGTAGAACGCATGCTGGACCGCCGAAGCGAGGTCGGGAAGTCGGATGGCGCGGCCCAGGTCGCCGACCAACGCCATGCTGGTCCCTGGCCGATCCATGGTGTGTGCGACCTGCGCGGTAATGACGGCGATGAGCCGTTCCCGCCCGCTTCCCGTGGAATCGGCGGCCGCGGCAACGTCACGCGCCAGGTCGCCCAGTGAATCCCGCAGCAGAAAGCCGAGGATGTCGTCCTTGCCGGTGAAGTAGTAGTACAGCGTGGCCTTGGGAACGCCGGACGCGGCGGCGATCTCTTCGATCTTTGTGTTTTCCAGGCCCTTGGTGGCGATCAGGTCGGCCGCGGCATAGAGCTTGCTCGCCACCGCCGCGGGCACCGCGCGTCCCGTCTGTTCAACCACGAGTCGAAGTGTACGAGGGGTCGACCAACGGAATCCGGCGACCGTGAAACCGGCATCCAAACTGATATGTTGTACTCAGAGTCTAAACCGTCAGTTCTAGATGTGTCGGAAGGGATCACCATGAGCAGCGTCACCGCAGACGTCGTTGTGGTCGGCTACGGAGCCGCTGGGGTGTGCGCTGCGCTCGAAGCGCGTGCGCAGGGAGCCGACGTCCTCGCCATCGATCGCTTCAACGGCGGCGGCGCCACGCAGGTGTCGGGCGGGATCATCTACGCCGGCGGTGGCACGTGGGTCCAGCGCCAGGCAGGCATCACCGACAGCGCCGATGCCATGTACGAATACCTGCACGCTGAGGTCGGTGACTCGGTGCGGCCGGAAACACTGCGGCGGTTCGTCGACGGCAGTCCCGCAATGATCGACTGGCTCACCGCACACGGCGTGCCGTTCGAGGCCTCGGTGTGTCCCTACAAGACGTCGTATCCCAACAACAAGTACTACCTCTACTACTCGGGCAGTGAGAACTCCGGCCACTTCCGCGCGATCACGCCGCCGGTGCAGCGCGGCCACCGGGCCAAGGGTCCGGGCGCGTCGGGTAAAAAGATCTATCAGCCGCTGGCGGCGTCAGCGCGCCGGGCGGGTGTACGCACGATGTTCCACACGCGAGCCGATTCCCTTCTGACCGATGCCGCAGGCCGGGTCGTGGGTGTCCGCACCAGCACCCTGGCGCAGGCGCCGGCGTGGGTGCAGCGACGCTACGCGACATACGCCGCGCTGTCCGTGAAGCCCGGTATCTACTACCCGCCGCTGCGCGCGGCGATGGACCGGCTGCTGGCCGCACTCGAACGCCGCTTCGCCCGAACGGTCGACATCCGTGCCCGTAAGGGTGTAATCCTCTGCGCCGGTGGATATATCGCCAATCGTGAGTTGATCCAGCAGCACGCTCCGGACTATCGCGATGGCCTGCAACTCGGCACCAGCGCGGACGACGGCAGCGGCATGCAGTTGGCTGTCGATGTCGGCGCGGCCGTGGATCGGCTGGACAACGTGTCCGCGTGGCGGTTCATCACGCCGCCCAGTGCGATGCTGGGCGGGCTTGTCGTCGACGAACGCGGGCACCGCTTCATCGACGAAACCCGTTACGGCGCAGCCATCGGCAACGCGATGGTGCAGGGCCACAACGGACGGGGCTGGATTCTGGCCGACCGGTCGCTGCTCGAGCAGGCGCGCAAACAGCTCCCGCAGCAGGCGATCTGGTTTCAGCGCCTGCAGATGGAGGCGATGCTGCGGACCGATCGCGTGGAGGCGGCCACCATCGAAGCTGTCGCCGCCAAGGCGGGCGTCGACCCGGGCGGACTGTGCCGGACAGTCGCTGAGCATAACGAGGCCGCGGCAGCGGGGCGCCCTGATCCGATGGGCAAGCCGGCCGAATATGTCCACCCCATCGAACGGGGTCCGTACTCGCTGATCGCGATCTCGATCAAGCGGAGCCTCATCAATCCGTGCCCGATGTTCACCCTCGGCGGCCTCATCGTCGACGAAGACACCGGTGCCGTGAAAACCGTTGAGGGACAACCGATCGACGGCCTCTTCGCGGCGGGACGCACAGCTGTCGGCATCTGTGCCAACTCCTACGTGAGCGGGCTGTCGCTCGCCGACTGTGTGTACTCCGGACGGCGTGCCGCGCAGCACGCCGTCCAGTGCGGTTCGGTCAGCGCTCGCTGAGCGACAGGTCGTCGTCGTCGAACTTCCGCGGCGACGGCCACTCGGCGGGCACCGGACGCTGGCGCACGATCTGCGGCCACCAGAACCACTTGCCCAGCAGTGCGGCGATCGACGGTGTCATGAACGATCGCACCACCAACGTGTCGAACAGCAGGCCCAGGCCGATGGTCGTACCGATCTGCCCCAGGCCCACGAGGGGGCTGAAGATGAACGCCGCCATGGTCGCCGAGAACACCAGACCGGCTGCGGTGACGACGCTGCCGGTGCCGCCCATCGACCGGATGATTCCGGTGTTGAGTCCTGCATGCATCTCTTCTTTGAACCGGGACACCAGCAGCAGGTTGTAGTCCGCGCCGACGGCCAACAACAGGATGATCGCGAGCGGCACCACGACCCAGTACAGATGAATGCCGAAGATGTACTGCCACACCAGAACCGACAATCCGATCGATGCGCCCAGCGACAGCACGACGGTGCCGACGATGACGGCCGCGGCCACGATGCTGCGGGTCACGATCACCATGATCAGCAGGATGAGCGCGACTGCCGCCAGCGCGGAGATCAACAGGTCGTACTTGGTGCCCTCTTGGATGTCCTTGTTGGTGGAGCCGATACCGGCGATGTAGATCTTGGCGTCCGACATGGGTGTCGCCTTGAGGGCATCGAACACCGCGTCCTTGATCGCGTTGATGTGCGGGATGGCCTCGGGGTTGGCGGGATTGCCCTGGTGCGTCACGATCATTCGCGCCGCCTTGCCGTCGGGCGACAGGAACAGCTTGAGCCCGCGTTTGAAGTCGGCGTTGTCGAAGGCCTCGGGCGGCAGGTAGAACGTGTCGTCGTTCTTGGCGTCGTCGAAGGCCTTGCCCATGGCAGTGGCGTTCTTCAGGGCTTCATCGCTCTGGGCGTTGGTGCCACCGGTGGTCGCGTAATTCGACAGCGTCAGTTCGCGATTGCGCTCCTGGATGGCGATCTGTGGTGGGATCAGCGCCACCAGCTGCGGCTGCAGGGCGTCCAACTTGTCGAGGCTGGCCGTGATGTTGCCGAACTTGTCAGAGAGATCGGCGATGCCGTCCAGCGAGTCGAACACGGACCGCAGTGCCGCGCACATCGGGATGTCGAAGCAGTGCGGTTCCCAGTAGAAGTAGTTGCGCAACGGACGGAACTGGTCGTCGAAATCGGCGAGTTTGTTCCGCAGATCATTGACCGTTGTGACGGTGTCGTGGAACGCCTCGACCTGGTCGTGCGTCGCCTCGGCGCTCTGCTTCTGCAACGACAGCTGTTGCTTGAGCACGCTGATGGTGTTGTCGATCTCGCCCGCCTGCTTGAGCAGATCGTTGGCCCGGTCCTTCTGGTAGCCCAGGTTCATGATCTGGCTGGCACTCGAGGCGCTGATCTGGAACGGGATGGAGCTGTGGGTGATCGGCGTACCCAGCGGCCGCGTAATCGATTGCACCAGAGCGATTCCCGGTGTGTGGAGCACGGCCTTGGCGGCGCGCTCGAGGATCAGCATGTCCGCCGGGTTGCGCATGTCGTGATCGGCTTCGATCATCACCAGCTCGGGGTTGATGCGTGCCTCGGTGAAGTGCCGTTCGGCGGCTTCCATGCCGACGACACCGGGTGCGCTGGCAGGGATGTATGGACGGCTGTCGTAGCTCACCTCGAAGCCGGGCAGCGCGAACACACCGATGAGCGCGATCGCGCCGGTCACCACCAGGATCGGGCCGGGCCAGCGCACGATGGCGGTGCCGATGCGGCGCCAGCCCCGTGCCCGTTGGGCGACCTTGGGTTCCAGTAGCCCGAACCGGGTGGCGATCAACAACACCGCCGGCCCCAACGTCAGCGCAGCGGCCAACGTCACGAGCACGCCGAGGGCGGCGGGAATGCCGAGGGTCTGGAAGTAGGGGAGTCGCGTGAACTGCATGCACGCCACGGCGCCGGCGATGGTCAGTCCGGAGCCGACCATCACATGGACCGTGCCATGCCACATGTCGTGGTAGGCCGAGATTCGGTCCATGCCCTTGCCGCGCGCCTCCTGGTAGCGGCCGACGACGAAGATCGCGTAGTCGGTACCGGCGGCGATGGCGAGGAGGGTCAGCAGGTTTGTCGCGTAGGTGGACAGACCGATGACGCCGGCGTGCGCGAGGACCGCCACGACGCCACGGGCCGCCGCGAGTTCGATGGCGACGGTCAGCAGGACGATGAGCATCGACACCAGTGAGCGGTAGACGAACAGCAGCATGATGCCGATGACCAGGAAGGTGACGCCGGTGACCTCGTTGGTGCCCGCGCTGCCGACTTCGAAGTTGTCGGTCACCAGCGGGGAAGCACCGGTGATGTACGCACGAATACCGGGTGGCGGCGGATCGTCGGCGACGATCTTGCGGACGGCGTCGACGGAGATGTTCGACATCGCTTCGCCCTGGTTACCGCGCAGATACAGCTGCGTCAGTGCCGCCTTGCCGTCCTTGCTCTGGGAACCGCCGGCGGTGAGCGGGTCACCCCAGAAGTCCTGGACGTGCTCGACGTGCTCTTTGTCGGCCTGGAGGCGCTTGACCAAGCCGTCGTAGTAGTTGTGGGCTTCCGGACCGAGCGGCTTGTCGCCCTCGATCACGAGCATTGCCGCACTGTCGGAATCGAATTCGTGGAAGACCTCGCCGATGTGCCGCATCGCGAGAATGCCGGGCGCATCGGGTGCGTTCTGCCCGACCGAGCGCTCCCAGCCGACCACTTCGAGCTGCGGCGAGATGGTATTGGAAACGCCGGCGATGGCGATCCAGATCAGCAGGATCGGCAGTGCGAACTTGCGGATGAGCCGTGCCGGCAGGGCACCCTCGACGGCGGCGTCGCTGCGATGCTCGCTCATGCCGTCTTGTCCAAGCAGGCGATGTAACCGTTCACGTGGTTCGTGGACCTTTCGTCCTTGACGATGCCGTTGACGGTGATGCGACAGCCGATGGTGCTGCCATCACCCTGCGCGCGGAGGTCGGCGTACATCGTCGGATCGTCGGTGGTCAGGGCCTGCGACCACGGCAGGGTGACGTTCTCGACGCGCTGCGGCTGTGCATTGATGTCCAGAAAATTGATCGTGGCTGTGGATCCTGGTGAACCGAACACTTCGAACAACACCCGTTTCGGGTTGTAGCCGGTGTTCTCCAGGGCTTCTGATCCGGGCCGCGATATCTCGTTGTCGGAACCGAAGATGCCCCGCAATCGGTCGACACTGAACGCGACCAGAGCGATCACCACGATCACCACGATGGCGATCCACTGCCGGCGCGCCAACTTGCTCACCGAAAACTTGCTCAAGCCACAGCCTTTCGACGCCCCCGTTGACGAGCAGCCGCAGCAACCTCGTCAAATCGTCCCGTAAAGCAGAACGGTACGGTACCGTACGTGCGATCGCAACCGGATTGACATATGAGCAAAAGCCTGCGCACATTGCCGCAACGAAGTGCAACGCCACGGTGTATCTCTGGTATTCCATCTTGGGTGAGTGCGGCAGAAAGGGGCACGGCGATGTCAGAGGACATGCCCGCGAGCTCCGGCTGCCCATGGAGTGAGCGGGAAGCCGAACTTCTGGCCATCACACTCGAACTGTTACGGGAGCACGGCTACGACCGGTTGAGTGTGGAAGCCGTGGCGACCAAGGCCAAAGCGAGCAAGGCGACGATGTACCGGCGCTGGCCGTCGAAGGCGGACCTGGTGCAGGCTGCGTTCATCGAGGGCACCCGGCAATCCGCCGTGCCACCCCGCACCGGCTCGCTGCGCGGCGACCTGCTGGAGATCGGACGGGCCACCTGCGAACAGGCGCGCGAACACACGCCGACCATGCGGGCGGTGCTGAACGAGATGTCGCACAGCCCGGGTCTGCAGGCGGTGATGCAGGAGAAGTTCGTCCTGCAGCGCAAGTTGGTGCTGGACGGAGTGCTCGCCGACGCCGTCGAACGCGGCGAGATCGACGCGGCGGCGATCAATGAGGAGATATTCGATCTGCTGCCGGGTTATCTGGCTCTTCACAGATGAGGGTGTAGAGGTGGTTGGCGCGTCGTTGCCGGGATAGAGGTCGAGGTCTCTCGAAAATGA
>NZ_JBJIAI010000048.1:0-15421 GCF_045311035.1 Mycobacterium sp. SMC-13
CACGCCACCGATCACATCGGCAAGATCAATGACGAATGGCCACCCCGTGATAGCCATCCAGAGAGACGGTCAACAGCTGTGTGTAGGGGGTGACTACCCAATCATTGGTGGTGGCGATGGTGTCGTAAATGACTCCGGGCCGGGTGTCACCGTTGCTGTAGGCTTTTTGTACTAGCGACGAACCCACCGCCTGCTCTAGCCAGGCCGCGCCGCCCTGTGCCACTAGGCCCTTAAACAAGGTGCCTAAAACAGGGATGGACAGCAGGCTGGTCAGCCCGTCCAGATTGGTGCCGTGGTTGCTCGGGGCGATGCCGATGAACTGTGAGACTTTGGCGGCGCCGCCGAGGTTGTTGAGGTAGTACTCGGGCAGGATTCCGCCGCCTTGTGAATGGCCGATCAGGATGACCTTGGAGGCGCCGGTCTGTGCAAGCACCGTGTTGACCTCGGTGGAGAGCTGTTCGGCGGATTGCTTGATGTCGGCAGTGGACTGGATCGGAAAGTTGGGATTGCTGGTGTTGTTGCCGTAGTTGAAGGTGTAGACCTTGTAGCCCGCATCAGCGAGTGCGGGTGCCCCGACGCTCCAGTCGTAGTTCTGATTCGCCGCGGTGGCGTTGATGAAGATGACCGGCAACGGATGTTCGGCGGTGACGGTGATGGATGGATTGTTGGCTCCCGGCGGCGTCACCCCCGGTGTCAGGTAGCCCAGCAGGTTGTATACGCCGTAGTCGACCGCGAACGGCCCGCTGCTGGTGGCATTCAGTGGTGTGTCGGTGAGCGCTTTACTGACGTCGCCGGCCACGGTCGCCACTGTGTTGAGCGCCTTGTATGGCAGTCCCCACAGCAGGTCGGGACCGATCGTGTAGGCGCCCAGCACTGCGATGTTGTTGACCAGTGACGCCGCCATCGTGCCGAGGTCGAACCCCAACCCGACCATCTGCCGGGTGAACTGGGTGACCTGACCGACATCGTGGGCCAGCGCCGAGCTTAGGTGGGCGGCGGTCCCGACTAGCGCCGCGGCCACGGTATTGACCGCCGAGTTGACCAGGTAACCGGGGGACGACTGCGTCCCTACGGTGGACTTGCGTTGCAGCTCCTCGCCCAGAACTGCCAGCGTTACGCCGTCTAGAGCAGTCGGTGCCGATGGCGTGGCTGGAGCGTTGGGCGAACTCGCGGTAGTTGTCGCGCCGCTGGCGGTTAGGGCCGATGTTTTGGCAGCCTTCACGGTTTTGGTCGTGACAGTTTGAGCGGTACTTGCGGCGTTCTTGACCGCAGGCTTGAGGGCCGCTGGGGTGGCGACGGCCGAGACCGACGCGGCGAGCACATGGCTCGGAATCGCCGTCGCGGTCGCCGCGGCGGTGTCGTGCGGAGTCGATGTTGTCGCTGGCGGCGGATCAGCCTTTCCGGTCGCCGCGGCGGTGACCGGATGGGTTTCACCGTGGTGTGCTGGTCCTACCTGAGGCACCGGCGTTCTCGATGTCGGTCCTTCGCTCGAATGACCCGACCCTGAGTTTCGGGATGTGCCCAGGCAATCCCCGAAGACGTCGCCAGTGCCGCATACAGAGTCATCGCCAATGCGCACAACAGTGACCAGCGGAACTTCCGGGGATGATCTTCCAACACCGCGGTATGAAGAACCTTCGTTTCACTAGCGAATCCAGAAACCACAGCGGACGGCTCATTATGAGCGCACCGCTGCCTATCCAGGTGCGAAACGGTGTTTCTGGGATTCGCGCGGTTGGGAAGCGGCTGAAGGCACCCCAGAACCGCGACTGAATCGCGAATCCTCACCCAGTCGAACACCCCACAGCAGGTTTGCGCCAAAGGCCACCCCTAACTGGTACAGGGTGTCACACATCACGTACCGGCCCCTGGGCAAACCGGGTATCAATAGCTTGTGGGCGTGGTAGCGCGAATTCTTCAGACTCGTGGAGCGGCGCACGCCAGCGACACCTTCGGGACTTGGCGCGACCCGAAGCGCTACCTGTGGCTGTTAGGTCCGGTAACCCCGGGCATGGTCGGCCTGTCCTGGGTGCTGGTAAAGCTTACCGGCCTGTCCCTGTTCTGGTGGACCGGAATAGCTCTGACCTTTGTGATCGTGCCCGTTTTGGACCACCTCGTCGGGCCCGACCCGCATCAGGCCTCCGACGACACACTATCTCGGATCGAGGGTGCTCTCTTCTACCGGCTGACCACCTATCTACTCCTGCCCGCCCAATATCTGTCGGTGATCTTCGCGTGCTGGCTGTGGGCCGGCGGCGGCTGGGTCACCATGACACTCGCCGACAAGATCGGCTTGACGGCGTCGGTTGGCACCGTCGGCGGCATCGCCATCAACGCAGCGCACGAACTCGGCCACAAACGCGGCCTGTCCGAGCGCCGGCTGAGCAAGATCGCACTCGCCCAAACCTGCTACGGCCACTTCTACGTCGAGCACAACCGCGGCCACCATGTGCGGGTCGCCACACCCGAAGATCCGGCCAGCTCGCGCGTGGGCGAAAACCTGTACGCCTTCATAGCTCGGTCGATCATCGGTGGCTTGCGCTCGGCATGGCAATTGGAACGTACGCGGATGCGCCGCCTGCACAAATCCACCTGGTCACTGCACAACGAGGTACTCAACGCCTGGCTGATGAGCATCGTTCTGTATGTCGCCCTGGGGCTGTGGTTCGGGACCACCGTGCTGCCCTGGCTGATCGGCCAGGCCGCTATCGGCGTCTTTTTGCTGGAAACAATCAACTATCTGGAGCACTACGGCCTGCGCCGCCAGAAACTACCCAGCGGCCGCTACGAACACGTGCGCGCCACCCACAGCTGGAACAGCAACACCAGAATCGCCAACATCTTCCTGTTCCACCTGCAACGGCACTCCGATCACCATGCCAACCCGACGCGCCGCTACCAGGCCCTGTGCCACGCCGACGAAGCCCCTCAGCTACCCAGCGGCTACGGCACCATGCTGTTGATGGCGATGTGCCCGCCACTGTGGCGTCGAGTGATGGACCCACGGGTGCTCACCCACTACGCCGGCGATGTAAGCCTGGCCAACATACTGCCCGGATACGATCCGCGCCTGCACAAGCGCTACCCGCACCTCGCTGCCTACACCGTTCACTCAAGAAACAGCCGGTCTAAGCAGCGCGGGGCGGGGTGTATGGATCGACTTCGCTGCGGCCAGCGTGACCACGCCCTCTGCCACCGCGGTGCCCTCACGCGCGAACAGAAACCGTGAAACGTCCACCCCTTCGAACTTAAGCGATTCGGGGCGATGATGACTCTCGATACGAGATGCCTACGCTGAGCGGCGCGCAACTAGGGTTGTCGACGGGATGCGATACCTGATCGACCATCCACACGAAACCACCCCTCGCCTGAAGCGGGCCAATCGAATTGCCCGATGACGCACACCAGTGCAATAGTTATGCCTATTGATGTTGTTCTCGATGCCGTGCCACAGTCATAAGGACCGAAAATTATCTGGTACAGCAAACGAAATATTCTGGATGACAATTGCAGAAATCTACATTTATCGACCAAATGGGGACTATCTCGTTAACGGTGTTTCCGGCGGTTTCCATCAGTAGGTTTCGGCTGCCGGGAATCGGTCGCCGAACGTGATTGCAAACGCATTGAGCGCTGGCTTCCACCGCATCATCCATCGTGCCCTGCCCACCCCGGTGGGTTCCAGGGAACGCGTCACCAGATACAGTCACCTGAGCGCGGCCTGCTCAGTCGGAAAGTGCCCGCGGTGTCGACGGCATCTGAAATTTGACCCCCTGGCGGCATCTGAAATTTGACCCCCTGGGTTGGTGGTGGTGATTATTCCTCGGTGGTGGTGGCCACGGTAGGTGGGCGGCCGAGGTCGCGGTTTTTGAGTCGGTAGCTGTCTCCTTTGAGGGTGATGACTTCGGCGTGGTGCACGAGGCGGTCGATCATCGCTGCGGCGACGACGTCGTCGCCGAAGACTTCGCCCCAGCGGCCAAAGGCCTTGTTGGAGGTGACGATCAGGCTGGCGCGTTCGTAGCGCGAGGACACCAGCTGGAAGAACAGGTTGGCGGCCTCGGGTTCGAATGGGATGTAGCCGACTTCGTCGATGACGATGAGGGGGTAGCGGCCCATTCGGGTCAGTTCGTGCTGGATGCGGCCGCTTTGGTGGGCTTCGGCCAGTCGGGCTACCCATTCGGCGGCGGTGGCGAACAGGACCCGATGACCGGCTTGGCAGGCACGGATGGCCAGTCCGGTCGCCAGATGGGTTTTGCCGGTGCCCGGTGTGCCCAGGAACACGACGTTGTCTCGCGCGGTCACGAAGTCCAAGGTGCCCAGGTGAGCGATGGTGTCGCGTTTGAGTCCGCGTGCGTGTTCGAAATCGAACTCTTCCAACGCTTCGATTCAGGGGTCTAGTGCAACAGCTCCTATCTGGGGGGTTGTTGCATGCGTCCTGGCCCTCTGCCTTCGGTAGTGCGCCTGTTCTGGTCTCATGTCAGTTCTGAGCTGTCGATCGATGCGGCTGCGGTCGCTGCCGGCGTGTCGCCGGGCACTGGATGGCAGTGGTTTGTCAACGCTGGCGGGGTGAAACCCAAGATCGATTCGGCGCCAAGGAAGTACACCCGGCTGACTTTCGCCGAGCGTGAGCAGATCGGGCTGGCGGTCGCGGCGCAGGAACCGATCCGTTGCATCGCCAAGCGACTAGGACGGGCGCCCTCGACGATCAGCCGGGAGATCAAACGCAACAGCTCTGATGGCCGCAACAAGTACCGGCCGCAGTTCCGTTTCGGTGCCCCGTGGCGGGGCGGACCGTTGCGACGCCCGCACTATTTCCCCAGCGCCGCCCAGGGCCGCGCCCAGCGCAAGGCCCGGCGACCGCATCCGCGCAAGCTGGCTACCAGCGCTCGTCTGCATACCCAGGTGCAGACTTGGCTCAAAGATTTCCTCAGCCCCGAGCAGATCGCCCGGCAGCTGGTGGTTGAGTTTCCCGACGATCTGGAGATGCGGGTGTCCCACGAGACGATCTACCAGTCGATCTACGTGCAGGGCAAAGGCAATCTGCGTCGGGAACTGCACACCTGCCTGCGCACTGGGCGAGCGTTGCGTCACCCACGCCGCCGGGCCGGGGAACGCCGCGGACGCATCCCCGGAATTATCAACATCAGTGAGCGTCCCGCCGAGGCCCTCGACCGGGCTGTGGCCGGGCACTGGGAAGGCGACCTGATCCTGGGCAGCACCGAATCAGGGTCAGCGATCGGGACGCTGGTCGAGCGGTCCACGCGGTACGCGGTGCTGCTGCATCTGCCCGAGAACCACACCGCTGAGGCGGTACAGAACGCCATCGTGGCCAAGATGCCCCGGCTGCCGGCGATGCTGCGTCAAACCTTGACTTGGGATCAGGGCAAGGAGATGGCCAACCACGCCCAGATCACCGAAGCGATCGATCTGGACATTTACTTCTGCGACCCGCACTCGCCTTGGCAGCGCGGCACCAACGAAAACACCAACGGTCTTCTGCGCCAGTGGTTCCCCAAGGGCAGCGATCTATCGATATTTCCTGAGGACTATCTGGACCACGTCGCCGCCAAACTCAACAACCGGCCACGCAAACCCCTGGACTGGAAAACACCCGCCCAACGCCTCGACGAACTACTGTCCGACCCGTCCGATCCACCCGCTGTTGCACTAGGACCTTGAATCCACCACGATTTTCGTGCCGGAAACCGGGCCGATCGGATGTGTCCTTCGCCGCCGTGGGCTTCGCGAGCGGACACTTCCCGTTGTAGGCACGCGGCCAGGTATTCTTCGTGGCTCCAGTTCTCCGCGCGAGCCCGCTCGGCGAGCCTTTCGGTGGCATCGCGCAACGTCGGTGCCTTCAATGCCCTTGTCAGGTAGGCGATTTCAGCGCGGACATCACGGCCGGCTGGGCTGGTTTTCGCGGTCGCCATCAGGCCACCCCGCCATCGAGGTCCACACCGAACGCGGTGTCGTAATCGGTCAGCGATCGGGTCACGACTTGCGGTTCAGCCACGGCGTGTTTGGCTGCTATTCGCCTGCGCCGCAGTACTTTCGCCGCCTCAACGTGCGCCGGGTCCGACAGGGTCTGATGCGTTGCCCAGATACGTTCATGCTCGGCGACCAGTTCCCCGTCGCAGAACGCGTGGACTCGATCCAGATCCGCCCGCACCAGCACCCGCCGTCCGACGGCCCCGGGATGCACCGAGTAATCATTGCCGTCCAGACGCACATAGTGATCGCGCGGCAGGCGCAACGAGGCACACCAGTTTGCGGACCAGGGCGGTGCTTGACGACGGTGAGTGGGTGATCAACGGATCGAAGATTTGGACCTCCGCCGGTCATCTCGCAAACTGGATTTTCGTCTTGTGTCGGACGGACGTGGACGCCTCCAAACACAGGGGGATCTCCTTCCTCCTCGTACCGATGAATCAGCCGGGCGTCGAGGTTCGGCCCATCAAGAACATGGTCGGTCAGACGATGTTCAATGAAGTATTCTTCACTGACGCTCGGACCTCGGCGGGCAACATTGTGGGGGAGCTCAACGGCGGATGGTCGGTGGCGATGACCCTGCTCGGTTTCGAGCGCGGAACCAGCGTCACCACCGACGCAATCCGATTTCAAGCCGACGTCACTCGGCTCATTGACCTGGCGCGAGAGCGAGGCAAGACGAGCGACCCGCACATCCGTGAACAACTCGCGTGGGCCTGCAGCCGCGTCGAGATCATGCGCTGTCGTGGCTACCAAGCGTTGTCGCGCTTCTTGAAGGGTGAGTATCCCGGAGCCGAGGCGGCGATGACGAAGATAATCTGGAGTGAGTTCTTCCAACGTGAAACCGAACTTGCAATGGAGATACTCGGGTCGGACGTGCTCACGCCGTCTGGCACGGGAACAAATGGAGCCTTGATAACGGCGGACCTCGGTACGCCGAACGCGTCGCTCGCGTGGGTTGAGTCTGCGCTCGCCGCAAGGGCCGCAACGATTTACGCGGGTAGCTCTCAAGTGCAGCGAAATATTGTTGGGGAGAAGCTGCTCGGTTTGCCCAAGGAGCCACGACTTGACTCTGGTCCGTTCCGCACCTTGGTCGGCGCCCGAGAAGGATAGGTGTTTGCATTGCGTGCGTGAGCGGTTATCGTGCGCAGTGCTCTGATACCGGGCGGTTTCGCGGTCACAACCGTCGCTTCTTCTGCATGAGACGTGGAGAACCTCTCCATGGCCGCGTTGTCGCCAGCTGTCCCGACGCGGTCCATCGATCCGACCGTGACGTGTCGATGCAGATTGTGAACGAATTTCCTTGACCTGAACTGAGATCCGCGATCGGGATACAGAATGCAGCCTCCGACGTCACCGCGTCGGGAGTCGATCGAGTAGCCGATGATCCGGTTGGAGAACACGTCCTTGATTGCGCACAGGCATAGTGTGAGGTTGCCCCCGGATGGTGGACACGGGGTCAGGCGGCTTGTGCCGTCTGATGATGGCGGTGCTCGAAGTCGATTGGGCTGATCATGCCGATCTTGGAGTGCCTTCGTCGGCGGTTGTAGATCCGTTCGATCCAGTCGCCGACTGCGAGCCTGGCAGCGTGCTTGGTGGGCCAGGCGTATCTTGTCCCAGGGTGTACTGCGTGCCACGGTCAGCGTGGAAGATGACCTGTGCGGGCAAGGCCCCACGCAGCGCCACTGCCATCGACGGTGCGGACTCCACCAGATCGGTGCGCATGTGGTCCTCGACTGCCCAACCCAGGACCCGCCGCGAGCACCCGTCGTCGAACCGCGCACAGGTACAGCCAGCCCTCACCGGTAGGCAAGTACGTGATGTCCGAGGTCCAGACCTTGTCGAGCTCACCGCGGTCGAATCGACGGTTGACCAGGTCGTTGGGGCGGTGTGCGTCGAGGTCCACCACGGTGGTCACCGGGGTGAACTTCCGCGGGCTGATCCCGGCCAGGCGTTGGCGGCGCATCGAGGCCGCCACCGTCTTGCGGGAGATCACCTCCCCGTCTTCACGCAGATCGGCCAGGATGCGCGGTGCGCCGTACACCTGATCGGAGGCGTCGTGGAAACCCTTGACCTTGACGTCGATCGCCTCACGGCGCTGCTGGGCCGGCGTGGGCCCCGCCGCACGGGCTGTGCGCCACTTGTAGAAGCCCGACCGGGACACCTCCAACAGTCCAGTCATCCGCACGATCGTGAAGTTGGCCTTCTCCGCTTCGATGATCCGGTACATCTCTACCAGTTCTGTTCGGAGGCGAAGAAGGCTGCGTCCTTATCAAAAACGCACGGTCCAAACGCAATTCGGCGTTCTCTGTGCGTAACCGTTCTCACTCTTTGCGTTCATCATCGTCGAGCACCTCGGGATTATCGGATGCCGAACGTGCTCTGGCGGTGGCGACTCACCGGCCGAGCAATTGATCTCCGACACCGATCTCTGCGGCTACGTCCGCAACGGGCCGACCGGTATCGACAACCAGGCGCACGGCCTGCTCGCGATACTCCGGGGCGTACTTCTTGCGGTTTCCCGACACGGGAACATCCTCCCCGCAGGACCAGCAGTACCGCGATCAGATGTCCACCATCAGGGGTCAACCCCAACACCCGGCCAAGGATCCCGCACTGTCACCCCCCGGTCCCGAAACCCCACCATGCCAGGGGACTTACCCATCCTGATGTCGTTTCATCGCAACTATCACTACCATCGCGCTAGGCTTGCTCGTGTATCGAGCGGTAGATACCTGGTACTTTCGAACCCTGTACTCACAAGAGCGCTCGAATCGCTCGTCGATGATCGAGTGAGCGTCGAACGTGCTCGCGACAATCGCTGTAGAGAACGCCGGCTGGAAGTGAAGACGCGCTTACCAACTGCCGTCACCACGCTTCGGTCGTGGCCCGCTTCGGCGCCGCAAGTGAATACTTGGGGGGAGTTTGCGGGATTCGGTGTAAATGGCCCAATACGCCGAGCGTGAGCTTGGTGGGAAGGGTCCACAGTGACCGAGACGATGAGGGCTGTGTCCTCTGCAGCTGATACTCACGATGATGTGTCCATGGCGAGCTCACCCGCACCGGATGAGCTGGCGACCGCGCGGGAGCTGGTGCGCCTGTTGCAGGCCTGCGGGGTGTCGTTCGCCGGTACCACCGACGGGGTGCTTCGGGCGTTGACCAAGACGGTGGTCGAGACTGCGCTGGAAGAACTGGCCGTTCACCTGGGCTATGACAAGCACGACCCGGCTGGCCGAAACGGTGCCAACTCCCGTATCGGTACGCGCACCAAGACGGTGCTCACTGACACCGTCGGCCAGATCGACATTGTGGTGCCCGGGACCGGGACGGCACGTTCGAGCCGCAGATCGTTGGTAAGCGTCAGCGGCGGTTGACCCGGGTCGATGAGATCGTGTTGTCGTTGTATGCCAAGGGTATAACCACAGGGGAGATCGCCGCGCACTTCGCCGAGCTCTACGACACCACAATCTCTCAAGATACGATCAGCCGGATCACCGACAAGATCATCGGTGACATGTCCGACTGGGTGGCCCGGCCGCTGGAGACGATCTACGCCGCAGTAATCGTCGACGCACTGAGCGTGAAAGTCCGCGACGGGCAGGTCGCCAACCGGCCGTTCTACGCCACGATCGGCGTGGACCTAGCCGGCCACAAGGATGTGCTCGGGCTCTGGGCCGGTGACGAGCACGGGGAATCAGCCAAATTCTGGTTCGCGGTGCTGACCGACCTGAGCAACAGGGGCGTCACCGACGTGTTTTCCTGGTCTGTGGCGGACTCAAGGGGCTGCCCGATTCGAATAAGCGAGGTGTGGCCGGCCACCATCGTGCAGGCCTGCACCGTGCACCTCATTCGCAATAGCTTCCGTTACCTGCCGCGCCAGACCTGGGACGGGCTCAAACGCGATCTGCGGCCGATCTACACCGCACCGTCGGTTACCGCTGCCGAGGACGCGCTCGAGCACCTCAACGAGCAGTGGGGCGCACGCTATCTGGCGTTGATCCGGATGTGGCGGTCCTGCTGGAACGAGTTCATTCCGTTCTTGGACTATCCCACCGAGATTCGCCGAGTGTTGCGCAGTACCAATGCGATTGAGTCACTCAACGCCCGCTACCGGCGGGCCATTAAGGCACGTGGGCATGTGCCCTCCGAGGCTGCCGCACTCAAATGTCTGTATCTGGTGACCCGATCACTGGATCCGAAAGGCACTGGCCAGCAGCGATGGGCAGTGCGATGGAAGCCCGCTTTGAACGCGCTCGCGGTAACATTCGCCGACAGGATGCACGACCTCAACCGAGGCTAGGGAAACCACCATTTACACCGAAATTCGGATAGGCCCGACGGTCCCGGCAAGCCAACTCAGATGTCACCTATACGTGCAGCACACCCCGGCATGTCGAGGAAGTGATGCAGATCAGCGACCAACACGTCGCCACACTGTACCGGCGCCAAGCCACGGTGTTCTTGCGTACCGACCGTCGGTGGCTTTGCCTGCCATCATGACTCGTGATGTTGCGATGTACCGCCAAGGTGTTGGCGCTGCTGGGGGTGTCTGAGCCGGCCATCGGCGAAGCGTGCGCGCGGGACTGGTATGCCCACCTGGTCTGGATCGACCGGCGCAAATGCCTGCTGGTGACCCATGCCGGGACCTTGTTCCCGGTGTTCATGCCGAACGTCACCGCCGCGGGGCTGCGCCCGATCGGACCGCCCGTCGTCTCGGCGATCCAGGCCGCGCTGCAAGCCGAAGGGCTGCCCGCCGATACGCTCGGCAATCTTGCCCCCAGCAGGTGGCCGTGGCCAAGACCGCCGACCGCCGCATCCTGGGCACCATCAACGACCTAGCGTTCACCACCGAACACGTCATCGCCACCGCTGGCGGCCTGGCCCGCTGCGACATCGACGCGCTGCACCACGGCCTGCATCGCACCATCAACAGCATCACCGGCTACATCCCACCGATCGACCTGGTCACCGCCAGCCATCATGGCCAGCGGTAAAAGCTGGCAGATGCGGGCAGGTAGACCCTCACACGTATAGCGGCGATCCCTTACTGAGTCGTACCGGCGTCGCGACCCGAGGTCGCTACGCGGTGGCCGAAATGGGCTCTGCGGAGCCGGTGTTGGAACTCATGGAGGCGGGCGGCGGCCGCAGTTCACGGGGTGGGTCAAGCAGTGATCGGCGTAAGTCTTGCAGCAATCGGGTGCCGACCGGTGTCATGGTCAGCCCGCGCCAATCGGCCGAGGCTCGGTCGAGTACCGCCCACTCCAGGCTGATGGCGTAAGTCGATGAATAAGACATCTGTGGGGCAACGCTTTTGGGTAGATCTGTTC
Source organism: Mycobacterium sp. SMC-13 (assembly GCF_045311035.1). Taxonomy (NCBI): domain Bacteria; kingdom Bacillati; phylum Actinomycetota; class Actinomycetes; order Mycobacteriales; family Mycobacteriaceae; genus Mycobacterium; species Mycobacterium sp. SMC-13. The sequence continues at coordinate 11,316 of NZ_JBJIAI010000048.1, forward strand.
GATTGCCGCAATCAGGCCCTTGGCGCCGTCAAAGACGACCAGCAGCGGACAGCCAAGGCCGCGTTCGCGCAGATCGGTCAGGAAATCGGCACACGCCGGTCGACTCGCCGGTCCCGGGGGTCAACCCAACGAACACCGGCTTGCCCTCGGTAGTGATGCCCCAGGCGGCCAACATCGGCTCGGCCGGTGACCCGGGGTGCATCCGAAAGAAGCTGGCGTCTAAAAACAAGTAGTCCAGCGTGATCTCGTCGAGTCGGCGACGCGCCCACGACTGGTATTCGGCTCGAATCGCCTTGCACACTTCCAGCACCGTGGATTTGGAGATCGCGGCCGGATCACCGAGTGTTTCACCAGGGTGGCCTCCACGTCGCGCACCGACAGCCCGCGCACGAACGAGGCGATCACCAGCGTCTCCAGCGCGTTGGTTTTCGTCACGTGCTTGCTGAACAACCGCGACGCGAACGCTGCGGTCCTGCCGCGCACCTTTGACCGCTCCAGCGTGACCGGCCCGGTGATGGTTTTGACCGTCACCGGCCGATACCCGTTGCGTGAACCGTCGTTAGCGTCGGGACAGGCGGCGGTGCGTTGGTAGCGTTCGCGGCCAAGGAACTCGGTGACCTCGGCCTCCAGGGCCGCCTGCATCAAAGCTGGGCGCCCAGGCGGGCGACTTCTTCAAGGATCTCCGGCAGCTCGCGATCCTCGCCAAACAAGGCGTGGATCTTGGTGCGGATACGGTCGATGGGCTGATACTCGAACAGGCACGGGCGCGACTCCTTCTTCACAGACTTGCAGGTCGTGAAGCGGAACCTACGCCCGTCCTCCCTATTTACACCGGATTCCGGACACAACCCCGCTAACGTCCACTGTGGTCATGCCATCTCGTCACGCAGGACGACAGGCAACGGCCGCACCGGGAGAAACTGGGAACTTTCACTTAGCGCCATCAAAGACGCTGCACAGCCGGCGCGCTCGGCCATCGGCTCGCCGGCACGATCGCGGGCCATCAGATCTGAATCTCCACTAAGCCAGTGGGCTTCCCTGATGAGTCGGTGTTAACATTTTGTTCAACCCCTTGTGTGGCATGATAAATTCCACCAATTCGGCGAAAGGGCTGGTCGCCAACGCACATGACAGTCGCTCACAGTCGCGGTAAAGGAGATCAACGTCGGGAGAGGATTCTCGCGGCGGCCGCGCAGCAGATCGCCGACCGCGGATACCACGCGGCGTCGATGGCGGATATCGGCGATTCTGCTGGTGTCGTCGGTCCGGCGATCTATCGTCACTTCGACAGCAAAGCAAGCTTACTGACGGCACTCTTCGAGCAGGTGATCGATTCCCTGCTGCGACGCGCTTCTTTGATTGTGGAGAAAAGTAAAAGCGAGACCGAGGCGCTGACAGCGCTAGTGGCAGACCACGTAGCCCTCGTCTTGGATCAACGCGAGCTTGCCATCGTCTACTACCGTGAACTTCACAATCTCACTGCGCAGCACCGCAGCCGGTTGCGCCGCAAACAACGTCTGTATCTTGAGGAGTGGGTGCACGTACTGAGTGAGTTGCGTCCCGAACTAGACGAAATCGGCCTACGTGTCGTAGTGCACGGAGCGATCGGCGCCATCCAGTCGACGCTTCAGTACGGTGAAACCGGGATGGCGACCGAGCGCACAACTGCGCTACTGACTCAAATGGGTCACGCTGTACTTGGCGTCGACCCGCTGTAACCGAGACGACGTGCGTCGGCCACTCAGCTACGGGCCGACGGACTTCTGCGATCCATCTGCTTCGAACAATTCTCGGCTCCAGTATTCCAAGACCGCGGTACTATCCCAGTCGTCTGGATGGAAGCCGCGTTGCGTGTAAGAGCGAAAGCGCCGCAGTGCGTCCGCAGTAAAAATCGGGCTACGGGAAAATCGATAGAGGCTGCGCAACAGGCGAATGGGATTGTAGGACGCGCGATCTGCGGCCATTGAAAGGGCCGTATGGGCGAACAACTCGGCGAAAAGGATTACCGAAGCGATGCGCATGCCGCGGATACGCATCTGCTCGGTGCCCCCGATTGTTTGATAGACATCGAAAGCCACCGCCTTATGTTCGGACTCTTCAAACGCATGCCAAAGAAGAATCGATCTCACTTCGCCATTGCCGATGAGTTGGCGGGCGCTTTCGCTAGTGAGGATTATCTCCGCCAGTGTTGCGGTATAATGCTCTAACGCTGAGGTCAGTGACAGTCGCATCGCTGGAGAAAGACGCTTTTCGAGTCGCTCTATCAGCCTGCCTACGTGGCGGTCAATACGCGCGGTGGGATATCCCATGGTCTGAAGGCGCTCGTTCAATAGTCGATGCTGGTATCGGTGCGTCGCTTCTTGGCCCACAAAGCCTTTTACCGCCTCTTGCAGGCTTGCGTCGATCACCGAAGTTCGGAATTGGCGCACTGATCGTATGAAGAAATCTTCTCCCTCCGGAAACGTCGCCGATAGTACGGCTATGAAATGACTCATCACAAGATCGTCGTCTACGAAATGCTGTCGGCGATTCCCTGACGGCATCGCAAACGTCACTCGTCGTGGTGTTGGTAGAACGCGAGTATTCCGAGAAGCTTTGTCTTCAAGCATGTTCGCTCTGACCTTTCGGGAGGAGGCAGCTCTGTGTGTCCGACCTGACGGCGCGGCACGTTTACAGATATATATTGAAAGTAAATATATCGACAGAAGTGCCCTTTTGCAAGCGTAGTCTTATGTGTGCATGGCGGTGTCGGCTCGGTCTAGAAGTGAGCGGGCGGGTGGCCCAGGATCGACTACATTTTGGGCAAGTCGAGCCACCCAAACTGCAGCCGGTGTGACACTCCTACGGGAATCGGCTTGGCGGTGTCGGCGGCAACTGAATCGTGACCAGAGCGCGCGACACTGATCAGAATTCAGTTGCTGTTGAGAGGCGGCCCCAGAGGATGAAGTACGAGCATGTGGGTAGGGCAATCAACTCTTCGGCGCCCCCAACTCTTCGCTGACCGTCGCCGCGCATTTTGCGTCTCGCGACGAGACCGGGCTGAGACCAGGGTTTGAACTCGGATCGGCCGACCATGCCCCAGTGAAATCTGCTGTACGCCTCGTATTTTCAATGCACGCGTGAAGTGATGAGTTAGAGTCGACGCTGTTTCTGACGACGCCATCGGCAAGTGCTTACTCGGCCTGCTTGTGCCTAAAAGTGCATAGTTGAAGCTGGCAGAGGCATCGGCAGCGATCTGTTGCCTTCGGAGAGTGCCTCTTGAACAGCTGATCTCATTGACTATGCGGCCTTGGACAATAGCGGTGCAACGGTGGCGGTGGCCGCCAGTGCCTCGCGCGTGACAGGCCGATCATTGATCCACCGCTATCGCGGGGCCAGATAGCGCAGTGCTACCTGCGAGATTCGCCGCCCGGTGGTGTGGGCGTCGGCGGCTGGCAGCACGAGGTGGCTGACGGTGAGCCGGACCAGTACGTCGGCCACTTCATTGACGTCCTCGGGATCGAGCTGGTCGAAGTGCTCGCCGAACCACGCGATTAGCGCGGCCGATGACAACTCAAGCAGTGATGCGGATGTGGGCAACAGCGGAAGGACACCGGTTGCGCTGTCGCGTGTCCCCGTTGTAGTTGTACGGGTCGATGTCAACGCGGCTTTCAGCAGAGGACTGGCCTCAGCTTCCTTGAGCGTGTACTCCACGGCGGCGGTGATTCCACCACCGATATCACCGGTATGCGATGCAAGGACGGCGTGAATTCCTTCCAAGAAGAGCTGACCTTCAGTGACAACCAATGCGTCGCCTAGGCCCTGCTTGTCGGTGAATTCCTTGTACAGAGTTGGGCGAGATACGCCGACGAGCTCTGCAACCTCGCTCATTCGGACTCGCTCCCACCCTTTCTCGATCGTGAGTTCTCGGGCCGCCCGCAACACCTCGTCGCGCATGTGTCGGCGGAATGACATCCGCATGGATTCTGTGGGCATGTGAGCAGGATAAACGCGACGGCGCCGGACGCCGCATCAGAGTGGTTGATCAAGGAGCTAGTGTCTTGAGTCATTAATTCGAGTGCAGTAGTTCCCGATGCTGGCTAGGATTTGGTCGGCGGTCTTCGTCC
>NZ_JBJIAI010000049.1:0-13469 GCF_045311035.1 Mycobacterium sp. SMC-13
ACACACCCAGCCAACCAGACACCCCAATCACAGGCCGACAGCAGCTGACCGTTCTACACCCTCAATCATGAAGAGCCTATAAAGTCGCGACACTTCAGATCGACGACATCGGTCGGCACGTGCTTGTTGCAACCAACGGCTCGGTGGTGGCGATCGCGAGCGGTGGGAAGATCGTCTCCACCGGCACGCTCGTTGCGCTCTCACGCTATTTAGAGGCGCCCGCTGCAGAGATTGTGCAATCGTTCACGAATGAATATGGGCCGCCACTCTTTAGCGTCCGTGACTAGCCAGCCGGCGGATTTCCCTCAACAGTATTCGGAGGACTGCGTGAGATTCAGCGACGTATTCGTCTCAAGAGAAGATCGCTACTCGATCGGTGCCGAGCTCGAATCCGGAAGACATTACGTCGCGATCCCAGTCAGCAACGGGGTAGTGGATTACGAAGAGCACTACGCGATTTCACCCGAACAGTCCGACGTATTTCTGTCTGACGCTAGTGCAGCAATCGAGTTTGCCGAGGCCTGCCGGCGGCGCGAGCACGACGATCTGTTGATTCTGAAACCTGGTACCAACCGAGGGACGCCAGTCTGATGCGAGCAACGAAATGCCCCTCTGCCTCATCGGCTGGTCGTTGACTTGGCCGCACGATGATTGAAGACACAGCCAACCGCAGTGGCGAACCGCGGTATTTCCTTGTGCCGGAAGACGAGGTCTTCTACATCGAAGCTGAGGAACGCGGCAATCGGGTTCGCTACTGGATGTTCAGGCAGCTCGCTGATGCCGAGAAATGCCTGTTGTTCCTCAACCACCAAGGCGGTCTATCCCCCTCGTCGCCGCCATTCTGGTGGTACCGCCGCGGACTCCACCCGCGAGTCTCGTTGTCGAAACCCGACCCCGAGAAGGCACCCGGCCGAGTCAGCCTGACAGTTGACAGCGAGCCAACCGATCGCGGCTGGATGGGCGCATCCGACGCGGTATCGCTGTCTCACATTCTCCTGCTGAGCCGCGAAGAGCTCGAATATGAACTCCGCCAGCATGTCTCATCCAGTGCCATGCATCCGCTTGCTGGCACGCGTGGCACGGATGTCGCGGGCCCCACACCTTCGGCCGACCCACACCTGGACAAACTGATCAGCCGATGGCAGCGCTGGCGTCGTATCTACACCTCGGCCGGCCAACCTGCGCACGATGAGCCGAGGTGGGAGGCGGGCCGTCTGCATCTGCGGCATGGGTACCCGCTGCCGGGCTGGACGTCGTACATCGTGGACCCTGCCGATGGTGGGTACTACGTGCTGACCGCAACGACCGAGCGGCGGAACAGTCCGCTCGAGGCCTCGGCTGGATTCTTCACCGATGCCGACGACGTGTCGAAGTACATCATCTGGACCCTCGGCGAAACTCTTCGGATGAACCGCCGACTGGATCCCATCGCGTGGGCTTGGGAAGACAGCGGATTGGACGCTCGGGTGCGCTGGACGCCGAGGGCGGAGTTCGTGTCGAAGTACGAGCTGATCGCAGACCCCAGCAGGTACTTCATCTTGCGCACTGGCGGAATCCAGCCCGAAAACCGCCTGCTCCCTTTGACATACGACGAGTTGGTAGACCAACTCTTGGACGGGATGCCGGAGGAGCTTCGCTCCGAGACCTCACCGCTGCCCCCAAAGCTAAAGCCATCAAGCACGGGTGGGAACACTCCCACGAAACCATCTGAAGGAGGCCAGCATGTCGGCTGACATCGCGGCAACCCTTGCCAAACTGCCTGCGACACCAGGTATTACCTACCGAGGCCTGTCGGGTGCACCCGCAACATCGGCGATCACCTCGTCCCAGGTGATGCCGACGTCAGCTGACCCGCGCGTGGCCACCGAGAATTTCACGGCGGAACGCGTCGTCGCCATCGTGACCATCACCGGACGGTTCATCGGGCCGCTGTCACGGTATCCCGATCAAATGGAAGTGGCATTGCTCCCCGCCACGCTCCTGCTCCCCGTCGGTTCTGTCGCGGTGCCAGGGATTGCCAATGACGTCGTCCTCCTCGCCGAGACGGGAACCGCCCCAGGCCTACCCGCAGACTTGCCGGAGCTCCAGCGAGTCGTCAGCGCACAAGTATCGGCCGCACTCCAGCGACCGCCAGCGACGATCCACTCCCCTGGCCGATTCTCGACGCTGCGCGCTTAGCGACGCTTGGCGCGCCACCGCGCCGTACTCCCCCACCGCAAGCGGCACCGCCCCAACACCGCACGCCACGCCCCCATTCCCAAGTTCCCCTGTCACGAACGCCACAGACGACTATCGGTCACATTCGGCAATGCGAGTGGTTCTATCTAGGTAACGAGATCGTTAGTCAAATTGGAAAGGATGGGACATGACCGATGTAGCAGGCAAGGTGGTTTTGGTAACGGGTGGCAGACGAGGCCTGGGCGCAGCCCTGGTCGACGAGGTGCTGGCCCGGGGCGCCCGTAAGGTCTACTCGACCGCACGAACGGCCTTCGACGACGAGCGCCTCGAGGTGGTCGCGTATGGCCTTGAGGTCGGTTCGGCGGATTCGGTTGCAGCACTGGCGGATATCGCCAGTGACGTCGACATCGTCATCAACAACGCCGGGGTTTCGCACCTGGATGATCTGCTGACCGGCAGCTGGGATGACATCACGGACACCTTCGACACCAACGTCTTCGGGCCGCTTCGGGTGACGCGAGCCTTTGCACCGATCCTCGCCGCCAACGGTGGAGGCGCCCTGGTCAATGTGCACTCGGTGTTGTCGTGGCTCGGCGGCGCCGGCGCCTACGGTGCCTCGAAAGCTGCGATCTGGTCGATCACCAACTCGCTGCGCCAGGAACTGCGGCCGCAGCACACCCAAGTGGTGGGCGTGCATGTCGGGTACATCGACACCGATATGACCGACGGCATCAACGCACCCAAGCTCGCTCCGGCGGAGGTCGCCCGACGCATCATCGACGGAGTGGAAGCCGGCGCCGCCGAGGTGCTGGTCGACGATCTCTCAGTTCAGGTCAAGGCGGCGCTGTCCGGGCCGGTCGAAAACTTGGCCTTCACCCGGTCGTAGCGAAAGGGCTGTGGCGTGCAGACGTCCTAGTTGCGGAAGCAACCGGAACCACCGGCGCTCACGCACCGGGCAGTATCCCGAGGTGAGAGTTGATCGGACTGGAGTCGGGCACCGCCCAATCGACCGGCGGCCAACGTCGGTTGGTTGGCGGCACCGCCAGTAGGGTTTGGGGTATGTCGCGACCGATCGACCTGGCGCACCCGGTGATCAAGCTGCTGACCGAGTACGGACCGCTCAGCGACGACGACGTGCTGCAGAAGTTGCGGGCCAACGGCACCAAGGACGCGGAGGCGGTCTTCGACGAGTTCGACCGTCAAATTGACTGGCCGATGGGCTTCTTGCCCGACGAGCGCGTGGTCTGGTTGCCGGCGCTGCTGGCCGGCAAGGTGTTCACCCACCGGGTCAGCGCCGTCGAGGTCGCCGACGACGTGCTGACGGTCACTCCCGATCTGGAGCCGGTGGCTCCGCTCGCCCGTGAGCGCTTCGACGGCACGCCAATCGACCTGACGGCGCCCCGGCTCACGTACACCCGCGACGATCTGTTCGAGCAGGCGCGGTTTGCGTATGACTACGACGGCGAACAGTTCAGTGCGCTGATGCTGCCACCCGGCACATTGCGCGACCTCGGGGTGGCGGCAGGCGATTTGGTCGGTGTCCGGGCGACCGCACAGGGCCTGGTGGTCGAGAAGGTCGATGCGGTGACGCCGTCGAATGCAGGCGCGTTGATGGCAGGGATCCTGGAACCCAACGACCCACGCGAACTCGAATCCGTGATGTGGGCGGTGTGCAGTCAAGATCCGACGTTGTTCACCACACCGGCCGCCCCGCTCAGTGAAATCATCGACGAGCAGGGTCTGGCCCGCGATGAACACCTCGTCGCATCGGCCGGATTCGACTTCGTCGCTTGGAATTTCGAGTCCGAATGCCGGGAGCTCGCCGACGACTACGATCTCTCCACCGCCGATGCCATTGCCGTCGCCTCGCTGTTGCAGATGCACCGGGTCATCCAACAGATGATCGAGCAGCCCGACATCGACGACGAACTGCTCTCCGACGATGAGACACCCGAAATTTCAGAGGAAGTCGCCGGCACCTACGCAGAATTCGGTGCGAAGCTCGCCGACCCCGTGGTGGCCGAAGCGCTGTTCGAGCAGGCGACGGCAACCGGGCGCAGCGGTGCCGCCGCGCTGGGCGTGCTCGCCGAAACGATACGCCGGCACATCCCTCGCAGCGCCCAGTCCAACTGTTGGTGGCTACAAGCCGCAGCGCTCGAGCGTCTCGGCGACGTCACCGAGGCAGAGCGCGAGCTGTTGGCCATCGAATCGTCCGATCCGAATTGCGAACTGGCGCTCTACGATCTGGCACGATTCGCATCCGACCGCGGGGACGCCGAACGCGGTTTGTCCCTGCTGCGCCGCGCCGGTGCCGAACCAGACGACCACATGGTGCAGCTGTTCCAACGGTACGTGGCTCCACCGCGCAGCGACATCGGTCGTAATGAGCCGTGCTGGTGCGGCTCGGGCCGTAAGTACAAGAAGTGCCACCTGGGCCATGAGCAGGCGACGCTTCTCGAACGTTCAGATTGGTTGTACACCAAGGCTGTTCAGCACGTGATGCACAGCGACTGGGACGAGCTGTTGACCGACGTACGGGTGACGCGGGCACGAGCAGCACGGGACGAAGAAACGATGCTCCGCCTCCTGGAGGACCCACTGGTGATCGACAGCGTGCTGGTCGAAGGCGGTGGGTTCGCCGAATTCCTCGAACAGCGAGGCGAGCTCCTCCCCGCGGACGAGTTGGAGCTGCTCCGCGTGTGGGCGGAACAAGAGCGATCGGTGTATGAGATCGTGCGCATCGACGACACCGTGACCGTTCGCGACCTCCTGCTCGATGAGACGTTGACGCTGCTGAGCGACGTGGTCGGCGGGACGCTGAAACCCGGCCAGGTGGTCTGTGCCCGGGCACTGCCCGTCGGCGACGGCTTGCAGTTCGTCGGGGCCCTTGTGGTGGTCAAGCCGGACGACGTCGACGATCTAATCGAGTTGCTTGACGCCGAGCCGTCGGCAGTGGACGTGGTGGAGTTCTTCAGTCCGCCCGCCATGTGATCTGTGGCAGGTCTGACTGACGTGCTCACATTTCGCGCATCGAGCCTTGGATGTAATTTTCCACCCGCACAGTCGATTCCCCCGACCACCGGTAGGCCGTCAACGCTCCGCCCTTCACGGCGCTGAAATCCACGCACGCGGTGCGATCAGTCCAGTCGAGGCCGTGCTCAGGGATTCCGGTCCGCCAGTAGTGGCCGTACACCACCGGCACATCGCCGCGGTACACGTGGTCATCGTTCCCGACGGTCGTCGACGGCAGCTCCGGGTACGGTGATCCGTCCGGCGTGGTGAAAGTGCTTGTCATCTCGGCGAGTTCACGCAATGTCGAGCCGGTGCTCCACCACCGCAGCCGCGAGCTGCTGCGCTGGTGCCCATCCTTGTCCAGATAGGGCAGCTGGCCGTGGTCGGTCAGGCTCAGCTCTGGTCCCTTGATGAGCGTTTCCACGGCCTCGTACAACGGGTGGCCTTCGGTCGACGCGTTGGCGAACTGGTGATCGGAGCCGAATACGTTCGAACCCAGCTCCCCCTCAACAACTTTCATCGATGGCTCGTGCCAGCACGCGTGCACGACCCGCAGCCCGCCCAGGTCCAGCCACAAGGGGATGGTGCGGAACCAGTCCAGGTAGTACTGCTGCTGATCGACACTCAGCTGTTCGAGGAATGCCTGATGCTGCCGATTGTTCTTGTCCGAGTGCCGACGCAGATGCTCACCGTTGGCGCCGCGAATGCCGTAGCAGACGGCGTTGAACTCATGGTTGCCCATGACGATCTGCGCACTGCCGGCGTCGACCATGGCCTTGACGAGCTCCAACACGCGCAGCTGTTGCGGGCCGCGGTCGATCAGGTCGCCGACGAACACAGCCTGCCGGCTCGGGTGTCGGTACGCGCCGTTGGCATGCTGGTATCCCATCGCGTCCAGCAGGGATTCCAGCGGGTCGGCGCAGCCGTGGATGTCGCCGATGACGTCGTAACCGGTCACGGGCTGATCATCGCACTTCATGGCTTCACGTTCCTGCAAGTGCGGGTGTTGGCACGGCCATGTGGTTCGGAAGCCCTGTCTCATAGCGGATCCGGAGGAGGCATGTACCGTCCGTGCATTCCGCGCGGGTCGCCCTGCTGGTAAAGCCGATCCTCGTAATCGGCGCGGTCAGCCAACATGTCCCGCTGGAACTGCTCGTGGCGCAGCTGCTCGTCTCGCCGTTGCGCGGCTTTGACAGCCCAGGCCACGAGGCCTGCCAGCAGGCCGATCACGATGAAGACGCCGATCAGCCAGGGATGTTTACTCACGGTCCCCAGCAAGAACAAGCCAACGAAGACCACGCCGACGGCCAGCGGTCGGCGGTTGGTCGTGCGTACGAGGCCACCATTGCCGGCGACTGCCACCGCGGAGGACCCGCCACCACCAAAGATGGCCGCAAGGATCCAGATCGGGAGCCAGAGCCCGCAGGTCAACAACGTCAGCACCAGGTGCAGGGCGTGGCTGGTGCCGCCGCCGGTGGATACCGCCACCGCGACCGCCTGCGCAGGTGCCGGTGCAGTCGGCGGGGTCGGTACGAAGTGGGTGGTCCAGCGCCGGCCGTCGTGGTAGCGCTGGCCGGGCTGACCGCTCGGGTCCGGGTACCAACCGGGTGCGGGTGTTGAAGGTCTGGTCATTGTTCGCTCCTGTTTTCTTCGGCGGCAGTGGGGCGTCCTGCCCTCAGCCGAGCCGATCAGAATGTCATGGGGGACTGACAAATTGAGCTCCTGCGGCGCCAGGGGCCACGGTCACGTTTGGACGCCAGCACCCTTCGGCGCATTCAGGAACGCGTCGATCACCGGCTGAGCATCAGGGCACATATTGTCGACCGCCGCGACGACGATGGTGGCCGACTCATAGCGCGCGTATCCCACCTTGCTCAGGAAGCCAAGAGCGCCGGGCACGCCGGCGCCGGAACGCAACAGCCGGCACGTCATCTTGCCGGCGTCGATGACGCCGGAGATCGACGAGTAGTAGACGCCGTTGTTGTCGAGGTTCGAAACGAAGTCGTACTGATCGGCCTGTGCGGGTGCCGCGACAAAGAGCCCGATCAGCGCCATCGCGCCGACAGCCAGAAGCACATGTACGCGGTTGAGATAAGTGGTCATCGGGGTCTCCGTCCTTCTCGAGGAACGCCCGCTTCCCGCGAGCCCTACAGATTGACAGAGCCCACCGACAAGTTCGGTTGGCTGCGCGAGGGGGACGATCTGGCACCTGACGGCGGGGCGACGTGGTACCAAGATCAGGTGCCGGACGCCATCGATCCCCTGCTGCTGGGGCAGCGCGTGGTAGCGATCCTGGAGACCGGCGTACGGGTTGCCACATACAAGCTCGCCACCCTCATGGCCCTCATCGACCACTGCATCGAGAACCTTCCGGAGCATCCGACGGAACCGCTCGTGGTGCCGATCCCCGATCGCGCGCACCGCGTGATGGAGTTGTACTGGCGACAAGTCCGGCCATTCGAGGGCCAGCTGCTGCGGCAGTCGAGTGGCGAACGCGAGCGAATTCCTCGCGCTGTCAGAGCATTACGCGCTGCCTCGGGCGCATCGTCCCTCAGCGTGGCAATGACCATGGCACCCGACGTTTACCGGTCGAGCATCGACGAGATTGGCCTGTGTCTCGCGCAGCAACCGCTCTACCGCCTTCAGCGACTGCCCGGCTCCGAGGCCAGCGAGCCCTTCCTCTACGACGACAGTTTCCTGCACTCGAACGTGTCACGCCGGACTCTCCGCGACCACAATGACGCGATCGTGCTGATGCCCGGCGTCGCCACGGGCCTCGCGCGACTGGCCGGGCTGCTCAAACCCGCCCTGGAGATCATGTGGGTCGATGATGTGCGCCGCCTCAACAAGTTCCTCAGCGCCGACGTTCCCGACATTGCCGGCATCTGTTCGGTCGCGACCGCACCGCGCTGGCCGCGGTACGAGGACCGTTCAAAGAGGCCTTCGGCCCGCACTGCTTCTACTGCAAGACCCACCTGCCTGCGGACAACCCGATCGACCATGTGCTGCCGTGGTCGCTGGTCGGCATCGACGGTCTGGCCAACCTGGTCCTGGCGTGCACGCGCTGCAACTCTGACAAGCGCCATGCGCTGCCGGCAGTTCGCATCGTGGACCGAGTGCTGACGCGCGACCAGCAGACACTGGAGCAGATCGCCGACGAAATCCGTTGGCCCACTGAGTACAACCGGGTTGTCGCCGCGGCCCGTGGGATCTACCGCGGCCAGCCACCGGGCATTGCGACGTGGTCAGGCTATAAGTCGAGCACGCGGTTCGACATCGGCTTCGCGCCCGGCTGGATCACGGCGATGCCGGCAACAGCGACGCCACCACCGCGCACAGGTGCCTGACCTCCGAGGCTGACGGCTGCAACTCGAACGCGTGGACGTGGCAGGCACTGCTCAAGCCACTCCAGGCGCGGGAAGCTGAGTCGGCGGCATCGGCAGTGTCCAGCGCCCGCAGCACGATAAGCCGGCTTCGAGCGTTCGCCCATGGCACTGCAGCGCCCAGGCTTTCGCACCGCGCAACGATGATCTCCTCCAATGCCTGACGCGCCAGGAATGCCGCCATCCGTGGCGCCAGGCCGTCGGCGCGTGGCTTGGTCAGGATCTGCTGCGCGTGGGCCAGCAGGACAACCGCGCTCACTGCAACGCCAGTAGGTCGTCGACGGCACGGTCCAGGTCGCTCGCGTCTTCCTTGGAGATCACATGCCCCGCGCCGTGGATGCCGGCGTTGCCGATATCGATGGCCCGCCTCCGCCACGGCTTGGCCTTGGACCAATCAGTGAGGTCGGCCGATGCATCCCCTAATACCGCCAATGCCAACCGGTTCCGTGTCTTCTTGGCCGACTGCCAGGCATCCTCGGATTCAACCCGCGAACACCCGGCCCGAGACTGTCGCGCGAAGTACGCCTGCTTGGCGGCTTCCTCCAGCGCCATCCGGAACAGGCTCGGCGCTACACGCCGCTGGACGTCGTCGGGCACATCTTTGTCGCGCACGACGGCCAGCGCATCGTCGACCAACCGCTTCGCCGGGTTCGTGTTGGTGCGTGTCTTGACCTGTGACTCGGTCGAGCGCACGACCTCGATCAGGCGGGCTTCCACACCGGTTTCGCGGATCACAGACGCCAGCCGGTCGTCGTGCGAGAACACCACCACCTGATGGGTCTTCGCGATCTCCACCATCACCCGGACAAAGCCGTCGATCTTGGCGGGGTCCATGGCTTGGATCGGGTCATCGAGCACGATGAAGCGGAAGGGGCTCTTCGCCGACGTCGCCCGCGGCAGAAACAATGCCAAGGCAATCGCGTTCTGCTCCCCTTGGCTCATCACCGACAACGCTTGAGTCGGCTTGCCGTCGACCGAACCACCAAGTACCACTCGGCGTTTGGTTGCGGTGCCGGTCAGCGTGATGTCGCCGAGTTCGACGTTGCTCTCCTGACGCAGCAGGCTCCAGATGTGACGGGCTTGCTCCGCAATAGGCTTGAGCCTCAGGTTACGGAATGCCGTGCCGTTGTCCGTAACCCATTTCTTGGCAGCAGTGGTCGACTTCAGCACGCCGTCAAGCTCGCAGGCCTTCTGCTCCAACGGAACCCACGCCGCCACTTGGGCGGCCAGCGGCGCCCACGCATCTTCGCGCTCGGCCAACTGCTGCTCGGCCTGCGCACGAAGCAGTTCCGCGGCGCCGACCACATCGACGAGCTTGGACTCCAAATGGTCCGCAAGCGCCGCATCACCCACAGGCAATTCGCCCGCAGCGGCAACAGCGGTGTTGAACGCCTCCATCGCTGCGAGGTCGACACCCGAGACTGGCTGCGCCGGCCGGAACCGCGAACTCAGCTCGGCCGCGGCCGTCCTCGCGGCCTTGAGCTCGGTGGTGGCAGATCGATATTCAGCGAGTGCGGCTTCGTCATCGGAGATGGCCGACCGTGCGCTCTGTGCCCATGCTCCGTCCAGCTGTCCGACGCCACACACCGGGCAGTCACCGTCGCCGGCCTCGTCGTGGAACTCCAACGCAGCCTTCAAGACCGAAACCCGTTTGTCTGCAGCAGCGATCACCCCCTCGCTGGCGGCATCCACTGCCGTACTCGCGTCCCGCAAGCGGGTGGCACACGTCGAGATTTCCTCCACCGAAACGACTTCGAGCTGACTCAACGCGCGCAGCGCGTGAATGACGCTCTGCTCAGACGTTTCCGCCCCGGTGACGATGGCCAAGATCTCATCGACCGGCCGGACGCGCTTGTTGAGCAGCGTCACCAAGCCGGGGGCTCGATCGTCGTCAGAATCCGCCAGGGCCACCAGCGCCTGTCTGCGCGCTGCGTCAGCAGTATCGCGAGCCGATTTGGTGTCTTTGAGATCGGCGGCCAGTTTCTTCTCGACGTCCGCCAGCACCTCCAGGCCCAACAGTTTCGCTAGCGCGTCATATAGTTTCGATGGTCCGCCGTCGAACAGCTGCCCCAGTTCCTCGTAGGACAACACCGGCCGGCACAAATCAAGCGGATGCGCCCACCCGAGCGAGTCAATGCCCGGAACCCGCTCCTGACCTGGAGCCTGCGTCCACATCGCGCAGTCGGCCAGGGTGGCTTCGTCCGGCCAGTCGACGCCGATCTCCACCGGCCCGCTACCTTCGCGCGTGAATCCGATGCGCACAGCGGTGGGGTTGGGCTTGTGCAGGTTTCGCCACGACTCAGCCCACAGCGCCTGCTTCTCTTTCCACCGATAGCTCGTCCCTGTCAGGGCCAGTTCCAACGCTTCGGCGAAGCTCGACTTGCCGGAGCCGTTGCGGCCGCTCACCACCGTCAGGCCCGGAGCCGGGTGCAGATCGAGTTTCGCCGTCGATCCGATACCGCGGAAGCCAGACACCTTGATGCTGGCTAGAAAGGTTGGCGACCAGTCTGTGTCGGAGTTCTCGCGGTCTCCATCACCGACTTCGGCAAGCGCGGCGAGGACGACACCCTTGGCTGCTTCGTCGAGCTTCTTGTCTTCCGCCAACAGATGGATGATGACTTCCTGAACCGATTCCTCACTGCGCGCCGGATCGTCGTGTGATTCTTGCTCCACGGAGTGATTGAACTACGGGGCACTGACAGCCTGTGGAGAACCCGCGATTTCGTTGCGTCCCCGGCATGCAGGCAGCAGCCAGTCGGATGTCGGTGCACCGTGGCACGATGACGCCCATCGGTGGCAGCGCAAGTTCCAGGTATGCACGCCCATCACACAGGAGCTTGCGCGAGCAGTTTAGCATTCGCTAAAGTGAGGGAGGGGTTATGAACAGGCGGTCCATCGTGAAAGGCCAGATGCATCAGGTCGACTGCGCGGTTCGCGAGGACGGACGCTCACCGGCCGGCGAGTTCCTTGACGCCCTGAAGAGCGGCGCGTGGGACCGGGCTGAGGGCACGGAACCATTGGATGAGCAGATCGGCGACTATCACTGGTTTCTCAATGCGGTGCGACACTGGGCAAACACCGGCGAGCCGGTCTACCGGGACGCCGTCAAAGCGCTCGACAACGGCGTGTGGGAGTTCCGCCACGGCGACAAACGCCTCACCTTCTTCGACACCGACGGGCGTGGTGACTACACGGCCAAGCTACCGATACGCGAATACAAGGATGCGGACGCACCCGACAGCGAGTTCTGGCAGATCCCGTACTTCGATCCGCTGATCCGCGTCGGCCACGCATTTACCAAAGTCAGCCAGAAGACCCTGCCACAAGATCTTTCAGAATCCGAGAAAGTCAGAGAGGAGGACCTCGCTCATGACCGACCCAACCGATCCGACGCTGATCGATGAGGAAGCGGCAACCGACAGCGGCGCTCAGGGCCTGGCGGCCGCCGACCTCGCCGGTCAGGCCATGCGACTTCTGCATCAGGCACTTGATGCGTCCGACTTCGATCAGAAAACTCTCGCGGAGAAGCTCGGTGTGACGCAGGGCCGTGTATCGCAGGTACTGAACGGCGACGGAAATGTGCGGATTGCAGCGCTGGCGCGCTACCTCCGTGCGCTTGGTTACGAGACCCGGCTCTCGGCGACACCGGTAGACCCAGGTCAGCCCGCCCTGCCCCGGGCGTCGCGTCGTCGCCGAACGGAGCCAGAATCGCGACAGGCCGTCGACGAGAAACGCTACGTCGTCCGCCTGCAGAAGAAGCGCTCTCGAGTGAGGACGTCGAATGGGTGACGAAATCGAGACCACGGCGCAGCTCATCGAACTCGCAGATCTTCGCGAGGTCGTTTTCCACGAACTCGTTGCTGGCCGCGTCACCGAGGCGACGGCGCGCGAGCTGACCTTGCGTTCGGAGGAGTTGCATGCGCCCGGCGATCCCGAGTGCGAAGCTGAAGTGAGTTTTCGCACTCGCGTTGAGGACGATAGCCTCGCAGTGGGGGGCCGAGTTGAAACGTGCAACGCCTACGGCAGTTTCGTTGTCGATTGTGAGGCCGTCTTCGCTGTGCCGGCGCCGGTGTCGCGCAACAAGCCGGAGATTGTCCGAGAGTTCGTCGAGCAAGTCGGAGCGTTGGTGGTGTTTCCCTACGTCCGCGCTGCGGTGGCCTCACTCGCATCCCAGATATCAGTACCAGCGCCGCCGCTGCCGCTGCTTCGTGTGGGCGACGTGGTGCTCAGGCCCGACGAGGAGCCAATCGTCGAAGAGCCACCCTCAGACTTCTACATGCGCGGGACGATGTCGGAGACCAGCGACGACGGCAGCCAAGTACAGTTGGCCGAGTTTTTCCTCGACCGCGAAACGGGATTCATTACTCGAGTGGGCGGGGAGGGCGAGACGCCTGAACTGGACGAGCTGCTCGACAACTTGGCTAAGCTGCCCCCGCCCGATGAAATGACATGGAAGTGGATGGTAGGTCAACAGGGCGAAGAGTCGGCCCGCCAATCCATCGAGGCACTGCGCGCGAGCGAGGGAGACGCGGCCACCGACGCCGCATTGACTGAAATCGACCGAGCTGTTGCAGAAATCGAAGCGGAACACGCGGTTGTCGCGCTACACGAGGCGATCGAGAGTCTGAGCGATGCGATCACGTTCGCAAGGAAGTCCGCGGACGATAGTGCTAGCGCCGAAGCCGCTGGTGCACAGCATGTTCCAGCCGCATTCCTAGCTGCCGCAATACGGGTGCGAGATAGCTGGGCGCACGTGAACGCCACATGGCACCACGCGAGTTAGCGATCCACCTCCAACTCAAACGGTGAGCAGGCCAATGTGAACCGCCCCGAGTTTGATGCACACCTTCTTTCGAGGGAAGGTTGTTCGCATCATGCCGAAGAAGTACGACGAGG
>NZ_JBJIAI010000050.1:0-12956 GCF_045311035.1 Mycobacterium sp. SMC-13
ATTCGAAGCAATCATGACCACACCGGCCAGTCAGGCCGCGTGACCGAAACTGTCACCTGATCGTGCAGCAGACCCTTACTTGGTGGTCGGCCATCGCTTGCAGCGTTGCTCGCGGGTCGAAGGCGGGCATGATGACGCTGGTGCCGCCGACGTAGAGCAGCGGCAGTGTGTGCACACCCAAGCCACCGATGTGGAACATCGGCGCCACCGCGGCCGTGACGTCGTCGCCCCGCACGCCGATATCGGTGCCGAGGACGTTGATCGCGTTCCACAGCAGGTTGTCGTGGGTGAGGATCGCGCCCTTGGGTCGGCCGGTCGTCCCCGACGTATACATGATGAACGCCGGGTCGCGGCCCTCGACATCGCCGTTAATCGCGTCGAGCGTTCCGCCTGAGACGAGGTCGTCGTAACTGAGCTCACCCGTCGCCGGCACCCCACCGGCGCGCACGATATGGCGCACGCGGGCTCCGGATTCGGTGACGGCTGTCGTGGCTTGTGCGGCCAACGGCTCGTGGAAGATGAGGACGTCGGCCCCGGAGTCGGCCAGGATGTACCCGATCTCGGGTGCAGCAAGCCGCACGTTGAGCGGTACGGTGATAGCGCCGATCTTGGCGCAGCCCAGCAGCACCTCGATGAACTCGGCCGAATTGACCAGCAGCACTGCGACCCTGTCGCCTTTTCGCACGCCGAGCGCGATCAAGGCGGCGGCGAGCTGGTTGGTGCGCCGATCCAAGTCGGCGTAGGTGATGTGCTCGCCGTTGCTGATCAGCGCGGTACGCCCGGCGTTGAGGAAGGAACGCCGGGTGACCCAATGACCGATGCCGCGTTGCATGTGATCTCTTTCCGTTTCCGCCGGCTCAGTAGGACGCTGGAAGACGCAGGCTGTGCTGCGCCACGAAATTGAGGATCATCTCGCGGCTGATGGGGGCGGTGCGCATGAGTCGGGCCGGGCCCCAGAGCGTGGCGAGGCCGTACTCGGTGGCCATGCCGTTGCCGCCGTGGGTCTGAATCGCCTGGTCGAGCGCCAGGATGCCTGCCTCGGCCGCGGCGTACTTCGCCATGTTGGACGCCTCACCCGACCCGGGGTCGCCTGCGTCGTGCAGGGAGGCGGCGCGCTGGGTCATCAAGCGCGCCAGTTCGACCTGGATCTTGGCGTGGGCGAGCGGGTGCGATACACCCTGGTGCGAGCCAATTGGCGCTCCCCATACGTGCCGCTCACGTGCGTAGTTGGCGGCTTTGTCGAGCGCGTAAAGGCCGATGCCGTTGCCTAGTGCTGCGCCCATGATCCGCTCAGGGTTCAAGCCCATGAAGACCTGGCGCAGCCCTTCGTTCTCTGCGCCGATCAGGTTGGCGGCTGGCACACGAACGTTATCGAAGAATAGGGTGAATTGCTTCTCCGGAGTGACGGCCTGCACCGGGATGAGGGACTTGGTCAATCCAGGTGCATCGGTGGGCACGACGAGCAGGCTCAAAAGGCCGCGACCACGGTCGTTGGTGGACGTGCGCGTCACGACCAGAATGGCCTCGGCCTCGTCGACGCCGGAGATGTAGTACTTGGTGCCGTTCACGACCCAGTCGTCACCGTCGCGTTTGGCGGTCGTGGAGATGTTGTGCGAGTTCGAGCCCGCATCCGGCTCGGTGATCGCGAAGGCCATGATCGTCTCGCCGCTCGCGATGCTGGGCAGCCATCGTTGCTTGAGTTCCTCACTGCCGAAGGCCTGGATGATGGTGCCGCAAATGGTCGGCGAAACGACGGTCATCAGCAGCGGGCATCCGGCCGCGGCGAGTTCCTCACCGACGATCTGCATGTCGTAGATGCCGCCGCCGCCGCCGCCGTACTCCTCGGACAGGTTCACGCCGAGGAAGCCCTGCTTGCCTACGGCCTGCCATAGTTCGGTGCTCTTCTCGCCTGCCAGTGACTTCTCAAGGTAGTACTTGTGGCCGAAGTCCTTGGCGATCTCGGCGACCGCCTTGCGCAGGTCTTGGCGTTCCTCGGTCTCGTGTAATTCCATGACATTCCTGACGTCGTGCGATAGCACGCGGCCGGTCGGCAGCGCGCTGGCTTTACCTAGGGCTGTATGGCGCAGGCCGCCTCGCCGCCGTCCACCGCCTCGACCACGGCGAGTACATCGCCGGTGGAAACCTGCTTCCCGACCTCGACCGGCAGTGCGCTCAACAAGCCGTCGATCGGGCTGGCGATGCTGTGCTCCATCTTCATCGCCTCGAGGACGACGAGCGTTTGTCCGGCTGACACAGTCTCGCCCGTGGCGACTGGTAGCCGAATCACCGAACCGGGCATCGGTGCCGTGAGCGAACCCGGCGGGGTCAGAGTGCTCGGGTCGACAAAGCGCGGCGCCACGCTCAAGGCCGTATAACCCAAGACCGAGTCGACATGGGCGAGATCGCCGTCGATGAGCACGTGGAACGTTCGTCGAACGCCGCTCACGCTCAACACGACGGATTCGGTGCTCCCCACCACGACCGCGACGTCGGCCGACGGTTGGTCATCGACACTCAACGATGTTCCCATCGGATGCAGCGTGTAGCCGACGCGTATATCGCGCCCGGTCTGCGTCCGCCAGGTGGTGGTCTGCGGTTGAGAGGAGTTGTTTCGCCAACCTGCGGGCAGTGACGCTTGCAGGGGCGCGACGGCACGCCGAGCGGCCACGCCGGCCACGGTCGCCGCAATGGCGTGCAGACCCTCAGCGTATGAATCGACAAGGGGCGCGCCGAGTTCGGCGACGTCGTGTCGTTGCAGGAAACCGGTGTCCGTGCCGCGCCCGGCGAATTCGTCGTGGCGCAGGGTCCGCACCAACAGGTCGCGATTGGTGGTAATGCCGTGAATACGGGCGCCGGCCAGCGCCGCCGAGAGACTGGAAAGAGCCTCCTCGCGCGTTGGAGCCCACGCGATGACCTTGGCGAGCAGCGAGTCGTAGTGGTGGCCGACGACCGAACCGGCCCGGAATCCCGAATCGACCCGCACGCCGGCAAGCGCTGGAATATCCATGGTGCGCAGGGTCCCCGTGCAGGGCCGGTAGTCATCGGCCGGATCCTCGGCGCACAAACGGGCCTCGATAGCGTGACCGCGAACTCGCAGGTCGTGCATCTCGTCGGGCAGCGCTCGCCCCATCGCAACCAGCAGCTGGGCCCGCACCAGGTCAAGACCTGTGATCAGCTCGGTGACGGGGTGCTCGACCTGCAACCGGGTGTTCATCTCGAGGAAGGCGAAGGAGCCATCCATGCCGTCCCGGCCCACGTCGTAGACGAACTCGACCGTTCCGGCGCCTACGTAACCGACGGCGCGCGCGGCGGCGATGGCGGCCTCGCTCATCCGAGCGCGCAACGCGTCGTCGACGACCGGTGACGGTGCTTCTTCGATGACTTTCTGGTGGCGACGCTGCACCGAGCACTCGCGCTCGAACAGAGAGACGACGTTGCCGTGCATGTCGGCCATGACCTGGATCTCGACGTGTCGCGGGCGCTGGATGTATCGCTCGAGGAAGACGGTGCCGTCGGAGAACGCGGCAGCAGCCTCACGGGAGGCGGAGGCCACCGCCTCCTCAAGCTCATCCGGCGAGGTGACCACGCGCATACCCCGGCCGCCACCGCCAGCGCTGGCCTTGACCAGGACCGGGTAGCCGACGTTGGAGGCCAACTTCTCGAGGTGTTCGGCAGACAGCCCCGTCGTGTCGCCACCGGGGAGTACGGGAACGCCCGCGTCGGACATCATCTTCTTGGCCGCTAACTTCGAGCCCATCGCATCGATCGCCTCGGCCGGTGGGCCGACGAAGATCAGGTCGGCAGCGGCGCAGGCCCTCGCGAACGCAGCGTTCTCCGACAGGAAGCCGTAACCGGGGTGAACGGCGTCGGCGCCGGTGAGCGAGGCCGCGGCGATGATCCGTGACATGTCGAGGTAGGTCTCGGCGGGGGACGAGCCGGGGAGGCGCACCGCCTCGTCCGCGTCGGCGACATGCCACGCGTCGGCGTCGGCGTCGGAATAGACGGCCACCGTGGCGATCCCGAGGTCGCGGCAAGTGCGGAACACTCGCCGTGCGATTTCACCACGGTTGGCCACCAGTACCTTGGAGATCTTCGGCATCGTCATCACATCCGGAAGACGCCGTAGCCGCGCTGGCCACGAACTTCGCCGTTGTGGATGACCGACAGACACAAACCGAGAACCGTCCGCGTGTCGCGAGGATCGATGATTCCGTCGTCATAGAGGCGACCGCTGTTGGCCAGGGCGACGGATTCCCGCTCGATTTGTTCCTCGACCGAGGTGCGCATCTGGGCGTCGGCGTCCTCATCGAAGGGCAGCCCGCGGTCGGCGGCGGACTCGCGCGCAACGATGGACAGCACTCCGGCCAGTTGCGCCGGACCCATGACCGCCGACTTCGAGTTGGGCCACGCGAACAGGAACCGCGGCGAGTACGACCGGCCGCACATGCCGTAGTTCCCGGCACCGTAAGACGCACCCATGGTGATGGTCACGTGCGGGACAGCGCTGTTCGACACGGCGTTGATCATCTTCGCGCCGTCTTTGATGATGCCTCCCTGCTCGTACTCGGCGCCGACCATGAATCCGGTTGTGTTCTGCAGGAAGATCAGGGGCGTGTCGATCTGATTGGCCAGCTGAATGAACTGGGAGCCCTTCTCGGCCTCCTCACTGAACAAGATGCCCCGCGCATTGGCCAGGATCCCGACCGGAAACCCGTGGATCGAGGCCCAGCCGGTGACCAGTGACGTGCCGTACAGCGGTTTGAACTCGTCGAAGGCCGATCCGTCGACCACTCGGGCGATGACGTCGCGGGGGTCGAAGGGCACCTTCGGATCAACCGACGCGATGCCGAGCAGCTGGTCGGGGTCGTACACCGGCGGGTGCGGCGGCAGTGTGGGTCCGGTGCCACACTTCCGCCAGTTGAGCCGCGCCATGATGCGCCGGCCGATGCGGATCGCATCCTGCTCGTCCTCTGCCATGAAATCGGCCAACCCCGAAGTGCGGGCGTGCATATCGGCGCCGCCGAGCGATTCGTCGTCGGAGACCTCTCCGGTGGCCATCTTCACCAACGGCGGACCGCCGAGGAACACCTTGGAGCGATTGCGCACCATCACGACGTAGTCGCACATGCCAGGGATGTAGGCACCGCCAGCGGTCGAATTGCCGAAGACCAACGCCACGGTCGGCAACCCTGCTGCGCTGTGCTGGGTCAGGTCGTGGAACAGTTGACCGCCGGGCACGAAGATCTCCGCCTGTGTGGGCAGGTCGGCACCGCCGGACTCGACGATGTTGATGATGGGCAGTCGATTCTCCCGCGCGATAGCCATGCCGCGGAACACTTTTCGGAACGTGTACGGGTTCGATGCGCCTCCGCGCACGGTGGGGTCGTGAGCGATGATCATCGACTCGATTCCCTCGACGATGCCGATGCCGACCACCACACTGCCTCCGACGGGGAACCGGGTGCCCCATGCGGCGAAGGGGCACAGTTCGAGGAACGCCGTGTCGGGATCGAGCAGGAGTTCAATGCGTTCTCGGACGAGCAACTTGCCCCGTTTACGATGCCGCGCAACGTACTTCGGTCCGCCACCGGCATTCGCCTGCGCCAGCTGCTCCGCGATGGCGTTGAGTTGAGCGCTCAGGCCGTCGCGGTTCTCGAGGTAGCCGGGCGCCGTTGCATCGACGTGATCGGGTAGGACGTGAACCACGGTATTCCTCCGAGCGATCATCGACGCCGATCTGCTGACGCGGTAATGTTAGCCGCAATTAACGTCGGGTGACAACCGCGGCAGGACATGCCTCGGGTCGAGCAAGGAGGAGCATCACGATGACCCAGTTGGACGAGCAGTCGGGTACCGAGGTGGTCAGCCCGTGGGAGACACCTGAGCGCCGCGCCCTGACCGATCTCGTGCAGGCCTTCACGCGCAAGGAGATCGCCCCTTACGTCAGCGAATGGGAGGAGGCCGGAGAGCTACCACGCGAATTGCACCGCAGCGCGGCCAAG
Source organism: Mycobacterium sp. SMC-13 (assembly GCF_045311035.1). Taxonomy (NCBI): domain Bacteria; kingdom Bacillati; phylum Actinomycetota; class Actinomycetes; order Mycobacteriales; family Mycobacteriaceae; genus Mycobacterium; species Mycobacterium sp. SMC-13. The sequence continues at coordinate 6,003 of NZ_JBJIAI010000050.1, forward strand.
GCGGGCCTGCTCGGTATCGGCTTCGCCGAAGAAGTCGGCGGAGTCGGCGGCGACCTGCGCGACCTAGTCCTTCTCACCGAGGGCGTGATGGAGGCCGGCGGCTCGTCGGGGGTGCTGGCGAGCCTGTTGACACACAACATCGCGTTGCCTCACATGGCCGCCCACCGAGATCCGGATCAGGTCCGCCGGTTCGTCGCGCCCACTCTCGCCGGCGAGAAGATCGGCAGCCTGGGCGTGACCGAACCCGACACCGGTTCCGACGTCGCGGGGATCCGCACGACCGCAGTTCGTGACGGCGATCATTACGTCGTCAACGGGGCGAAGATGTTCATCACATCGGCGGTCCGCGCAGATTTCGTGACGACGGCCGTACGCACCGGCGGCCCTGGCGCCGGCGGAATCTCGCTGCTCGTCGTCGAGCGCGGAACACCCGGATTCACCGTCTCGAGCAAGCTGAAGAAGATGGGCTGGTGGTGCTCGGATACCGCCGAGTTGGGCTACGTCGACGTGCGGGTCCCCGCATGCAACCTCGTCGGCCCCGAGAACAGCGGCTTCATCCAGATCATGCAGCAGTTTCAAGTAGAGCGTGCCTTCATCGCCGTGCAGTGTTACGCCACGGCGCGGCGCTGCCTCGACCTCACCCTGCAGTGGGTGAAGCAGCGCGAGACGTTCGGGCGGGCATTGTCCACCCGTCAGGTGGTTCGCCACAAGGTCGCCGACATGGCTACCGCCGTTGACGTGGCGCGCACCTACACCCGTGCCGCCGTCGACCGCATCGTCGCAGGTGACACCGATGTGCGCATGGTGTCAATGGCGAAGAATGTGGCCGTCGCCGCGTGCGACCTCGCTGTCGATACCGCGGTCCAGTTGCACGGCGGTATGGGCTACCTCCGTGAGACCGAAGTCGAACGCCACTACCGCGATTCGCGCATCCTCGGCATCGGCGGCGGCACCACCGAGATCATGAAGGAGATCATCGCCAAACACATCGGCCTGTGAACCGTGCAGGGCTCGATGCACACCATCGTGTGTCTAAGGGGTCTTGAGGGTTCGGTTGACTCCTGATATCTGAGGATTGTGGGGTTCTCGGTAGAAGGGTGCCGATCATGGCGAAGGCGTATCGGGAGGAGTTCCGGGACGATGTGGAAGCGGAATTACTGCCTCGATCGGAATGAACCACTGTCGCAACGGGATTGCGAGGAATGATGGCCATATGGAGCCGCGTTGACCGCCAACTGCGACTTCATCGGGAATCGATCGAGTAACGGAATATACGATTAGAAAACACGCGGTTTACCGCACAGGCGTAGCTTGTCCGTGGTCGTAACGTGTTATGTGATATCGCTGAGTCACAACTGATTTGGCCGATCGGCGATGAACACACGGTGCACGAGATCGTCATGAACGGGCGGCCCACTTTCGTCGGCACGGCTGGCTTCTCACCAAGCATGCGGAAATTCTGTCGCGTGAGCGCAGCCGCCAAAAGCGCCGCAGCCTTTCTCGGCCAGACCGTCAGGGATGAAGCGGTACACGAACCCGGGATCATCAAGATGGACATCAGGGCAGCGTTGGTCAGGGGGACTGCCCCGAGTTCAGTTGACTCGCGGGGTGTGAATTTTCAGGCCGCAGTTGCGACTGGTGTGTGGAGCAGTTCGAACTCTATCGGCGTGGGTCTGCCGAGTGCGCGTTGTCGGCGTCGGCGGTGTTAGGTCCGCTCGATCCACGACACGATCGCCAGGCGTAATTCGGTGCGAGTGGCCCAGCATTTACGGTCGGGCACGTCGCGCCACCGCGCTGTGCAGCGCCCGAGTGGCCAGCTGCGACTTAATCGGGTCATCGATGCTGTACCCGACGATCCGGTTCGAGAACACATCCTTGATCGCACAGAGGTAGAGCGTGCCCTCTCCGGTCATGTGTTCGGTAGGATCGCTGATCCACAATTGATTTGGGGCTTTAGCAGTGAAGTCGCGGTCCACGAGGTCGTCATGCACCGGCGGGCCGGGTTTCCCGTTCTTGCCCCGCTTCTTACCGAAGACACTCCATAACCGGTTCTGCGAGCAGATCCGCCAGCCGGTGCGCTCGACCATCGGCTCACCGGCGTCACGGGCTTCCTCGACCAGGTAGCGATACCCGAACTCCGGATCGTCGCGGTGGGCATCGAACAGGGCGTTGACGCGGTAGGCCTGGACGAGGTTGGCGTCGGTGACAGGCTGGGACAGCCAGCGGTAATACGGTTGGCGGGCGAGCCTGAGTACCCGGCACGTCACCGCGACAGGGATTCCGTCGGCGGCGAGCTCCTTCACGAGCGGGTAGATACGCTACCGCCCTGCGCAGCACCTCGTTCTCATGTTCCAGCAGCCGATTTCGGCGACGCAGCTCGCGCAGTTCAGCAGAGTCGCCGGTGCTTTTGCCGGGTTTGGCGCCCTCGTCGATGTCGGCCTGGTGCATCCATTTGTGCAGGGTCATCGGATGGACACCGAAATCGGTGGCGACCTGCTCGATCGTCACACCGGCTTCGCGGTTGCGAGCGACGCCGACCACGTCGTCACGGAACTCCTGGGGGGTAAGGCCTGGGCACAAGGACATCCTTCCAGCCTGCCCACGACGGGCAAGCCAACTCAGATGTCACCTATTCATGCAGCAGACCCGGATTCTTACGCCATTGCTAGTGTCCCGCGACTGGAATTCGTTGATTAATACTAGAATCGGCCCGTAGCGACTAGGGGTAGACCGGTAGTTGCGCTGGTATTGAACGACGACGAACGTGAACGTTGCAACGATGGGTGCGCAGGGCCAAGTCATCGCAGGCGCGGCGGTCGCGGATCGTATTGGGTTGCGCGGCAGGTAAATCCGACAACGATGTCGCCCTGACGTGGGCGTATGGCCGCAGACAGTCGGTAGATGGCGTCGACGGTTCTTGAGGCTCGCAGCGACGGGCTGAACGATGAGCCCCGTCCGGGTGGTCCCCGCACCATCACCGATGAGCAGGTCGATGTGGTGCTGGTGGCGACGTTGGAGCGCACTCCGGGGGACGCGACGCACTGGTCGCGGACATCGATGGCCAAAGAATCGGGCCTGGCCAAGTCCATGTTGGGGTACCAAGGCTCATCCACAGGTTCTGATCATTGCTCGGTTCGCGATGTCGTCGGGCTCTACCTGGACCCGCCCGATAAAGCGCTGGGCCCCGCGTCGACGAGAAGGGGTTGGCGGCTATCAACCGCGCACCGTCGATGCGGCCGACAAAATCAGAAGGCAGGGGTCAGTCGGATCGGCAGGTGGGTGGGGCCGCGAAGTGAGCTGTTGATTGACCAGGTGGTCAAACCGGCCGCTGCGATGGCCGAGGCTTGGGTGGTGAGTTCGCGGAGCACGGCCTGGCCTTCCATGCGAGTCAGGGTTGCTCCGATGCACATGTGAGCACCGAAGCCAAAAGCGATGTGGTTGTGCGGGTTTCGATCAGCGCGGTAGGTGTCAGGATACTCGAAGACCTCAGGATCGCGGTTGGCCGCGCCGAAGGCCAGCAAGAGCCGCGACCGGCTGGGGATAGTCACCTCGCCGACTCTGTAGTCGGCGCGAGTGTAGCGGTACAGGTTTTGGATTGGTGTCGAGTAACGCAGCTGTTCCTCGACGGCGCTTGGGATCAGGTCAGGATGGTTTCGGATCATGGCGAACTGATCGGGGGCGTGGGCGAGAGTGTCGAACATACCGCCGATGAGGTTCGTGGTGGTTTCGTTCCCAGCGAACAGCAGTAGCATCGCGATGAAAAACAGCTCGTCGTCGGAGAGCTTGCCATCCTCATTGTTATCGACGAGCCGGCCCAGTACGGTATCCGACCCTTTGAGCTTGCCCGAGGCCAACTGGTCCTTGAAGTACCGGCGCAGTGCCGCGATCGCCCGAACTCCTCTGAACCCGTACCGCAGCCCGGCAGCGGTGGCGCCAGCATTGATTACGCCGACACCGTCTTCGGACCATGATCGGAAGTTGCAGACATCTTCGGGAGGGATGCCGATTATGTGTGCGATCATTCGGATGGGCAAAGGTACGGCGAGGTGCTCCATCACGTCGCAACCGGGGTTGGCGACTACGTCGGCGACGAGTTCTTTGGCGAGTTGGTCTGCCATGCCTTGCCAGTCGCTCATGGCACCCTTGGTGAATCCAGGTTGAACCTGTTTGCGGAGCCTGGTGTGGTCATCGCCGTCGGTGAGCACCAGGATCGGTGCCGAGATCTTCATCCGGGTGACGCCCTGGCTACTTGTGACCGCCTCGGTATCGCGCAAGGCCGCTCGGATGTCTTCGTGTCGGCTGAGAATGAAGGTCGCACGTTTGGGGTTGTAGTGCACTCGCCCTCCGGCGTGCAGCGCGCGATAACTTTCGAATGGCTGCGCCGCGGTCGCCGGATCGAGTGGATCGAAATCGGTATTGACCGCGCCGGTCCATCCTGCATAGCCACGACGCCGGACCCGCACGGCCGCAGCAACGTTCATTCCGATCGCCCCCATCACCGGTGCCCAGACCTGCCGCACCGCGCCATCCCAGCGCAATGTTCTCATCGGCGCTACGCGCCAAGTTTGCTGGACGGTTGGTGCTTTGAGTCCGGTACGTAGCACGCCATGGAAACAAGTCTGACCAACTGCGCTCCACCGCGTCAATGAGTCTCCGGGAAACCCGGGTGTTTCAGGTTTTTGAATCGCCCTGGAAATCCCGGAGGCTCCTGGCCTTGGAAACGAGGATGCGGGTATGCCCACGGTATCGTCATCGGGAAAGGAGCCGACCAGTCGCCGCTACAGCCCGGAGGAGACGGCTGCAGCGGCGCGGATGGTCCGTGCGTTGCGCGCCGAACTCGGCACCGAGCAGGGCACCGTTTGGCGGGTTGCTAACCAGCTCGGCTATGGGGTCGAGTCGGTGCGTTCCTGGGTTCGCCAGGCCGACGTCGACAATGGCTACGAACCCGGAGTAACAACGGCCGAGTCGCAGAAAGTCAAAGAGCTTGAGTAGGAGAACCGAGAACTCAAGCGCGCCAACGAAATTCTGAAAAGAGACGCCAGTTTCTTCGGGGCGGAGCTCGACCGCCAACACAAGAAATAGTCGACTTCATCGACGCCAATCGTGGGGATTTCGGGGTCGAGCCCATCATCACTGTCTTGCGCACCGCAGGCGTGACGGTGGCCTCGAGCGCCTACTACGACGCCAAAGGTCGGCACCCGTCGGCACGTGCTCAGCGCGATGCCGTGCTGGGGCCGGCGCTGGCGAGCTCTGGACAGACAACTACTTGTGTCTACGGCGTACACAAGCTGTGGAAAGCAGCCCGCAGGGACGGTCACGATATCGGCCGCGACCAGGTCACCCGGTTGATGCGAGCGGCGGGGATCTGCGGAGCGCGGCGCGGCAAACGGGTCCGCACCACTAAACCCGACCCGACGGCGGCGCGACACCCGGATCTGGTCAAGCGCAAGTTCACCGCCACCGCGCCGAACCAGCTCTGGGTGACGGATCTGACGTTCGTGCCTACCTGGGCCGGGGTCGCATATATGTGTGCTTCATCGTCGATGCGTACTCGCGGATGATCGTGGGTTGGCGGGTCGCTAGGCACATGCGAACCTCGATGGTGCTCGACGCACTGGAGATGGCGCGGTGGTCACGCGGAAATATGCTGCCGGACTTGGTATGTCACTCCGATGCCGGGTCTCAAGGCGGATTCACCTCGATTCGCTATAGTGAACGGCTCGCTGAAATCGGAGCGGCGCCCTCGATCGGCACCGTAGGCGATAGTTTCGATAATGCTCTGGCCGAGACGGTCAATGGCTACTACAAGGCCGAGCTGATCTACGGACCCGCCCGCACCGGGCCGTGGAAGGCAGTCGAGGACGTCGAGCTGGCGACCCCGGGCTGGGTATACTGGCACAACAGCAGCCGCCTACACAGCTACCTCGGCGACATCCCACCCACCGAATACGAAGATGCGTTCTACGATGCACAACGGACCGACCAACTCCTGGTCGGAATCCAATAGCTCGAGCCTCCTGCAGACCCAGGGCGTTTCAGCCAGACGATCAAGTTGTTCTTAGCGTTCAACGCTGAGCTTGTGAGGTTTACCTGCCGGCAAGTTGCGGTCCCGGCGAGATTGGTGTGCCGCGTCGCGACGTTCTTTCCCGAGCTCGAGCACGGCCAGGCTAGCCATGATGGCGGCTACAGCCCCGCCGGTCGGGGTGTTGGTGTCGATGCCTTCGCGTTTGGCGCGCAACAGGATTCGGCTCTCACTGCATTGGCAATAGTCCGGGTGACTTCGGCAACATTGCGGCCAAGTCAGTCGATCGTGACGACGACTGTGTCGCTGTCAGGGGCGTTGTCCAGGAGAGCCGCCAGGCCGGGGCGGGCGGTGTTGGCCACCCCGGAGAGTTTGTCGGTGTAGGTCTGCTCGTCGTCAACGCCGGCAGCGGCAAGCGCACGCAGTTGCGCGTCGGGATCCTGACCGGTGGTGCCGACGCGGGCATACCCCAAGATCGCTGCCACGCCCAGCGCTATCTCATTAGCCACCGGCGGCTGGGATTTGAGACACGCGGTGTGAGACGAGAAATGCGACGCCGCGAGCTGGATCGACGAGCGGGGGAGGGGGTCCGTGGAGCTGTCTCGTTTCTGGAAAAGAGATACCGGCCCGCTAGGGGTGCTCAGATGCCCGGCGGCCACGTGCCCCGGGGTAGGTCGTCATGCGATGGCCGCTGCGGGCTGTTGGGGGCTTGCTGCCGGGTTATTGGCGAGCATGCCGAGGACGTCTTGCCATACTTGGTAGCTGATCGCGATGTCCAGATGGCCGCCTGCGAATCCCGGATCTTGTTTTTGTAGAACGATGTTGGTGACGTTGGGCCCGCTGAGCGCTTGCTGTTGTTGGCCGTCGTTGAAGATGACGATGTCGGCGTCATCGGTGTTGATGACGATGCACTGATGAGAACGCCCCGCTCG
>NZ_JBJIAI010000051.1:0-12694 GCF_045311035.1 Mycobacterium sp. SMC-13
AGAATTCGGATTCCTTGCAGATCATCTTCCGGGAAGGCACGCCCGCCCGGGATCCACAGGTTCTGATCATTGCTCCGCAAGGTGCGGATGGGCCACCGCCAGCAGCTTATGGCTCAGCAGATAGGCATCCCCGATCTCCAGCACTGCTAGCCGCAAGGAATAGCCACTGGCGTCGTAGGACAGATAACCCAGGTATTCCAGGGTGAGGATGAATCGCCCCGCCGCGGTCCTGGCGATCCCGACGAACTCGGCAACATCCGAGACCGACAATGGCCTGTCCTGGCTGCTGATAGGCCTTCAGCACGGACAAAGCCCGGGCCAACGCCTCGACATGGCCCGGGTCGCTCTTCTTCAAAAGGGAGGCGGTCTCCGGGAGGCTTGGCCCTATCCGAAGCTATCTCATGGCGATGCGTTTAATGGCCCCCACTGGCGAGGATTACAGGCCAGACGGCGCTGGGCGGGCGGCTACCACTGCCACACCGGCAGATCTCGCCAGTTCTCTGCTGAACGGAATTAACATCTGGACAGCAGTTATGCGTTGTGCTTCACTTGCTGGATTACGGCGACCGTGCCGAGCTGCCGCATCTGGCCAGTCTGTTCGACATCGACAACAAGTGTGGCGGCGGCGTTGGCTTGCAGGAGGCAAACGCCTACCTTGAGCTGACCGCACCCGTGATGGCCCAAACATAAAGAGCTGAGGCTTCAGCCGTTTAGCAAACTATCGACAGATCCGAAAGACGAGGCCCTCCGATGATAAATGAAACGAGTACGGCTCCGAGACCAGGTGCGACCTCAAGGCTGCCCTTGCTGAACGGACACAGTATGCCGCGGATCGGCCTCGGAACATGGCCGATGCTGGACGCCGAATGCGAGCAAGCCGTCCGCTGTGCCGTGCAGACCGGCTACAGGCTGGTCGACACGGCCGTTCAATACCGCAACGAAGAAGCCGTGGGCCGCGGCATCAGAACCGCCGGCGTCCCGCGGGCGGAACTCTTTATTTCCAGCAAGTTCAACAAGGAGTCCCACAGCGTCGACGGCGTCCGTCGGGCGTACGACGAAAGCCTGCGGAAGCTTAGGGTCGACTATCTGGACATGTTCATGTGCCATTGGCCGGTGCCGGCGCTTGGCGCGTATGCGGAGGCATGGAAAGGCCTTGTAACCCTGTTAGAGGAAGGCGCCGTCAAGGCCATCGGCGTCTCCAACTTCAAGCCGGCCCACCTGAGGAAAATCATCGAAGCGACCGGAGTCGTTCCGGACGTCAACCAGATTCAGCTAAGTCCTGCTCTGGCGCGCACACAACCGCGTGCGGTCCACCGGGAGCTGGGAATCCTCACCCAATCCTGGAGCCCGATCGGCCGTGAATCCGGACTGCGTGCGAACCCCCTTGTGGTGGCCATCGCCGACCGTCTGAACAGGTCACCTGCCCAGGTCCTGCTGCGATGGCACATTCAGCAGGACCTGGTGCCCATCCCGCAGGCTTCGGACCCCGTCTGGTTGAGAGAGAACATCTCTGCGTTCGATTTCACCCTGACCGCCGACGACATGAACGATCTGGCCCGCCTGGATATGGGCGAAACTGCTGCGCGGGACTCAGATGCTGCGGAAAACGGTCACTGAATCCCGGCCAACGGACGCGGTCCGGCGGGGCCTCGGCCACTCGGCCGACTGGGGCCGTGGTGCCTCATGTCAAGATGCTCGCCAAATGATTCCTGCGTGCCTCATCTATTGTGCTCGCGAAAGTCTCATGCTGCGTGGGGTGCTTGGGAGTAGGTCTTGGCGGCGGCCAGCCGGATGAGTCGCTGCTGGATCTCGTTGATCCGGTTCGTCAGGCCGGCCAGGTCCAGACTGGCGTAGAGCTCGTCCAGGTAGTGACGTTGGGGTTCGAGCATGATCCCGGTGTCCTTGATCCGGTCTGCCGGGGTCCGCGGGTCGTCGTAGCTGCGCACTGACTTCCCCTTGCGGCTCAGGTGATATCCGGTGACTTTCTTGGTGGGCAGGAACAGGTTTTTGCGCAGGTTCACCAGCGGCCAGAGCTCGTTCAGGAGCCCCAATTCAGCATCGGTGTCGTAGCGGTAGTTGAACGCCGAGCGGCGGACGACGGCCTCGTTTTTCTGCTCCACGAACGGGTTGTCGTTGGAGTGGTGGGGCCGGGACCGGGTCATGCGGATGTTATGGGCATTGCACCAGGTAGTGACCGGATCGTTGAGGAATTCAGAGCCGTTGTCGCTATGGATGTGGTCGATGGGGTATGGGAATTCGTCCAGGATTTCATCCATCGCCTTGACCACCCATTTGGCGGCTTTGTTCTTGATCGCCCGGTTGCTGGTCCAGCCGGTGTACACGTCCGTGGCGGTCAGTGTGAATGCGTACTGGCCTTTGGCATTGTTGCCGCAATGCGCGACCGTATCGATGGCAACCAGGCCAGGCTGCCAGTCAATATCCGGGATGCGGGACATGATCGGGATCGACTCGGTGTACTGGTTCCGCCGCGACCTGGTCGTGGACTTCCCGTCCGGATACATCGAGAGCTTGAACGGTGCCAGCAGCCGGTCGATCGTTGCCGCGCTCATCGCCAGCAACTGGTCATGCACTGCGGGGCTGTAACGGGCCCGCACCCTCCCGAAAGCGCCAGCGCGGATATGGGCGTCCATGTTGGCCAGTGTGGTGCCCATGACCGCGGCCAGGTACTTCCCGCAGGGCTGCCCAGCCACGACCCAGACCTGCTGGAGCACCTTCACCGTGTCATAGCCATACGTCGGCGGTCTCGGCTTGCGCACCTCCATACGGGCCGGGCCCCGCCGCTTGAAGGCCCTGCCCAGCTGCCGCCGGGCATTCGCCCTCGACCAGCCCACCTCCGCCACCAACCGGTCCAGGATCTCGCCCTTGGCCTTCTTCGACGCCGCCACATACGCGCCGGCTTCCTTCTTAGTGATTTCCCTGCGCGCAGACAACGTCAACCCATACATCCCTCCAGCACACCAAAGCACCCGACCATGCACCAGAGATTTCGCGAGCATTTCCCAAATGAGCGTGCCAGCGCCGCTGCGCGCCGTGGGTGTCGAAAGTCCCTCTTGACGCACCTTGCCTCTGGTGAATCGGATGGCTCAGCGGGATGATGGTGGTGTCTGCCGTGTCCGACGCCGGTCGTTCCTTGGTGCTGTTGTTTGGCCCGTAAATGAGCGTGGTGCGGAGGGTTCCACGGGAACCGTGGATTGTTGCTGTGAGCACGAGTATTAGAGTCCTGATTTAATTCCACCCTCTACATGGCAGGCATCACCACCCATTGAAACAAGCAGGTTAGGAGGTGTCCCGTGGACTTGGTTCATGAACGTGCCGCGGGCATTGATATTTCCAAGGGTGACGCGAAGGTCGCCATCCGGTCCCCGGGCAAGCGTGCCGGGACTTTTTCCACCGAGGTCACCACCTGGGGTTCCACCACCAATCAGATCCTCGCCCTGCGGGACATGCTGGTCGCCGCGAAGGTCACCACGGTGGTCATGGAGGCAACCAGTGATTACTGGAAGCCGTTCTACTACCTGATGGAGGACCTCCTGCCAGTGATGCTCGTCAATGCGAAGGCGGCCCGCAACATTCCCGGGCGAAAAACTGACGTGTCCGACGCTTCCTGGTTAGCTCAGCTCGGTGCGCACGGGCTGCTGCGCCCTTGTTTTGTCCCGCCTCAACCGATCCGCGTACTTCGGGATTTGACCCGGGCACGAACCATCGCCACCCAGGACCGGACCCGGGAAGTCCAACGACTGGAGAAATTTCTGGAGTCTACCGGCCTTAAGCTCTCGGACCATGTTTCGGACCTGATGGGTGTCTCCTCCCGGGCCATGCTCAAGGCACTTATCAAGGGTGAGCGGGATCCGCAGGTGTTGGCTGACCTGGCTCGGGGGCGCATGCGCGTGCGGGTTCCCGAGCTCGTAGAGGCGCTGACCGGACGCTTCGAGGTGCACCATGCTTATCTTTGCAACATGCATCTGGAACGCATCGATTCCATCACTCGGTGCGTCGAGGAACTCACCACCCGCATCAACGAGGCGATGGAACCCTTTCAAACGGCACGGGAATTTCTAGCTACCATTCCCGGGGTCTCCACCCTCGTGGCCGATGTCATCATCGCCGAAACCGGGGCAGACATGAGCTCCTTCCAGAGCCCGGGCCGACTCGCATCCTGGGCGGGCCTAAGCCCAGGATCCAACGAGTCTGCCGGCCGGGCAAAGTCCACCAGGACCCGACCTGGGAACCGCTATCTCAAGGGCGCTCTGGGCGTCGCGGCCTTGTCGATTTCCAGAAACCCCAAGAACAGCTACCTCGGGGCACGCTATAAGAGACTCATTGTGCGCCGCGGCAAGATGAAAGCCATCGTCGCCACCCAACACTCCATCCTCACCGCCGTCTGGCACATGCTCGCGGACGGCGAGTGCTACCACGACCCAGGATCCGACTTCTTTACCAAAAAGGACCCCACCCGCACCAAGAACAACGCCATCCGCCGCCTCCAAGAACTCGGCTACAACGTCACCTTAAGTAACCAGGAGGCAGCCTGACCCACCTTACTTTCGTATTAGGCACGCACCCCATTTCGCGAGGAGCAATGATCAGAACCTGTGGATCCCGGGAGGACGCACCTTCCCGGATGATGATCTTTGACGAAACAGGATTCTGATCAAGACCAGCGTTGGCGCGCTGGCGGGAAGGCACGCCCGTGCTCACGGTAGTACACGAAGGCCGAGACCCGAACGAGGCCGGCGACGCCGCCGGTGCAGGCCGGTCGCTGCTCGATGAGATCGTTCGCGACGGTGCCCGGCAGATGCTCGCCGCAGCCCTGCAGGCCGAGGTCGCCGATTACATCGCCCGGCACGCCGGTGAAGTCGACGACAACGGCCACCGCCTCGTCGTACGCAACGGCTACCACACCGAACGCGACGTGATGACCGCCGCCGGTGCGGTGACGGTGAAGGCGCCACGGGTCAACGACAAGCGCATCGATCCCGAGACAGGCCAGCGTAAGAGGTTCTCGTCGGCGATCCTGCCGGCCTGGGCCCGCAGGTCCACCCAAGTGTCCGAGGTGTTGCCGCTGCTGTACCTGCACGGCCTGTCGACCAGCGACTTCGGGCCCGCCCTCGAGCAGTTCCTCGGCTCCGGTGCCGGCCTGTCGCCGGCCTCGATCACCCGGCTGACCGCGCAGTGGCAGGACGAGGCGAAAGCCTTCGGACAGCGGGATCTCTCGCAAGTCGACTACGTCTACCTGTGGGTCGACGGCATCCACCTGAAGGTGCGGCTCGAGCAGGAGAAACTCTGTCTGCTGGTCATGCTGGGGGTGCGGGCCGACGGACGTAAGGAACTCGTCGCCCTGGCCGACGGCTACCGCGAATCCACCGAATGCTGGGCCGATCTGCTGCGGGACTGCCGCCGCCGCGGAATGCGGGCCCCGGTGCTCGCGATCGGGGACGGCGCGCTGGGATTCTGGAAGGCACTGCGGGAAGTGTTCCCCGACACCCGCGAACAACGCTGCTGGTTCCACAAGCAATCCAACGTCCTTGCAGCACTCCCGAAGTCCGCGCATCCCGGCGCGTTGGCGGCGATGAAGGAGATCATCGGAGCCGAGGACATCGACAAGGCGCAGATCGCGATCGCGGCGTTCGAACAGGACTACGGTGCGAAATATCCGAAGGCAGTGAAGAAGATCGTCGATGACGCCGATGTGTTGCTCGAGTACTTTCGGTATCCGGCCGAGCATTGGGTGCATCTGCGTACGACGAATCCGATCGAATCGACTTTTGCGACGGTGCGGCTTCGGACCAGGGTGACCAAGGGTCCGGGTTCACGAGCGGCGGGGATGGCGATGGCCTACAAGCTGATCGAGGCCGCGCAGTCGCGGTGGCGGGCGGTCAACGCACCGCAGCTGGTCGCACTGGTGCGAGCGGGCGCGCTGTTCCACAAGGGCAAGCTCCTCGAACGGCCGGTCGACATCACCCCGGAACCCTCGCCCGACACTCCGGTGTCCGAGGTCGCCTGACGACCCCCGATCCACAGGATTTGACTATTCCTCCTTTCGCGAGCACTTTAGATGAGTCTCGTCGGGGGCTTGACGAACGCCACACTTTAAGTCATTCTCTTTCTAAAAGAAACTATCTCTGATTACCAGAGATGACTGGCGTCTTGCCGGCCCGGACAAGGAGATCCATCAATGACTGACCACAGCGGCGTGATTCAGGATGTACGGCAGGGCATGATCCCTGCACACATTTACAACGACAAAGAGATCTTCGAGCTTGAAAAGGAGCGGGTCTTTGGTCGCAGCTGGCTTTTCGTCGCCCACGAATCCGAGGTGCCCGAAGCTGGCGACTACGTGGTGCGCCGCGTCCTGGAAGACTCATTCATCATTTCCCGTGATGAACATGGAGAAATCCGGGCACTGTTCAACATGTGCCTTCACCGCGGCATGCAGGTCTGCCGCACGGAGATGGGAAACGCTTCCCACTTCCGTTGCCCGTACCACGGGTGGTCCTACCGTAACGACGGCCGCATAGTCGGACTGCCCTTCCACAAAGAGGCATACGGCGGCGAAGAGGGCTTCAAGAAGCAGGGGCAGACGTTGCTGCCTGCTCCTTCCCTGGGCATCTACAACGGCCTTATCTTCGTCAGCCTGGATCCTGACGCAGAGCCGTTGGAGGACTTCCTGGGTGACTTCAAGTTCTACATGGACTACTACACGAAGCAAAGCTCCGGCGGGATTGAACTGCGCGGGCCGCAGCGGTGGCGGGTCAAGGCCAACTGGAAAATCGGAGCCGAAAACTTCGCCGGCGACATGTATCACACCCCCCAGACCCACACCTCCGTCGTCGAAATTGGTTTGTTCCGCGAACCAAAGGCGGAAAAGCGCAAGGACGGGACAACCTATTGGGCCGGCAACGGCGGCGGAACTACCTACAAGCTTCCCGAAGGAAGCCTGGAGGACCGCCTCCGCTACGTGGGCTACCCGGACGAGATGATCGCCCGCATGAAAGAGCAGTGGAGCCAGGAGCAGCTCGACGTCGTGGGCAAGGACGGGTTCATGGTGTCGGCGGCGTCGGTGTTCCCGAACATGAGCTTCGTGCACAACTGGCCACGGGTCGAAGAAGACTCCGATGAAGTGCTCCCGTTCATCTCCATCCGGCAGTGGCAGCCAATCAGTGAAGACGAGACCGAGATCGTATCGTGGTTCGCCGTCGACAAGAACGCGCCCGAAGAGTTTAAGGCACTTTCCTACAAGGCCTATCTCATGTGCTTTGGCAGCGGCGGCATGTTCGAGCAGGACGACGTGGAAAACTGGGTTTCCTTGACCAGCACCGCCGGCGGCCCGATGGCACGGCGCCTGCTGCTGAACAGCCGCATGGGCATGCTGGAAAACGGACAGAACGTCGTCGAACCCCTGACCCCCGAGCAGTACTCCGGCCCCGGCTCGACCCGCGTCGGATACAGCGAATACAACCAGCGTGAACTGCTCCTGCGATGGGCCAACCATCTTGAACGACCGATGGAAAAAGCGGCCCAGGTGCACGTCGGCAGCAATCCGGTGCAGGACTGTCCGTCTGACACCCCGGATTCTTTCCCGGCTCCCGCTGAGCACAACGGGCACGCCCCGGCAATGACCGTTTCGAAGGAGGGCTAGCCGTGGGTATTGAAGCCGTAACCGAACGCAGCAACAAATCTCTCTCGGAGCAGTCGGTGCTGGGAGGGCACGCCCCCCGTACTCAGAGGACGGGTGACTCCCTGCCGTTCAATGATGAACTTCATCTGCAAGCCCACAAGTGGCTTGTCGATGAATCCTATTTGCTCGACGCACAGGAGTACGACGAGTGGCTGAGCCGCCTCACGGACGACGTGCACTATCTCATGCCGGTGAGGGTGACCACTGCCCTCGGGGCCGGTTACAGCACGTCTCCCGGGATGGCGCACATGGATGAAAACAAGTACTCGCTGAGCCGCAGGGCGGCGCGCTTCGCCACGGAACACGCCTGGACCGAAGACCCTCCGTCGCGGCTGCGCCACTACGTCACCAACGTCCGGACGTTCCGTACCGGTAACCCGGATGAGATCATCGTGGATTCGGCGGTCCTGCTGTTCCGCAGCCGGGGCGACGTCCGCGAGGCCGCGACCGTGTCGGCAGGCAGGGAGGATCTGCTGCGCCGCACCGGCTCCGGCTGGCAGCTCGCCCGCCGCACCATCATGGTCGACGAGGCGGTCATCCGGATGCAGAATCTGGCCATATTCCTATGAAACTCGAATGGGAAGGCGAAGAGGAGGACCGCCTTGCCGCCATTCGAGCGGCGGAGGAGCGCGACCGGCTGGAAGCACGGGTCAACGGCGCTCCGATCGTGATCGCCAACGAATTCTCCGAAGTCCAGGTAAGCCGCGTCGAGACGCGGAACGGCTCGCGGCTGATGATCAAGTCCCCGCGCTCCGGCCAGTGGGTGTCCCTGTGCCCCCTGGAGCTGGAAGCCCTCACCTGGCAGGCGCCGGCAACCTTCTCGGCCATGATCGGGCATCCGTTCGGGCCGCTTGTCACCGAGGACGAGCAGCCGCCCCAGAACAAAAACAACATCTAGAGGCCAAGGAGATTGACAATGCCTACCGTAAAAGCAGATCTGCAAGCCTGCCAGGGCTACGCCAACTGCGTCGTTGGGGCACCCGACTACTTTGATCTGGATGACGACGGAATCGTTGTTCTCCTCAGGACCAAAGTTCCCGAGGCCGAGCGTTCCCGTGTCACCGAGGCTGCCCGCAGCTGCCCGGTGTCCGCCCTAGTAGTGGAGGACTGATGAACACGACCACAGTTATCGTCGGCTCCTCAACCGGCGGCGTGCGTGCTGCCCAGTCCCTGCGCCTGGAGGGGTATGAAGGCGACATCGTCCTCGTCGGTGCTGAGACGGAACTCCCGTACGACAAGCCGCCGTTGTCCAAATCCGTCCTCTCCGGCAAAGCAGAGGAGTCGTCCATCCGCCTCCTTACCCGCGAGCAGGCGGAGGAAGCCAGCATCCGGCTGCTGCTCGGGCACGCCGCCACAGGCATCGATGTCGCCGGAAACCTGTTGTACCTCCAGGACCACGAACCCCTACACTTCGACAACCTTGTGATCGCCACGGGCGCATCTGCCCGACCCTCACCCTGGGGCCAACGGCCCGGGATCCACGTGCTCCGTTCCCTGGACGATGCCCGGAAACTGCGCGCCGACCTCCTCAAAGGCGGGGAACTGGCAGTGATCGGCGCCGGTTTCATCGGTGCCGAAGCAGCCGCGACGGCACGTACGCTCGGTCTGGAAGTGACAGTCATCGACCCGATGCCCATACCAATGAGCCGCATCTTCAACGCCGAAATCGCACAGCTGTTTGGAGAACTCCACCGCAACAACGGCGTCACCACGATCTTTGGCACCGGAGTCGAGGCCATTGAGGGCGAGCACGGGTCCTTCAGCGTCAGGCTTACCAACGGCCAGACAGTACAAGCCGCCACCGTTCTCATCGGGATCGGCGCGGTTCCCAACGACGCCTGGCTGGCCTCCTCGGGACTGCTGGTGGACAACGGCGTCGTGCTGGACGAGTTCTGCAGGGCTGTGGACGCCCCGAACGTGTATGGCGTCGGCGACGTGGCGCGCTGGCGGCATCAGAAGCACGGTGCGGACATCCGGATCGAGCACTGGACAAACGCGGTTGAGCAAGCCTCATGCGTCGCCCACAACATCACCCATCCGGACAGTCCCCGCGAGTACACACCGGTTGAATACGTCTGGAGCGACCAGCACGACTGGAAAATCCAGGTCGTCGGTCGCGTGGGAGGCAACGCCGACCATGTCCTCATCGGAGACCCTGAGCTGCACGGTCGGTTCGCAGCGCTCTACACCACCGACGGAGTGGAACTGTACGGTGCCGCGATCGTGAACTGGCCGAAGGCCCTGCTTGCCTGCCGCCGCGGCATGGGATCAGGGATCGGCGTGCAGGAACTGCGCGACAAACTCGAGCTCCTGCTCGAGCCCCGGCCGACGGCGGCACTCTGATGCGGGGAAGTCAGCCGCCGGTGGTCCACGAAGAGCAACGGCAGGCCATCGCAATGGCCTGCCGGGTCCTGGCCGGCCGCGGCCTCGCCGACGGAATCCTCGGCCACATCAGTGCGCGAACGGGGGAGAACGAGCTCTTGGTCCGTTGCAGGGGTCCCAAGGAGCGTGGCCTCGCGCACACCGAAGCCAACGACATCCGGCTGGTCGACCTCGACGGCAATCCCGCCGCCGAAGGCGAGCTCGACAGCGGCTACACGGTCCCCAACGAGCTGCCTCTGCACACCGAGCTGCTGCGGCGGCGCCCGGATATCAACTCCGTTGTGCATGCCCACCCCCCGCAGGTCGTGGCCGCCGACTTGGCAGGGCTCGCTATCCGGCCGATCGTCGGGGCGTTCGACATCCCGGGCACCCGCCTGGCGGCAGACGGAATACCCGTCTACCCCAGAGGAGTGCTCGTGCGAAACCGCGAGCTCGCAGCGGAAATGCTCGACGCCATGGGCGATCGGCCCGTGGTGCTGCTGCGCGGACACGGCCTCACCAGCGCGGCGCCGACGATGGAGCAGGCGGTCCTCCAAGCCATCAGCGTAAACACCTTGGCAGGCCTGTCGCTTCAGATCACAGCAGCCGGAGGGCAGCTGCACGACCTTCCCGGTCCCGACATGGCGGAGCTGCCAGATCTCGGAGGGCCGTTCAACATCGCGACCGCCTGGCGACACGAGCTCGCCCGGCTGAGCGTCAGCCCATGAAGCCGGCCAGCGCGGCAGTGCCGACAGTCCCGCCGACGCTGGGTACGATACAAGGCATGCGATCGACAGAGACAGAAGACGGATCCAAATACGGTCCGCCGCCGCAATACCCCATCGAGTCTGTTGATAACGCCCTGCGGCTGCTCCTGCTGTTCGAAACCCAGCCCAGCATCAGGCTGACCGATGCCAGCACTTACTTGGGCGTGGCGTCGTCGACGGCGCACCGGCTGATGGGCATGCTTCTCTACCGTGGCTTCGTTCGGCAGAACCCGGCGACCCGGGCCTACGAACCTGGGCAGGCGCTGAGCTCGATTGCCTTTGCGATCAGACGGCAGGTGGACATCCGGACACTGGCCCGGCCGGTCCTCGAGCGGATCTTCGAACAAACGGGAGAAACCGTCCACTTCGCCAGGCTTGAGAGGACTGACGTCCAATTCATCGACGCCATCGAAAGCAGGCGAGCGGTCCGCGTCGGTTCCCGCCAGGGCCTCACCTTGCCAGCAAACTGCACTGCGACTGGTAAAGCGATGCTGAGCCTCCTCGGTGAGAAGCAGCTGCGGAATCTGTACCCAGGGCAGGAACTCCCCAAGCTGACTACCAACTCAATTACCTCCAGGTCGGACCTTGAAAGGGAGCTCGACGAAATCCGGCACAGGGGTTACGCAAATAGCCGCGAAGAGAGCGAAGACGGGGTGACATCGGTCGCCGCCGCGGTTGCCGGCCCAAGCGGCACTGTCTACGGAATCAACGTATCTGTGCCGGCCCACCGCATGTCGGAGGAGCTTCGCAGCGACCTCGGGGGCATGCTCCGGGCAGCCGCAGAAGAACTCCAGGGGCGCCTGGTCTAGAAGACTTAAAGCGGCTTCGCGTTTAGGCATGGTTGGTCTGTTTGTTCCGGTAGGGGCGGTGGCCGCCGGCGGCCAGTAGGCATCTGAGTCTGTAGTTGGTGAAGTTGCGGAAGCCGCGGGCGATTCGGCGGGTGGTTTCGATGACGCCATTGAATCGCTTCGGTGGGTCCGTTGGAAGCGCCGTGGGTGTCGAAGTAGGCTAGGATCGCTGTCTTCCATTGAGTGTCCGCCCGAGTCGGGCGACTTCCGGGATGGGGAGGTCGGGAATGATGTGATTACTTCGTTGACGAGTTCCCGGCCCCGCTCCGGGCGGGCGTGGTAGATGTTGCGGAGCTTCTGGTAGCACTGCCAGGCCAGGGTGACTTCGTGGCCGTGATCCCCGGCGCTGAGCTTAGCATCGAGCCGGGCGGCTTGTTTGTCGGTGAGGTGTTCGGCGCCGATCTGCAGGGTTCGACGGATTCCGTAGAGCGGGTCGCCCTTGCGGCCGCGGTGTCCCAGGGTGTCCTGCTGGACCCGGCGGCGGACCTCGTCGATCATGGCCGAGCCGAGCTTCACGACATGGAACGCGTTCAGAACGGCGATGGCTTCGGGCAGCTCGTCACGGATCGCGTTCGCGTAGCCGCGGAACGGATCCAGCGCGGCGGTCTTGATCCCGGCAGTGAACCCTGCGCCGCGTTCTTTGAGCCAGTCCGCATAGGCCTTCCCCGACCGGCCCGGAACCAGGTCAAGCAACCTGGCGTGCACCACCCCCGCGGGGTCGCGGGTGTGGTCCACGATCCCGGTGACCATGCCGGTTCCGGGCGGGCCGGTGTGGGACCAGACATGCTCATCGACCCCGAGCGCATCTACCCCGGTCAGCCGGCCGGTCGATGCGATCCGCCGGGTGGCTTCGATCCTGACCGCGTCCCAGACGGTGTGCCAGGAGACGCCGAGCTGATGGGCCAAGGCGGAGACCGAGGTGTCGAAATGCTGGAGCGCATCGGTGTTGGCCGTCGTTGAAGATGACGATGTCGGCGTCATCGGTGTTGATGACGATGCACTGATGAGAACGCCCCGCT
>NZ_JBJIAI010000052.1:0-12112 GCF_045311035.1 Mycobacterium sp. SMC-13
GGGGGTCGGGGAGCAGATTGACGAAATCCGGCGCTAAGGGGCAATCGCCGAGCGACCTTGCGCTGTAGGTGATTTCATGTCGTCGTGACTGATGAGGGCGGCTATGGCCGGTTCGGTGCGTTGTCTCGGCAGGAGCTGGAGCGTTACTGCTACTTGGATGACGAGGACCGGCGGCTGATCGCTGCGCGGCGGCGCGACTACAACCGTCTGGGGTTCGCGGTGCAGGTGGTGACGGTGCGTCACCTGGGAATGTTCCTGGCTGATCCGCTGGATGTCCCGCCCGCGTTGATCGAGTATCTGGCCGAGCAGTTGGAGATCTCCGATCCGTCGATGGTGAAGCGGTACACCGATCGGGAGAAGACCAAGCTCGAACACGCCTGGGAAATCCAGCAGGTGTACGGACTCAAGCCGTTCGGCGAGATGGAGTCGGAGCTCACGTCGTGGATCGTCGACCAGGCGTGGATGACCGGCGACGGACCGAAGGCGATCTTCGGCGACGCAGTGACATGGCTGCGGAAGCGTCAGGCGCTGCTGCCGGGGATCACCACGTTGGAGCGGCTGATCGGCGACGGCCGCAACGCGGCGGACGCCCGGTTGTGGCGCCAGCTCGGCGAGCAGCTGACCTCGGAGTCCGCGTCTGCCTTGTTGCGGCTGCTGGAGGTTCCTGCGGAGGGCGGGCAGAAGGTCAGCGAGCTGGAGCGGCTGCGCAAGGGCGTGTTCAAGGCGTCGTCGAAGGGGATGCTCGCGGCGCTGCGCAGGGTTGTCGACCTGCAAGCGGTCGGGGTGGACAGCATCGACGTGAGGGCGATCCCGCCGCGTCGGTTGACGGGGTTGGCGACCTACGGGTTGGCGAGCAAGGCCGCCGCGCTGCGGCGGCTGCCCACGCGTGAGCAGCGCTTGGCGGTGCTGGCCGCGACGGTCGTTGTGTTGAGCGCGCGGGCGGTCGACGACGTGTTGGAGACCTTCGACATGTTGATGACGACGAAGCTTCTGTCCAAGGCCGAGCGGGAGTCTCGCGAGGAGAAGCTGCGTCGCTATCCGAGGGTGTCACGCAACGCAGGCAAGCTCGCGGCAGCGGTGAAGGTGCTGCTGGAGATGGTCGAGGTCAACCAGGACGTCGGGCTGGGCGTGGTGTTGGACATGATCGAGAAGACCGTCACCCGGGCCGAGTTGCGGCACGCGGTCCAGGCGGTCGACGAGCTGGTGCCCGCCGACGACGCGGAGCTGGATGGGCAGCGGTTGATCGAGTTGGCCGGCAAGTTCGCCACGGTCCGCCCGTTCCTGTCGATGCTGATGGACACGATCGAGTTCGGCGCGACCAGTGACGGCGCCGCCGTCCTGGCGGCAATGAAGACCCTCGCCGAGCTGCTGACATCCAGGTCGTCGGGCAAGATCCCGGCAAACCTGCTGGACGCCCGCAAGGTCGACCACGACTTGATCGTCGGCGCGTGGAAGCGCTTGATCTACACGCCGGGCCGACCGGAGGGCACCGTCGACCGGAACTCCTACACGATCTGCGTGTTGGAACAGTTCCACCGACACCTCAAGCACCGCAGCATCTTCGCGGTGCGTTCGTCGCGGTGGCGCGACCCGCGGGCGCACCTGCTGGCAGGCGAAGCCTGGGAGGCTGCGCGTGACGCCGGCATGAACGCGCTGGGCCTGCCCGCCGCGCCGACGCAGCTGCTGACCGATCACGCGACGGCGTTGGAGACCGCTTATCGGGAGTTGGCCGCACGGCTGGGCGAGGACACCCCAGCCAGCATCGACGCCGACGGCAAACTGCACGTCGCCGCGCTGGACGCCAAGGCCGAGCCCGCGTCGCTGGTCGACCTGCGCCGCCGGGTGGAGGCGATGATCCCGCGTGTGGACCTGCCGGAACTGGTCACGGAGGTGATGAGCTGGCATCCCGGTTTCACCGAGGCGTTCACCCACACCTCGGGCAACGAGGCCCGCGTCGCCGACCTCGGCTTGTCGGTGGCGGCCGTGCTCTGTTCCTATGCGATGAACGTCGGGTTCAAACCGGTGACAACGCCTGGTGTCGACGCCCTGACCAGGGATCGGCTGCTGCACGTCGACCAGTGCTACGTGCGGGCCGAGACCATCGAGGCGGCCAACGCCGTGCTGGTCGACGCCCAGGCCGACATCCCCCTGGCCCAAGCGTGGGGCGGCGGGCTGGTCGCCTCGGTGGACGGGATGCGGTTCGTGGTGCCCGTGCGCACCCATAACGCCCGCCCGAACCCGAAGTACTTCGGCCGGAAACTGGGCATCACCTGGTTGAACATGCTCAACGACCAGTCCGCCGGGCTGGCAGGCAAGGTGCTGCGCGGAACACCTCGCGATTCGCTGCACACCATCGACGTGATCGTGTCCCAGCACGGCGGGCGGATTCCGGAGGTCATCATCACCGACACCGGGTCGTATTCCGACATCGTGTTCGGACTGCTGCATCTGATCGGCCGCCAGTACCGGCCGCAGCTGGCGAACCTGCCCGATCAGCGGTTGTGGCGCATCGACGCCCGAGCCGACTACGGGCCGCTGGACAAGGCGGCGCGCGGGGTGATCGACACCGCCAAGATCGCCGCGCACTGGGAGGACATGTGCCGGATCGCGGTGTCGATCCACTCCGGTGAGGTGTCGGCGCACGAGGTCACCAGGATGATCTCCCGCGACGGGCAGCCGACCGCGTTGGGCCAGGCCATCGCCCATTTCGGGCGGATCTTCAAGACCCTGCACATCCTGCGCCTGGCCGACGACGAACCTTACCGGCGCGAGGGCAAGGCCCAGTCCAATCTCGTCGAGGGTCGTCACGACCTGGCGCGCACGATCTATCACGGCCGCAAGGGCGAGATGACCCGCGCCTACTACGAGGGCATGGAAGACCAGCTCTCGGCGCTGGGATTGGTGCTCAATTGCGTCGTCGTGTGGAACACCGTCTACGAGAACCGCGCCCTCGCCGCGCTGCGAGCCGGCGGATACCCGGTGCTCGACACCGATGTCGAGCGATTGTCGGCGTTCGTGCGCGCCCACATCGGCATCGACGGGCACTACAGCTTCCACCTGCCCGACCCCAGCGGAGTTCACCGACCGCTGCGCGACCCGGACGCCGACGACGACGAGTAGCGCGAGTCGAAGGGTGGCGGATGACCGCTCAGGACCTGACGACGCATGTCGGCGGAAGTCTCTCCTGAGCCGCGAAACAGGCCACGGCCTGCACCTCTACCTCCGACCTGACCCAACAAACTACCGCTAGATTACGGTCACGGAGAGCGTCAGTTTGTCGCTGTGCGGCACGCCCGTCCGGTCGAGGAAGTCACACATGTCATCGATCATCGGCTGCATGAGCAGCTGCCCCAGCTGACGAACCATCAGCCCGATGACCTGTGAGGACTCGGATCGCCGTGTCGAGGTCTTGCCCGAATAGCGGAGTTTGGAGATCTCTCTGCGACTCAGGTCGGTCAGCCGCTCGAGTAACTCGCTCTTTCCCTGCGGATCGAGCACAGCGCGCCGGATGTAGTTCACCACCGTCGGATGCGTCGCGAGCATGTGCCGCACCGCCTCGTCTCGAGCGGCGGCGACCTGCGCTGGGGCGCCCTCGTCCGGCACAGAGGCGATCGCCAGAGCGTAATAGTCGACGACCAGTTGCTCGACGGCGACGCGTAGCCCGTCCTTGGTCTTGAAGTGGTGCTGCACCAATCCCACGGCGACCCCGGCGGCGGCGGCGACGGCGCGCATCGAGACGCGATCCTCGCCGCGCTCGGCGTAGAGGTCGAGCGCGGCGTTGCGAATGCGGGCCTTCGCGGTGAGGTCCTCGTCACTGGCGCGGGGGTCGGTCACAGAAATTGCCTCCTATCAGGGAAAAAAGCATACACCCTTGACATTAGACAGTACATGCGCATTAATGGCTATACATCAGTATAGTCAAAAAGGGGTTGATGATGTCGCAGTCGAGTTCGCTGCAGGGCGTGCAGGTGGTGTCGCTCGCGATCAATCTGCCGGGCCCGCTCGCCGCCGCGCGGCTACGGGCGCTGGGCGCCACCGTCACCAAGATCGAACCGCCGGCCGGCGACCCGCTGCGGGCCGTGGCGCCGACGTGGTACGACGAGCTCACTGTGGGCCAGCGGGTCGTGACCCTCGACCTCAAGGACCC
Source organism: Mycobacterium sp. SMC-13 (assembly GCF_045311035.1). NCBI lineage: Bacteria > Bacillati > Actinomycetota > Actinomycetes > Mycobacteriales > Mycobacteriaceae > Mycobacterium > Mycobacterium sp. SMC-13. The sequence goes on from NZ_JBJIAI010000052.1 coordinate 4,148, forward strand.
CGCTGATCGGGCGGTGGCGGCGCGCGAGCTGTCGCGTGCCGACCTGATGCTCACCGCCATGCGCCCCTCGGCGCTGGTCAAGCTCGGCCTGGACGAGTTGACCGCGGCGAATCCGCACCTGTCGCATATCGAGATCGTCGGGCACGACGGGATCGCGGCGGAGCAGCCCGGCCATGACCTGACGTACCAGGCCCTGCACGGCACTCTCCAGCCGCCGACGATGCCGACCGTCCCGGTGGCCGACCTGCTCGGCGCCGAGCGCGCCGTGTCCGCGGCCCTGCTCGCCCTGCGCGTGGCCGCGGAGTCCGGCGTGGGACACCGCGAGCGGGTCGTCCTCGAACAGGCGGCCGCCGACGCCGGCGCCGCAGTTCGGCACGGTCTGATGGGAGCGGGCGCGCCGCTCGGCGGGGCGCATCCCGGTTACCGGATCTACTCCAGCTCCGACGGCCACGTCGCGCTGGCCGCGCTCGAGCCGCACTTCTGGGAGCGCGCCCGCGCCGGTCTCGGTGTCGAGGGCACCCAGGAGGAGCTCGAGCAGACGTTTCTTTCCAAGCCGACGCGCGAATGGGAGGAGGTCGCGAAGCGCCTCGACATTCCCCTGATCGGAATCCGCGATTCGGCACCCCGTAATTCAGCACAAGGAGCTTTGTCATGAGTGTTCGCGAGGCCGTTATCGTCGGCGCGGTCCGGACCCCGGTCGGCCGTCGCGGAGGGATCCTCAGCGCATGGCATCCGGTGGACCTGCTCGGGCAGACGCTGCGGGAGCTTGTGGCCCGCGCCGGCGTCGACCCCGCCGCGATCGAGGACGTCATCACCGGCTGCGTCATCCAGCACGATGTCCAGTCGGGCAATCTCGGCCGCCACGCGGTGCTCGCCGCCGGGCTGCCCGAGTCGGTCCCCGCGGTGACGATCGACCGCCAGTGCGGTTCAGGGCAGCAGGCGGTCAGCTTCGCCGCCCAGGCGGTGATGGCGGGTTCCCACGACCTGGTGATCGCCTGCGGCGTCGAGTCGATGTCACGGGTGCCGATGCCTCCGGCGTTCCTGCCCGGCGCGCCGCTCGGCCCGCAGTACAGCCCGCGCGAACTCGACCGCTACGACGGTGGGCTGATGGCGCAGGGCCCGTCGTCGGAGCTGATGAACGAGAGGTTCGACCTGAGCCGAGCGGCGTTGGACGCGTTCAGCGCTCGCAGCCACGAGCGGGCGCACGCCGCGACGCGGGCCGGGAAGTTCCGCGACCAGATGGTGCCGATCACCGCCGACCCCGACGACCCGACCGGTCCGGTCATCGACTCGGACGAGGGCATCCGCGAGCACATCGACCCCGCCAAGATGGCGAGCCTGAAAGCCGTGTTCGGCGCCGACGGGCGGACCACGGCGGCCAACTCCTCGCAGATCAGCGACGGCGCGGCCGCGCTGCTGATCGCCGACCGCGAGTACGCCGAGCGCAACGGCCTCATCCCACGCGCCCGGTTCCGCGCGCTGTCGGTCGCCGCCGCCGACCCGATCATCCAGTTCACCGCGATCCTCGACGCCGCCCACAAGGCGCTCGGCCGAAGCGGGTTGGCCGTCGAGGAGATCGACCTGTTCGAGGTCAACGAGGCCTTCGCCGGTGTGCCGCTGATCTTCCAACGGGAATTCGGCGTCCCGGACGACAAGCTGAACGTCAACGGCGGCTCCGTCGCCCTCGGCCACCCGCTGGGCTCGACCGGAGCCCGGATGCTCACCGACCTGCTCTGCGAACTCGAACGCTCCGGCAAGAGGTTCGGCTTGCAGACCGTCTGCGAGGCCACCGGCACCGCGAACGCCACCATCATCGAACGCATCTGAGGACGTCATGAGCCACGAGATCGTGAGGGGCCTGCCCTCCACCCACGGCGACCACTATCAACTCAACACCACCACCATCATCCGGCACGCCGCGCGCACCTATCCCGAGCAGGAGATCGTGTACCGCACCGCGGACGGCGGCTGGGACCGGTACACCTACGCCGATGCCTACGCGCGAATCCAACGAAGTGCCAATGCACTTCGCTCGATCGGCGTCGGGCCGGGCGATGTGGTCGGGATCCTCGACTGGAACAGCAAGCGGCACTACGAGCTGTACTGGGCGATTCCCGGCCTCGCTGCCGTGATGTTGCAGATGAACCTGCGTTTGGCGCCAGAGGATCTCGCTTACGTCACCGGACACAGTGATGCATCGGTGGTCCTCATCGACGAGTCGCTGCTTCCGGTTGCCGAGGCGCTGGCACCGCATACGCCGAACGTGAAGACGTGGGTGGTGATGACCGATAAGCCGCTGGCCGACATCACCACCACGCTCCCGCACGCGGTGCACTGGGAGGACCTGCTCGCGGACGCCGGCCCGGAGATCGACTGGCCGGTCATCGACGAAACCTCCTCCTACAGCGCGTGTTACACCACCGGCACCACCGGCAGGCCCAAGGGCATCTACTACTCGCATCGCGGCATCTACCTGCACACCCTCGCCGAGGTCGCCGGACTCGGGATGAGCAGCGACGATGCCGTCATGCTCATCACGCCGATGTTCCACGGCCAGGGCTGGGGCCTACCCCAGGCGGCCGCCTACAGTGCCGCAAAAATCGTGCTGCCCGGTCGCTACATCGCCGAGGACACATCCGTCCTCGTGGACGCGATGATCGCGGAGCAAGTCACCGTCGCAAACGGTGCGCCGGCGATCTTCCAGCCCATGATGAACTACATCAAGACGCTTGCGGTCGCACCGGACTTCTCCCGCGCGCGGCTGCTGTCCGGTGCCACCGAGCCGCCGCTGTCGCTGATGCGCGACTTCCACGACATCACTGGAGCCGACGTCATCCACGCCTACGGCGCCACCGAGACCACCCCTCTGGTCGCGGTGAACCGGGGACTGAAGCCCTCGCTGCGCGGTGTGATCTCGGACGAGGAGAAGTGGGATCTCAAGCGTAAGCAGGGTTTGCCGGTCAACGGCATCGACATCCGGATCGTCGACGCGGAAGGCAACGATCTCCCGCACGACGGCACGAGTCAGGGTGAAGTGCTGCTGCGCGGACCGTGGATCATCGAGCGCTATCACAAGCTCGACGACGACGCCGACAAGTTCCTCGACGGGTATTGGCGTAGCGGCGATGTCGGGACCATCGACCCGAATGGTTACTTGAAGATCACCGACCGGATCAAGGACGTGGTCAAGTCGGGTGGCGAATGGATTTCCTCCATCGACATGGAGAACGCACTCGTTGCCCATCCGAAGATCGCCGAGGCGGCCGTCATCGGCGTCCCGCACCCGAAGTGGCAGGAGCGTCCAGTAGCACTCGTCGTGACGACCGACGGGCAGGAACTTCCACTGTCGGAGATCCACGAATTGCTCGCCGATGCATTCGCCAAATGGCAATTGCCCGAGACCGTCCTGTATCTGGACCAGCTGCCCCGCACCAGCGTCGGCAAGCTCGACAAGAAGGCCATGCGCGCCGCGCACACCAACGTCTACGAGGACGTCCGATGAACCCCGACAACGCCCCGCTACGCACGGCCCGCGACAGCCACCTCCTGATCCTGGAGATCAACCGGCCCAAGGCTCGCAACAGTCTGAACGAGGCGGTGCTCACCGCCTTGAACACCGAGCTCGTCGCGGCTCGGCACGACGACGAGATCCGTGCCATCGTGCTCACCGGCGCCGGCGGGATCTTCTGCGCCGGAGCCGACATCACCAATTTCGACGCCATTCGCGACCAGTCGCTGCTCGGCGATCGAGCCGCGCTGGGCGGCACCATCTGGGCCGACCTGGGCCGATTCCCGAAGCCGGTCCTCGCTGCGGTCGAGGGCCTCGCACTCGGCGGCGGCTGCGAGTTGGCGCTTGCCTGCGACATCGTCATCGCCGGCGAATCCGCCAAGTTCGGTGTCCCGGAGGTGAAGCTCGGCGTGATCCCGGGCGGCGGCGGAACCCAGCGCCTGATTCAGGCCGTCGGCAAGTCCAAGGCGATGGCCCTACTGCTCACCGGCGACTTCCTGTCCGCACAGCGGGCGTGCGCGGCCGGCATCGTCGCCGAGACCGTCCCGGACGGCACCGCCCTCGAAGCGGCGGTCGCCATGGCGCAGCGGATCGCCGCCAACTCACCGCTCGCGGTGGCGCTGGCCAAGGATGCCGCCCTCCAGGCCCTGGAAACCTCTCTGGCGCAAGGACTCGAGCACGAGAAGCGCAACTTTCACGTTGCCATCCATTCCGCCGACAGCCGCGAGGGCCAGGCCGCGTTCCTCGCCAAGCGCGCCCCCGAATTCACCGGAAAGTAGGACCGATCATGAGCGAGCTGTTCCCCGATTACCGCTCCCCGTGGGAGACCGACGATCAGGCGCTGCTGCGTAAGCACGCCGCCGAGTTCTTCCGCAAGGAAGCCACCCCGAACCAGGACCGTTGGGCCGCGCAGCACCAGGTCGACCGCGAGTTCTGGACCAAGGCCGGCGCCGCGGGACTGCTGTGCCTCGACATCGCCGAAGAATACGGCGGCGGGGGCGGCAACTTCGGCCACGAGGCGATCGTGCAGCAGGAGATCGCCTACGCCCACGACACCGCGTTCGGCTTCGCCGTGCACTCGACGATCGTCGCGCACTACATCGCCGCCTATGCCACCGAGGACCAGAAGAAGCGCTGGCTATCGAAATGTGCGAGCGGTGAGAGCGTCCTCGCCATTGCGATGACCGAACCCGGCACCGGCTCGGACCTGCAGGCCGTACGGACCACCGCGGTTCGCGACGGCGGCCACTACGTGATCAACGGCTCGAAGACGTTCATCTCGAACGCGTCGCACTGCGACCTGCTCGTCATCGTCGCCAAAACGGACCCGAGCCAAGGTTCCAAGGGTATCTCGCTGCTCGTCGCGGAGACGGAGAATCTTCCGGGGTTCGAGCGTGGGCGGGTGCTGGACAAGATCGGCCAGCACGGCCAGGACACCCGCGAGTTGTCGTTCACCGACATGCGGGTGCCGGCAGCGAATCTGCTCGGCGGCGTCGAGGGGCAGGGCTTCTACCAGCTGATGGGTCAGCTGCAGCGTGAGCGGCTGATCCTCGGTGTCGGCGGTGTCGCGGTGGCCGAGGCCGCGGTGGCGGAGAGCATCAGGTACGCCAAGGAACGTCACGCCTTCGGCAAGCCGATCCTGAACTTCCAGAACACGAAGTTCGTACTCGCCGAGTGCAAGACCGACGTGCTGGCCGGCAAGACCCTGATGGACCACTGCATCCAGCGTCACCTCGACGGCACCCTCGACGCGGCGACCGCGTCGATGGCCAAGCTGTGGGGCAGCGACAAGCAGTGCGAGATCGTCGACCGCTGCCTGCAGGTCTTCGGTGGCTACGGCTACATGATGGAGTACCCGATCGCGCAGATGTACGCCGCTTCCCGCGTGCAGAAGATCTACGGCGGCACCAACGAGATCATGAAGGAACTCATCGGCCGCGCCTTATGAGGTTGACCTTCGCGCAGTGACACCACTGCGTCAGTCACACCTCACTTTGTCAAAAACCCGATGTTCTCAACCTATTTCGTCAGGAGTATTCATGCATATCACCGGAACCAACGCACTCGTCACCGGCGGAGCCTCGGGCCTCGGACTGGCCACCGTCACCGCCCTCGCCAAGTCGGGCGCCCGGGTAATCGCCGTCGACCTGCCCACCGCGAACACGGATGCGCTGGCTGCTCTCGGCGACACCGTGGAATTCGCTCCGGCGGATGTCACCGACGAGGCCGCGGTCACCGAGGCGGTCGAGCGCGCCAACGCGGAGTCCTCACTGCGAATCACCGTGAACTGCGCCGGCATCGGCAACGCCGTCAAGACCGTCGGTAAGAACGGACCGTTCCCGCTGGCCGAATTCGAGAAGATCGTCAAGGTCAACCTGACCGGAACCTTCAACGTCATCCGCCTCGCCGCGCACGCGATGTCGCAGAACGAGCCCGTCGACGGCGAGCGCGGCGTGATCGTCAACACCGCCTCGGTCGCGGCCTTCGACGGGCAGATCGGACAGGCCGCGTACTCGGCATCGAAGGGCGGGATCGTCGGCGCCACCCTGCCGATCGCCCGCGACCTGGCGTCGCTGCTGATCCGGGTGAACACCATCGCGCCCGGCCTGTTCAAGACCCCGCTGCTGGGCACGCTGCCCGAGGCGGCTCAGATTTCGCTGGGACAGCAGGTGCCGCACCCGAACCGGCTCGGCGACCCCGCCGAGTACGCGCAGCTGGTCGAGGCGATCGTGACCAACCCGATGCTCAACGGCGAAACCATCCGCCTCGACGGCGCGATCCGCATGGCGCCGCGGTGAAACCCGTCGGCGTGCAGGTGGGATCGCACCATGAGCACACACGCCTTGTATACGCCGAGGACCTGGGCATCGGCCAGCGTTTCGACTTGGGCTCACACACGGTGACCGAGGCCGAACTCGTCGACTTCGCCACCCACTGGGATCCCCAGTGGTTTCACATCGACCGGGCGGCGGCGCAGGACGGCCAGTTCGGTGGCCTGATCGCCAGTGGAATCCACACGTTGGCGATCCTGCAACACCACGACGCCGTCCATATCCGATACGGCCTGACCGAAGCCGCGCTCCCGCGCGCTCATCTCCCACGGCTGTTCCAACCCCGGCGAGGTCTCGCGCGACCTCACGGCCCTACTCTCGGCCGTGCCCCCGCCGGATCCGACAAACACCACGACCACGCACGCCCGGCAGCGGCTATGAGTTCCCGGACGCGGAAGACCACACCCATCGACGGTGCCGCACTTGATTGGTCTCTTTCGGCCCCCCTCGAGCAGATGCGCTCGGGCCGAACAGTCAAGGTGCTGAACAAGATACGCAGACACGCGCCGGAACTCGTCACCGTCAGCTACTGAGAGATTCAGCGGGAGCGCCGCCGCGCAGCGGGATCGGTCTCGGCCTGCCAGCGCCCCAGCGCCTCGGCGGAGACCTTCGCGTATTTGACCAGGCTGCGCACCGAGGTGTGTCCGCTCAACGCCATCAGCATCGGCGTGGAAGCGCCCTTCTCTGCGGCGTGGGTCAGTCGCGAGTGCCGCAGCTGGTGCAGCGTGAACGGTCCGCGTCGCATCCCTTCGGTGTGCTCCTCGAGGAGCGTCGCGGCGCGGCGGTAGGAAAGTCGGGCGCGGCCGGTCGAGTTGTCGGTGTCGGTCTTGGCGACCGACGGCTTGGCTTTGCGGTCGGTCAGGAACAGCGGCCCGGACTTCCGTCCGGCGATCAGCCGGGGCAGCGGCCGTGCGGTGCCGGTCTGCCAATAGATCACCTCGCGGGCGCCGCCCTTGCGGGTGACCGTGGCGCATCGGTTCACGGTGTCCAGGTCCTCGATGTCGAGATTCAGGATCTCCTCCGCCCGCGCGGCGGACTCATACAGCATCGACCAGAACACCCGCTCGCGCAGGGCCGCGTCCATGCCCAGCAGCTCCGCAACCTCGGCGGCGGTCATCGCCTTGCTGTTGTCCGGCGCACTCGGCCGCGCCCGCAGGCGCGACACCGGATCGCCGGTCAGCCACTGTTGATCGCGTCAGTAGGCGCACGCCGCCGACACCGCGGTCAGCCGGAGGTTGTAGGTCTTGGGGGCCTTGTCGCCCCACACGTAGTCGAACCACCCCGACACCCGATCCGGGTTCAACAACCCGACATCGCCGTCCGCGCCGAAGTCGCGCACCATCCGATCCAACGCCGAGGCGTAGGCGCGGCGGGTGTTCACCGCCGCGATCGTGCCCAGAAAGGTCCGCGTCGCGTCCGCCAGCCGGATCCCGGCGGCCCGCGCCGGTAGCGAGCTCACCGATCCCACCCCGACCGCCCTTCAGCACTACGGCAGATAGTTTCCGGAGTCGCCCATCTCCGGAACGACCATCGCGGCAGGACGACTCACGAGTTACGGCAGATAGTACGCTACTATCTGCCGTAAATCCTTAGCGCCGGATTTCGAGAATCTGCTCCCCGACCCCC
>NZ_JBJIAI010000053.1:0-11698 GCF_045311035.1 Mycobacterium sp. SMC-13
GATGATCATCCTCGGGAAGGTGCGCCCACTTTCAGGCCGCCTCCTCGGGCCTCATCCACAGGTATTGATCATTGCTCTGGACACCGGCGGTAATCCGTGGTGGCGGAAAGCGCTACTGCGTCCATACCTGCTGGCGGTAATGGCCGTATCAGCCGGAATGAGCAGAACCCTTTGTGAGCGCCCATCGACTTGCTAACTTCCGGCGGTGCGCTACATACGAGGAGCCCTCCTGCCGGTGTTGCTGCTCGTCGCCCTGGCACTGGCGGCGTGCGGGTCGCCGGCAGGCAAGAACGGCGAGAATCCGGTCAAGGCGGCAGGGGTGCTGCGAGTCGGCACCGAAGGCGTCTACTCACCGTTCAGCTACCACGACCCGGCCACGAACCAACTGGTCGGATACGACGTCGACGTCGCCAAGGCCATCGCCGGCAAGCTCGGTGTGCGTGTCGAGTTCATCGAGACGCCGTGGGACTCGATCTTCGCCGCGCTGGAGGCCAACCGATTCGACGTCGTCGCCAACGAGGTGACGATCAACCCCGAGCGCAAGGCCAAATACGACATCTCCGAGCCGTATTCGGTGGGGGAGGGCGTCATCGTCACCCGCGCGGATGACAGCTCCGTCAAGTCGCTGGACGACATCAGAGGCAAGGCCGCGGGTGAAACGGCCACCAGCAACTGGGCGAAGGTGGCACGAGACCACGGCGCCAAGGTGGAGGTCGTCGAAGGCTTCACGCAAGCCATCAAGCTGCTCAACCAGGGCCGCATCGACGTGGTGATCAACGACAGCATCGCGGTGTACGCCTACCTCGCCGAGACGGGGGACAAGTCGGTCAAGATCGCCGCCAATACGGGGGAGAAGAGCGAGCAGGGCTTCGCAGCGCGGAAGAACAGTGGTCTGTTGCCCGATCTGAACAAGGCGCTCGACGAACTTCGGGCCGACGGCACCCTCGCCGCCATCTCGCAGAAGTACCTCAAGGCCAACGCATCTGGTGGACCCGACGCCGGCCGGGCGCAGCATGTGCCGCGGTCGACGTGGGCGCTGATCGGGGACAGCCTCGGCCCGCTGGCGAAGGCCGCGATCACCAAGACCATCCCGCTGACCGTGATCAGCTTCGTGATCGGTCTGGTACTCGCGCTGGCCGTGGCGCTGGCACGGCTGTCGTCGAACGTGGTTCTCGCCAACGTGGCCCGGTTCTACATCTCGATCATCCGCGGCACCCCACTTCTGGTGCAGCTGTTCATCGTGTTCTACGCGCTGCCCGAACTGGGAGTGAAGATCGATCCGTTCCCCGCGGCCGTCATCGCGTTCTCGCTGAACGTCGGCGGTTATGCGGCGGAGATCATTCGCTCGGCCATCCAGAGCATTCCCAAAGGTCAGTGGGAGGCGGCCGAGACCATCGGCTTCAATTATGCTGGCGCACTTCGGCGTATCATCCTTCCGCAGGCGGCCCGGGTAGCGGTGCCGCCGCTGTCGAACACGTTGATCTCATTGGTGAAAGACACGTCGCTCGCCTCGACGATTCTCGTCACGGAACTGCTCAGGCAAGCGCAGATCATCGCGGCGCCGACGTTCGAGTTCTTCGCGTTGTACGGCACCGCCGCGGTGTACTACTGGGTCATCTGCCTGGCACTCTCGTTCGGCCAGGGTCGAATCGAACGCCGGCTGGAAAGGTATGTGGCGCGATGACAGAGAACCGCGTGGTGGCCGAGGGTGTCCACAAGGCCTTCGGCGACAACAAAGTGCTCAAAGGTGTTTCGTTCACCGTCGAGCAGGGGACGGCGACAGCCATCATCGGGCCGTCCGGGTCCGGCAAGACGACGCTGCTGCGCACCTTGAACGCCCTCGACCGGGCCGACGCCGGCATCATCCGGGTGGACGACATCGAAATCGACTTCTCCACTCCCACACCGAAACCCGAGGTGCGCCGGTTCCAGTCGCGGAGCGGCTTCGTGTTCCAGGGCCACAACCTGTTCCCGCACAAGACGGTCCTGCAGAACGTGACCGAGGGGCCGGTCATCGTGCAGAAGCGGCCCAAGGACGAGGCCGAGGCCGAAGCCCTTGCGCTGCTGGATCAAGTGGGGCTCGCCGCCAAGAAAGACCAGTACCCGTATCAGCTGTCCGGCGGGCAACAGCAGCGTGTCGGCATCGCTCGGGCACTGGCATTGAAGCCGAAACTGGTGCTGTTCGATGAACCGACGTCTGCGCTCGATCCCGAACTCGTGGGCGAAGTGCTCTCTGTGATCAAAGATCTCGCGGTCGAGGGTTGGACCATGGTGATCGTCACCCACGAAATCCAATTCGCCAGGCAGGTTTCCAATCAGGTGCTGTTCACCGATCAGGGCATCATCCTCGAGCGCGGGACACCGGACGAGGTGATCGGCAACCCGAGGGAAGAGCGCACGCGACAGTTCCTGGACCGCATCCTGAATCCGTTGTAGCGCGGCTCAGCTCGCGCTCACGCGCCGTCGCGCCAGGCGATCACCTCTTTGAGCGAGGTCAGATCGTAGCCGTTGTCGGAGGTCAGTTCGGTCTGGAACAGCGTGACACCGGCCTCGCGGAAGGCATCAGCGGCTTCGGCATTGGTCCAGAGCGTCGAACGTTCGATGTCAGAACCGTTGCGGCCGTACGTCGCTGCCAGTTCATCGACGCGGTCGCTGGACCGGCGGAAGGCGTCGAGATCCTGGAATGCGTGCCAGATGTCGGCGTGCCTGGCGACCGCGGGCAGCGAACGCTTGGGGCCGGTGCCGCCGATGAGGATGGGAATCTTGCGGACCGGGGGCGGGATCAGAGCGGACAGCCGGTTCTCGATGCGGATCAGGCTCTCGTCGAACAGATCGAAGCGCGAGCCGAAGGTGCCGAAGTCGTAACCATAAGTGGTGTAGTCCTTTTCGTACCATCCGGCGCCGAGGCCGAGGATGAGCCGGCCACCGCTGATGTGGTCGACGGTACGCGCCATGTCGGCCAGCAGGTCCGCGTTGCGGTAGCCGACGCCGGTGACGAGAAGCCCGATCTCGGCATCTGAGGTGATCTCGCCCCACGATGCGAGCGCGGTCCACCCCTCGAAGTTGGCGACGTCGGGCTGCTCGTCGAACAGGACGGGCTTGCCGTCGACGATGCCTTTCATCGCGGGGCGGTGGAAGTGGTCGTAACCGAAGATCACGTCGACGCCGAGGTCGTCGGCTGCCACGACGGCGTCGCGCCACGTGGCGTAGTCAGGCGTGCCGCCGGGCTGGATCTGTACGGCGACGCGGACGGGACGAGTCATTGATGCTCCATGGGTCGGGAAAGTGCGACTCTTGAGAGCAAGGTCATAGATTGCCGGATTATTCCGGATCGGGTGCGTAACTTGATCTCGCCGCCTGTGAAGATGCCCTGAAGTGGTTGAAAGAACGCGTGTTTCAGAACAACTCGCCAGGTCGAGGCCGTGAGTACCGCAGGCGGTTTCGGCCCGGGCATACCCGGGTACCCAGCCGAGCGGCGCCGCCAGCCGCGGCGGCGCAGGCAAGGAGTTGATGATGCGCGCTGAGGAAGGCGACGAATCGATCGCCGAGCTGGCTGACTACGCCGAGCAAGCCGAACAGAATCTGGACGAGAGCATTGCGCCGCTCGAAGGCAAGAAGGTGGCGATCCTCGCCACCAACGGCGTCGAGCGCCGCGAGCTGCAGGAGCCCCGCGATGCGGTTCAAGCCGCCGGTGCCAGCACCGCATTGGTCTCGCTGCAAGAAGGCTCCATCGATATGCGCGACAACGATCTGAGCCCCGGCGGCACTGAGCCCGTGGAACGTCTGGTCGCCGACATAACACCGGACGACTTCGACGCACTACTGATTCCGGGCGGCACAGTCAATGCCGACAAGCTGCGCAGCGACGACAAGGCGGTGAAGTTCGTCCACGACTTCGTCGAATCCGGCAAGCCCGTGGGCGTCATCTGTCACGGCCCGTGGACGCTGATCGACGCCGGCGTTGCCAAAGGCCGAACCTTGACGTCGTATCCCAGCCTGCGCATCGATTTGCAGAACGCAGGAGCGACGGTGGTCGATCGCGAGGTTGTCATCGACGGGAACCTGATCTCCAGTCGCGGCCCCGACGACCTGCCTGCGTTTTCGTCGGCCGTTGTGGATGCTCTCGCTGGCGGCGCCTGAGGCACCTCCAGCAAGAGCACGTCGTCGGCCTCAGTGAGTGTCGGCGTCTGGCGATGAGTCCCGACTGGAACCGATCGCGGACATGTCGGCGTAGCGGGCCCCGGTAACCCTGTCACCCGCGTCCCCGAGCGTCTGCACCTGCTCGGCAGTCAACGTGACCGACAACGAGGCGAGGTTTTCGTCGACCCGTGCGGCGCGACGTGTGCCCGGAATCGGCACCGCCGAGACGCCCAGGTCTTCGGCCCGGTGCCGCAGCCACGCCAACGCAACCTGTGCCGGTGTAGCGCCGACTGTGCCGGCAACCGATACCACGGCTTCGACGACCGCCTGATTGGCCTCCAACGCTGCTCCGGCGAAGCGCGGCATCGTGCGGCGGAAGTCGTTCTCGCCCATGTCGGCTGCCGACCGCACGGAGCCTGTCAGGAACCCTCGGCCCAGCGGAGAGAAGGGCACAAGGCCCACGCCGAGTTCGGCAGCGGTGGGGACGATGACCGACTCGATATCGCGGGTCCAGACCGACCACTCGCTCTGCAGCGCGGCGATCGGGTGCACCGCGTTGGCGGCGCGCAGTTCGGCGGCGCTGACCTCAGATAACCCGAGGTGACGGACCTTGCCCGCCGCGACCAGTTCGGCCATCGCGCCGACGGTCTCCTCAATCGGCACGGCTGGGTCGCGGCGGTGCAGGTAGTACAGGTCGATCACGTCGGTCTGTAAGCGCTGCAGGCTCTCGTCGATGCACTGGCGTGCGTAGGCGGCGTCGCCCCGCGGGCTGATGCGACCCTGCGCGCGGCCGGCCGGGTTGCCCTGAATACCGAACTTGGTCGCCAGCGTGACTTCGTCACGGCGGCCGGCGAGCACTCGAGCGATCAGCCGCTCGTTGTCCCCGTCCCCGTAGATGTTGGCGGTGTCGATGAAGGTCACCCCGACGTCAATGGCGTGGTTCAGCGTGGCCAACGATTCATTCTCGTCAATGGCTCCGCCGTACACCGGGGTCAGTGCCATTCCTCCGAAACCCATTGCGCTGACCGATAATTGATCGCCGAGCAAGACTGATTCGGGCATCTGTCATCCTCCTTCGGGTTCATTGGGCGTTCTAGGGTGCAACCTGAGCCATCGCGAATCTGTTCCGTACCGCGCAACAGTGCCGTGCGACGTGGTGGGCGATAGCACAAGCGGTGAAGGCTTCTATCACGTCGAGTACTTCGAAGTTCTCTGATCTGCCGCGAAGTCGTGCCGATGAGTTTTCGCAGCCGCAGCGGTCATATCAAGCAGAGGCAACCGCGCGAAACCGACGGAATGGAGCTTGACGTGGCACGAACCAACCTCTCGATGTCGATCTCGGCTGACGGCTATGTCGCCGGACCTGATCAGAGCGAACAGAATCCGATAGGGCTGGGCGGGTTGCGTCTCCACGACTGGCACATCGGTCCCAACAGAGACCACCCCGTCAACCGGCAGGTGATGTCCGAGATGCTGGACGGAATGGGTGCAACCATCATGGGGCGCAACATGTTCGGACCGGTTCGTGGCGAATGGGACGGTTCGGACTGGCGCGGATGGTGGGGCGACACCCCGCCCTATCACTGCCCGGTCTTCGTCCTCACGCACTATGCCCACGACCCAATCGAGATGCAGGGCGGCACGACATTCCATTTCGTCACCGACGGCATCGAATCCGCATACGCCCAGGCGCAAGCGGTAGCGGGCGGGAAAGACATCTCGATCGCCGGTGGGGCGTCGTGCGCGCGCCAGGCGATCGAGGCCGGCGTGGTCGACGAGATCGACCTGCAAGTGTCGCCCGTGATCCTGGGCTCGGGCGAGCGATTGTTCGACGGATTCCAGCCCGGCCTACCGAAATTGGAACTCGTGCGCGTGCTGCACGCCCCTGGCGTCGCTCACCTCCGCTATCGCGTCACGCGGGAAGTCGAGGGTAACTGAGATGTCGACCTCGGAGTGGACAGGCACTGTCGTCGAGAAACGGCGGGCGCTTCTCGACGGAGCAAATCTGTACCGGCGCTTGCGTGTTCGGCTCGACGACGGGCAGGTGATCACCGCTCGTGTGGACCGCGCCACGTGGAAAGCGCTGCAAGTCGGGGACGCGGTGCGCAACACCGCGGAGGGCGGGCTGCAGAAGATTTAGGTTGCGAAGAGTGCCGCCATCGCTCGCCTCCATAGGTAAGTAGGTGTTTACCCCGCGCGGGCACGGGTAGCCGTTCGGTGTTCATGCGGGTCCCACGAGCTGGTAGCACAGGATCAGACTCGCCATGGCTGGCGGACCGAGCAGAACGCGACCGAAGGAGGAGTAGTGATACGAGTCGGGCTGTTGGTTCGGGTACACGCAAAACCAGGCAAAGAGGCAGAGGCCGCCCAATTTCTGGCAGACGCACAGGCGATCGTGGAACAGGAGCCCGATACCCGGGCCTGGTTCGCCGTCCAATTCGACGCCTCGACGTTCGGCATCTTCGACGTCTTTGACGACGACGCCGGCCGACAGACACACCTGGCAGGCGGCGTGGGCACCGAACTCGCGCAGCGCGCTGACGAACTGTTCACCGCGCCACCCGATATCGAGAACATCGACGTTCTCGCATCCAAAATTCCGTCGTAACGTCCGGAGTCGGCGTGGCTGATTTGATCTGACACGCCGTGATCAGTCAAGCTGCTCTATGGCACACATCGTCGAGGGCGTCTCCCGCACATTCAATGAGTTCTTGCTCCTGCCCAACAAAACATCAGCCGCATGCCGGCCTGATCGTGTGCAACTCGCGGCACCACTGGCACGTCACCGCGTCGGGGAGCATTCGCGGCTTCAACTGCATGTGCCGATCACCTCGGCAATCATGCAAGCGGTCAGTTCTCCGGAGCTGGCGATCGCACTGGCCAGACACGGGGGATTGAGTTTTCTGCATCACAATCGTCCAATCGCCGAGCAGGTCAACGACATTCACGCAGTAAAGGCGTACAACGCGGAGGAACGATTACGGGTCGGTGCGGGGGTCAACACCCACGACTACCGCGAGCGGATTCCTGCGCTGGTGGACGCCGGCGCCGATGCACTGTGTCTGGACTCCTCGGATGGCTACAGCGAGTGGCAGGCCCGAGCGCTGGACTGGACGAAGAGCCGCTATCCCGATGTAGTGATCGGAGCGGGCAATGTTGTTGACGGGCAAGCATTTGACTATCTCGCCGATGCCGGGGCCGACTTCGTCAAGATCGGTGTCGGGGGCGGGTCGATCTGTATCACGCGTGACCAGAAGGGTATTGGGCGCGGCCAAGCCAGCGCAGTACTCGACGTAGCGGCTGCACGTGATGCCTACGCTCGGCGCACCGGCCAGTACGTACCGGTGTGCTCGGACGGTGGACTGCAGCTGGACTATCACGTGGCGCTCGCCCTCGCCATGGGCGCCGACTTCGTCATGATGGGTCGCTACTTCGCCCGGTTCGATCAGGCGCCCGGGGCGAAGGTGCCCACTACCGACGGCTACGTCAAAGAATATTGGGGGGAGGGGTCCTTCCGCGCCCGCAACTGGCAGCGCTACGAACAGCCAGGCGGCGGCCTCACTTTCGAGGAAGGCGTCGATGGCTACGTGCCCTACGCCGGAGACCTCGGTGCGGGACTTGCCGTCACCATCGCCAAGATCAAGGCCACCATGACATCGTGCGGCGCAGTCACGCTCCGACAATTCCACGAGTGCGCACGTCTGACCCTGGTCTCGGACCAGAGCTTCCAAGAAGCACACGCCAGCGTCGACGTCCGCACCGCGCTCAACTGACACCGGCATCGATAACGGCCTGCCTGTCATCGCAAAAGTCGGACTTTGAGGATTGAAATTCGCGATGTCGGGGAACACCAAGACGACAAGTCGACAGGGAGGCGAACCACTCATGACATTGACAGCCGGCGAGACAACACGCTCGAAATCACGGGCACCTAAGCGCAGGACCTCGGCGTGGATCGGCCTGGTCGCGGGCGTCGTGATGCTCCCCGTTGCCACTGCATGTGGCTCCGACGACGGCGGCAACCCGACAAAGACCGACACGTCGACGACCACAACGACGCCCACTACGAGCTTGACCACTGTCACCACGTCCCCGAGTGCGGCTCCGGGCGGGGCGACCGGTGGCGGTGGACCCGCCGGAGGCGGTGGATCGGTTCCCGGCGGACCGACCGGCAGCGGAGGCCCCGGCGGTGGCGGAGGCAGCATCCCCGGTGGACCGACCGGCAGCGGCGGACCGGGCGGCGGCGGGGGCTCGATCCCGGGTGGACCGACCGGCGGCGGTGGGCCCGGTGGCGGCGGAGGCAGCATTCCCGGAGGCCCGTCCGGTGGCGGAGGTCCCGGCGGCGGCGGCGGTTGCGTGCCGGGTGTCGGCTGCGTGTCGGTTCCCTGACCCGACTTCGGCGACGCCGTCGCTCTGCTCGACAGCAGGCCGAACCCATCCCTGGTGGATGGGTTCGGCCTCGTCGGGCGATCAACTGGGCACAGGGGAGAGGCGGCGTCCCGCCACGACCTAGCCGACCGGCGGTTGGGAGCCCGACGGCCCGTACGGGCCATTCTGGCCGTTCTGTCCGCCGGAAGCGCCGTCCCCTGCCTGCTCGGGCGGGGTGGCGATGACATTGGCGTTCCCCGGCTTCTCGCATACGGTGGCACCGCCTTCGTTCGCGCACGGTGCGTCCCCGCCATCTGCGTACGCGCCCGGCGCCAGTACTACGGCGGCCGTCGCGCCCGCGACGGCGATCGTCGAGGCGATTGAGATGTTGGACGACATGAATTCTCCTGTCGTGGCTGCGCGTACTTCCGCAAAGAGCCAACCCAAAAATTGCCCCCGCGCTATGGAGCGGTCTCGGCTCCGCGGCTTGCTCTTCTGTTTGGCTACCCGTGCCCGGCTGACGACAAACGTTGCGTCGACGGCGCGAGGCCGCTCACTGCAATGGCTCGGGCGTGAAGGTCACGTCGACGCCACCTACGGTCATCGTCACCTGACCTTCGATCACCATCACCTGTGCCGCGACCCGTCGATCGACCGTCTGGGCCAGCTGCTCCACCGGTGCGTGCGGTATCTGCATCACCGACAGGTTCGCCAGCCCCGCCACCTTGGGGCCGACCGTGCGCCACCAGGTGGCCACGCCCGCGGCGAAAGGGAAGAGCAGCACCTGCTCGGCCTGGCCGGCCGCCTTGCTCAAGACGCGTTCGTCGGGCTGGCCGACATTGATCCACTCCAGGATCCGGCCGGTGTAGTCGGCCAGCCGCAGGTCCGGTACGCCAGGGGTGGACAGGCCCGGCCCGAACGCCAGCTCGCCGTCGACGTCGCTGAGTCGATGTGCACGCAGCCCAAAAGCCAACAACCGCACCACCATTCGCTCATCGGTCTCACTGGGGTGGCGGGCCACGGTCAGCGCGTGATCGGCGTAGTAACCATGATCGACATCGGAGACGCCAAGTTCGACTTTGAATACTGTTGCGGAAAGGGCCACGTCATAGTGTCCACCCACGCGGTAACTCCCGAGCCGCCGGGCCGACGTTGAGCGGCCAGGCGGCTCGACGACCAGGTCAATCAGCACGGATCAGTGATGATCCGCCCCGAGCCGCTAGGTACCAAGCGGATCGAGTTGAACGGCGGTGGCATCATCGGCCGCGGTCGAGTTGCTGAGATCCGCGTAGCTTTCGTCGGCGGCGAGCAGGTCACGCCCGGCTGCGGTGGCGTACCGGTATGCGTCAGGGCCGACCAGCAAGCGTGCCGGTGGAGTGTCCATCTCGACGATGTCGAGCAACAGTGCTGCGACCTTCACCGGATCGCTGGCGCCGAGGTGCGCGGATTGGCTCAGCTGCGCCGAGGCACCCACGGTCTCCTGGTACTCGTCGCGGACCGGGGCGACGCGCATCGACGAGCCTGCCCAATCCGTGCGCATGCCGCCGGGCTCCAGCACGGTCACCTTGATGCCGAGGGGCGCGACCTCCTGTGCCAGGACGCCGGAGTAGCCGGTGACGGCCCACTTGGACGATTGATAAGCGGCCAGGCCCGGCCGCGCCAAACGCCCACCGACTGAGGAGATTTGGATGATGTGGCCCGCACGCTGCCGCCGCATGATCGGAAGGACGGCCTGCGTGAGCCGCACGACGCCGAAGAAGTTCGTCTCGACCTGGGCGCGGAAGTCGTCGGCATCAACGTCTTCGACGGCAGCCATGTTGGCGTACCCGGCGTTGTTGACCAGAACGTCGAGGCGACCCCACCGATGGATCGCGGTATCGACGGCCGCGCGGACCTGACCGTCGTCCGTGACATCGAGCGGGACGACGGCCAGGTGCTCAGGCGCGCGAGCCGCGAGGTCGTCGAGCGCTGAAACGGAGCGGACTCCCGCGACGACGCGATGTCCGGCGGCGAGGGCAGCTTCGGTGATGGCGCGCCCGAGACCGCGGGACGCGCCGGAGATGAGGAAGACGTGCGACATGACAGTGACCTTTCTTGTGACCGGGTGGATTCAGTTGAGGTTGCGGATGGTGCCGCCGTCGACGCGGAGATCGGCACCGCTGATGTATGCGGCATGGGAACTGGCTAGGAAGCACACCGCGGCCGCGATCTCCTCAGGACGGCCGAGTCGGCCGATGTCGTTGGGGAACCATGTTGTCGCCGCGGCCTTTTCGATGTCTTCCCACGCAGGTCCCCAACCGTGTGCCGCGGCAGCCTGCAAGACCGTGTCCCGTGTGCTGTCGGTCAGAATCGCTCCGGGAGCGACGATGTTGGCGGTGACGCCCGTTCCGGACAATTCTCGTGCGAGCGAGACCGTCAGATTGTGCCGAGCCGCGAGGGTGGCGCTGTAGTGCGGCTGCTGGGCAACCGGCTGAACTGCGAGACCGCCCCCGATCTGGATGACCCGACCCCAGCCCCGTCGGCGCATGCCTGGGACCAGATGAGAGATCATCCGCACGACTGAGACGACGTTGGCCTGATGGATTCTCGCCCATTCCTGGGTGGACAGTTCCGCCCAGGACGAACCGTCGTAGTCGCCGGCATTGTTGACCAGGATGTCGATCTCGCCCGCGGCGCGCGCGACCGCTGCGGCCCCGTCGTCGGTCGCGAGGTCGCCGAGTACGGCCACCGCATCACCGTCCTTGGCGCGGATCGCCGAAACCACCGCCTGCGTCCGATCGGGGTCACGGCCATGCACAACCACAGAAGCACCCTCTGCGGCAAGCATTTCGGCGATCGCGCGGCCGAGACCCGCACTCGAGCCAGTGACCAATGCTCGCTTGTGGCTCAATCCGAGTTCCACTCAGGCCCTCCTTGTCTACATCTGTATACTTTCGTTGTATACAAACGTAGACTTAAGTGGGTTGATTCCCGAACCGGGGAGTTCAGATCCGGGAATCGCCGATGAGGGCAGCGATTGCCGGCCCGAGCACTCGTTCGATGGCCGCGGGCTTGCTTGTACGGAGGGCGCGGGTCCCGACCACGCCGCGCATCATGAGCATTCCGCTGATCAAGAGTAATTGTCAATACCTGTGGATTGGTGTTTTTCAGGCGACCTCCGTTCCGGTCGGGGTGGCCGGGTTGTCGGCCG
>NZ_JBJIAI010000054.1:0-11458 GCF_045311035.1 Mycobacterium sp. SMC-13
CTACTACGCTACGAGCACAGCCCAATCAGAGGCTGCGCACCAATAAACCGGTGTGCATCAAACTCGGGGCGGTTCAATGACCTTCCACCCGTCACCTGGGCTCAAATAGTTCGAGCGACTCTTTGTACGGCAACCACCGGGTAGGGACACCGTAACTTCCCTGCCCGAGTCTGAACCTGTTCGCAAGAAGCTCATCAGGTTGGCCGGCGACTATGACCAGCCGCGCACCGGGGCGACCTTCCTGTGAACCGCCCCGAGTTTGGTGCACACCTTCTTTCGAGGGAAGGTTGTTCGCATCATGCCGAAGAAGTACGACGAGCAGTTCAAGGCCCGGGCGGTGCGGTTGGTCGCCGACCATGCCGATGAGTACGACACCCGCACGGCCTGCTTCACTGCGGTGGCCAAGCGGTTGGGAGTGTCCATCGAGACGCTGCGCCGCTGGGTCAACCAGACCGAGGTCGACACCGGGGTCCGGGACGGAGTCCCGACCGACACCGCACGTGAGTTGCGCGACCTCAAGCGTAAGAACCGTGAGCTAGAGGAAACCATCGAAATCCTCAAGGCCGCAACAAGTTTCTTCGCGCGGGAGAGCGACCCGCGACACCGGTAATCTGCGCGTTCATTGCCGAGCATCGTGCTCGGTTCGGGGTCGCTCCGATCTGCCGCGTGCTCACCGAGCACGGCTGCCAGATTGCCCCGAGAACCTTCTACGCCTGGCTGACCCGACCCCCGTCGGCGCGGGCCTTGTGGGACACCGTCATCACCGAGGTGCTGGCCGGCTACTACGAGCCCGACGAGCACGGCCGACGCAAGCCGGAGTCACTGTACGGCGCGGTCAAGATGTGGGCTCATCTGCAACGTCAGGGCATCAGCGTGGCCCGCTGCACCGTCGAGCGCCTCATGCGGGCGAACGGATGGCAGGGGGTGACCCGCCGCAAGAAAGTGCGCACTACGGTCGCGGATCCGGCCGCGGCGCGTGCCGCGGATCTGGTCAGACGCCAGTTCCGGGTGCCCGCCCCCAACCGGCTGCTCGTGGCGGACTGGTCCACACCCGGTTGAGCTCCCCGGCATCGAACCGTCGTTTGACCAGGTCCGGGATCGGTGGCGCGTCCAGGTCAACCACCGTTGTCGGTGGCGCGAACGACCGTGGGCTGATCCCGGCCAGCCCCTGGCGCGCCAGTGAAGCAGCCACGGTCTTACGTGACACCGTGCGGCCTTTCTCGCGGAGGTCAGCCAGAATCCGCGGTGCCCCGTACACCCCGCCAGAGGCCTCGTGAGCGGCCGCAACCGCAGCATCCAGACCGGCACACGGCGCACCGCAGCTGCCCTCGGCCCAGCGACCGCGTTGCTGCGCCATTTGTAGAACCCCGACCGGGACACCTCCAGTAGCCGGCACATCCGCACGATGCTGAAGTTGGCCTTCTCCGCGGCAATAACCTGGTAGGCCTCTACCGGTTCTGTTCAGAGGCGAAGAAGGCCGCAGCTTTCTTTAAAAACTCACGATCCAAACGCAATTCAGCGTTTTCTTTGCGTAGCCGTTCAAGTTCGGCACGCTCATCAGCATCGAGCACCGCGTCAGTATCGGTGCCCCCGGCGCGTTGCTGAGCCAGGCGCACCCAACGGCTCAGAAGTTGTTCACCGACACCGATCTCAACAGCCACATGTGCAATCGGCCGACCCGTCTCGATCACCAGGCGGGCAGCCTGCCCCCGAAACTCCGGGGTGTACTTCTTACGCTTGCCCGACATACGGACATCCTCCCCGTGGGACCAGCAGTCCCGCCAGTTAGGTGTCCACCATCAGGGGTCAACCCCAGTCCGCAATAACTGCGGACTTTTGAAGTAGATTGGCTGCTGTCTGACCAAACCCCGGTGTACCGCTACCAAGATTTTACTGCCGGGCACCGACAAGCTCACCGGCCTTGACCGCGAAGGCCGGTCCAACGAGACGCTGTAGTCCGAACGACGCACATTGCCGATTCTCGCCACACCATGTCGGTGGGTGGTCGTAACCTGCTCTCAGGATCAAGGGGAGGTAACCGTCGTGGGTGATGTCGGCGTCAAGTTTCTTGAGGTCTTGCGCGAGAAGATGATGATCGACGACGAGTGGACCCAGCAGCACGAGCGAGGCTTCACCTGGTGGGCCTACAGGTTGGCGCAGCACTTTGAGGTCGACCCGCCGGTTTCGGATGGCGTAATCGATATCTACGCGGTCCGTATCTGGACCGACATAGTCAGAAACGTCGACCCGGCAACGAATCCCGACCAAATTGTCACTGTAGCCAACATGCACCAGTCCATAA
Organism: Mycobacterium sp. SMC-13; assembly: GCF_045311035.1. Taxonomy (NCBI): domain Bacteria; kingdom Bacillati; phylum Actinomycetota; class Actinomycetes; order Mycobacteriales; family Mycobacteriaceae; genus Mycobacterium; species Mycobacterium sp. SMC-13. The sequence goes on from NZ_JBJIAI010000054.1 coordinate 2,303, forward strand.
ACGCGACAGTGTGGGATCCGGAGACACAAACGGTCAGCGAGTGCTGCACGACGTATGTCAACGAAGAAAACTTCGACTGGATGGCGAACCTCATTGCCGCCGCGGCCGTCATCCAAAATAGTGCGGCCCACACTCGTGCACACGCGCTTGCTGATATATGCGCTGGCGTGCCCGCAGCATCCGATCACCCAGTCAGAGGACATCGCCCCGAGATGGATGACATCCTCAACGTGCCCCAGCAGGTTCTCGTTCCGGTGGGCGCCGAACCGTCGCACTTCGCGGGTCCTAAGATGGCCGCCGTTCCGGACTTCATGACGCATATGGGCATTGCGGGCAGCTCCGGCCCCACTGAGGTGCGGTTCTCTGTCCCCTTCGCCGATCACCACACTTCTTTGGCGATGCTTGCGGCTGGGCAAGGTCCTCCCATGTCGCACGGTCAGATTCTGACCGACGCTCCGCACCCTGAGGATGGCAATGGTGCGTTGACATTGATGTGGATCCCGGCGCATCCGGACTTCAAGAATCCGGCGATGCTCGCAAATGCCCTCAATCACGCTGAGGCTCAGTGCGAATCGGGCGTTCCACTGTTGGGCGCGTGGTGCCCAGATCCGACGTCCGAAGATGGCAGCGGACTGGCCTTCTGCAGTTTTCTTCCGAACTTGGTCGCGCGGCCAGGTCTCATTGAGAATCAAGTGCTCTACCAACGACGACGCTCCGCCTTCGCGGCGCATTGGCTGTGGCAATCTGCGGGCAGCGATGCTGATCAGGATCAAGCCCGCCAGGCGGAGAATGAGACAAATTGAACCCGCCTACGCAGAAATACGACGACTTCGAGTGGGCATCGCCCGCGGATCTGGCTCGCCGCGCCCGCACGCAGGAGCCGTGGTGTTTTTACCGGGCTACTGCAGTGCATTTCGAGGCCGGCAGGGTTCTTCCTGCTGTGGATGGCGATGGGGCCGAGCCGCCATTCGGACCACTCCATGTGATCACCGCGGTCCAACCGGATGCAGACCCCGAGGATGCCGAGAGTGCCGGTCGCATGGACGTTCTGGACTGCGAGCTCGCCGAACGGGGCCTGGGCGCGGTTCCCGTCGTTGGAGCCGCCATCGATGGCAGCCATGCCGAGAATAGCCGGGCGGTGTTCGGGCTCACTGACGATGAGGCCCGCGCCATGGGGTTGCGATTCGGCCAGGTGGCGATCTTCAGCTGGAGCGGGTCACAGTGGTCGGTACTGGCAAGCGCTACTGATCGGGCCGACCACGATCGTTGGCGGTGGGAACCCAACAGTTAACAATGTGCCCCGCTGAAACACACGCGGGTCGCGAATACTGTCACTGCTCATCGGTTCCGCTGGAAAGGCGCACATCATAGTGATCGCATCTGACGATCTCACGGGCGAAAACGACTTGCGCTCATTGGGTTTCCCAGAGGACACACTGTCACTGGCGATAACCGCACTGCCGACACCGGGCGTAGCTCGACAGTGGGTTGAGATACTCGGCCCTCGAGCTTTCGTCAAGAGGCTCCTCAAGGCCATACCGGCCACCGGGTTCGACGCCGAGGACTACCTGCGGTGGCGAGAAGCTGGACTCGATGACCATGCCGCACTTGACCTGCCGCCTAAGCTTGCTGACACGGGGTGGGGACCCGAGGACTATCGACGTTGGCGAGCAGCAGGGTTCACTGCTGAAGACCTGACGAAGCTATCGCGCTATCTGACAGCAGATTTCAGCATCGACAATGTGTTCTCGACTCTCGAGCGTTGGCTTGGTCCCGGGGAGACTTCTGGATACGGCGCGGTATATGAATTCACGGAAGTCCTGAGAAGCAGACGCGCCCATGCCGACCTTGCGCGCCTCGTCACCAGTGGCTTCAGCGGTCACGAGATCTACACGTGGTGCAGCACCGGCATCACAGACACCGCATGGATCGAGTGGAAACAAGCCGGTTTCGCCGCCTGGCATGCAGGGCAATTCGCGCGCCTAGGCATACCACCCGGCACGGCGAGACAATGTTCCGATGCCGGTCTCCGGGCTGACGATGTCGAGCCGTTCCTCACCTCCGGCATGCTGTTGGATGAAGCCTGCGACTGGGCTCAAGCAGGCGTCGATGTTGACGATGTCGATGACTTCACCGAGCTTGGCCTCGGTCCGTCGGAAGCGGTCGTCTATGCCAAAGATGGGATTCGACCGCATCAGATCACCCGAACCGAGACCGGCTACGACGTCGAACTGGAGCCGTGGCAGGAGGATCCCCTTGACCAGCTACCCAAGGTGATCGAGCCCGGAGACATCAACCTTCGCCTCTGGTCATCGACACAGTACGACGACGAACCGGTCGAATGCGCAGTGTGGCTGCATTGGGGCGGGACCCACACGATCGAATGGTCGGTGGTCAGCGGCATAGGTATGTCGATGATGTCGGAAGTGTCATTCTCCGGTATGGCAGGCTGGCCCGACGGCAAGAACGTCGAACTCTGCTACACCCGGGACTACAATGAACGCGGCGTCGACCGGCTCGCCGGGGCCGCACCGACCGCGCAAGATCCCAACGGTTCCAAGGATCCACGCCAATGGCTGGCGCTCGCCAGCTCGCTCGTCGATCTCACCGATGGACTGCTCGATTCCGGTGTCGAGTCGATCGATGAATACACCAGTGATTACCACGACCCGGCCAACCGCGAGTCGCTCAACTTCAACGAAATGTTCGCAAAATTCCTCACTACCGCGGGCGCCGAAGGCAAACGACCCGAGTTCTACGATTGGCTCACCGCCGCACTGGAGAAAGGCGCCTACACGCAAGCGTGACCTAATAACTCCCCCGGAATTTCCGAACGCATGATGTCGGTGCCCTGAGGCATAATCGAAATAGCTCACGAGCGGACGACTGTTCGGGTACCTGGCCCGTCGTCCCGGCAACCGCGCCCCTACCGCACGGTGCCCCAGGGGAAGAGCAGGCACACCTGAGGTGTGCAAGTGGTGGGCACACCCAGGTTGGGTGTCGCCGGAGAGGCGAAGTGATGACCTTCGACATCGTGCGAGCGCGTGCACTGGCCACACAGCTCGGATATTGGCCCGCAACGACCGACCCAGAATCCGTTGAGCGCTATCAGCGCGAGATCGTGGCAAGGTCCGTGCGCAGCGAACTGGATGCCGACGGCAGGTACATCCTGGTCCGCCCGCGGCCGACAGAAGGTGGTATTCCGTTGCGCGGCACCATCACCGAGTTGTCCGTCCACATCCCATGCGGCCAGCTGCGCGGACCGGTGTACAAGGACTACGACTGGTTGTGGCAGTCCTGCCCACACGAGGACGCCCCGCAGAAGTGGAACGGCTGCGATGTATCTCGTCAAAAGGACCTCTGCGTGATCTGTGCCCGCGGCACCGCGGGCGGTACGTCACGGTGGGCGTGGATTGCCTGCAAAGACTGCACGGCAGCCAACAGTTCCCTGGCGCCCAAACTGGGCTACACGCCGTTCGCACTCGGGCGCCACAGCCTGATGAACGGTATCGGCATCCGCGGAGGGGCATCACAATCCGAGCAGGAACGCCAAGCTGCCCGCTTGGCCGAGTTCAGCCGGCATCATGGCGCCCTTCACGAATGGAAGAGGGCCGAATTCAGGAGGCTGGCACAAGTATTCGATGCCGATGCCGATGTGCCACTGCGCGTGTGGCAGGAACAATGGCCACCCGGACGGGAGGCGTCCGACGACGCCATCGCCCGGATGTTGACCGGATAGCCCGGGTCACGGCCCATCTGGTAGGTACGGGGTACGCAGCGATTCTCCAGAAGCCAACCTGCACAGCCAGCTTTATGAAGTGCCGTGGCACTGACATACCGCCGGCAATTGCCCATGCGGTGTCGCCACGAGCTGTTTCAATGACCTGTACTAATGATGAGGAGGATGCGTGTCGGAACGACTACTGACCCCGTCAAAAGTTACGGCGTGGCTGGATTGCGCCCACTACCTATCGTTACAGAACCAGGTCGATGACGGCACGCTCGAGAAGCCGAATCAACCGTTCGGGTCGTTCGCACAACTGTTGGCGGACAAAGGGAACCGGCACGAAGCAGATTGCCTCGCAGACTACGACCGGCAACAGAAGTCGATCTACGAAGTACCGCCCATCTGGAAGGGAGAGAAATTCGCCAGCTGGGTGCGGCGGGTAGGTAACCCAATGGCCAACGGGCGCAGCGTGATCTACCAAATGCCGTTCGTGCATGACGGCATCCGAGGTGTCGCCGATTTCCTTGTCCGGGTGCAGGATCCGGAGACCGGCGTGGTCTCTTATGAGCCGGTGGACGCCAAGCTGGCGCGCAAGCAGGCCAAGCCCGGGCACCTTCTGCAATTGTGTTTCTACGCGGATGCGGTCGAAGCGTTGACTGGGGTGCGACCGGCCCACATACACATCTGGCTGGGGTCGGGCGTCGTGGAGTCCTACCGGGTGGATGAATTCAGTGCCTACTGGCGCCGGCTGCGTGACCAATTGCGCACCGCACTCCAAGCCGGCTCCGCCGCCAACACCGCGCCGGTCCGGTGCACCCACTGTCAATTCTGCGAGTTCAGCGATGTCTGCGAAAACCGTTGGCGGGACGAGGATTCCCTGATCTACGTGGCAGGGATACGCGCAAACGACATCGAGGCGTTGACCGCGGCGGGCGTCAACACCCTGACGGCGCTCCCCCAGTCCACCGGACCGATTGCCGGTGTCCGGCCGCTGCGGCTGACCCGCCTCGCAGGTCAGGCCGCGCTGCAGCTGCAGGCCAAGCCCGAGGAGCGCCCGCCATTCAACGCAATCGTGCCCGTCGATGAGACCGACTGGGGCCGAGGGCTCCAGAAACTCCCCAAACCCGATGACGGGGATGTATTTCTGGACTTCGAGGGGCACCCATTCTGGCGCGCCGACACCGGTCTGTTCTTCCTGTTCGGGCTGATCGAGCGCACGGTGGGCGGAACGTGGGAATATCGGGAATGGTGGGCGCACAACCCGGAGCAGGAAGCTGAGGCGACTGCCGCCGTCATCGATTATCTGGTTGCGCGCCGGGTGACCCATCCGGGGATGCACGTCTACCACTACAACCACACTGAACGCAGCTCTCTTGAGGCGTTGGTCGCCACCCACCGGGTCCGGGAGGATGTCCTGGCCGAACTGGTCGGACAACGGGTGTTTGTGGACCTCTACCCCTTGACACGCAATAGCTTCCAAGTAGGAACGGAAAGCTACGGGCTGAAGTCGCTAGAACGACTAGCGGATTTCGAGCGCAGCCACGAAATCGACAAGGGCGCCGGAGCCGTGGTGCAGTACGAAAAGTACATGGCAGACGGTGATACCACGCTGCTCTCCCATATTGCCCGGTACAACGAGGACGATGTCCGGGCCACCATGGCTCTACGGGACTGGCTGGTCGAGCACCGTCCCGGGAACCTCGAATGGTTCGTCTGGGAACCGGAGCCGGAAGGTTACACACCCAGTGAGCTCATAGGCCGATTGCACGAATTCGACGCAGACAGTGTGGAATACCTACTGGGAGACCTTCTGGGCTACTGGAGCCGCGAGTGGTGGGCGTACTACGCACCCAAGCGCATCAAACTCCAAGCAGACCCCGAGGACGTGGTCGATGACACCGCTGTCATCACCGCCCTTCAGTACACCGGGTTGGTCGAGCGGACCGGCACCCGGGGGCAAAAGATCCTGCCCTCGCTGGGGTTCGCCTTCCCGCCGCAGGCGCTCGACGACTTCCCGATGGAGGGCGACCGGGACAGGGACGTCCATACCATCAACGCCGAGGGTCAGCGCTTCGACCTCAAAATCGCCCGACTCGACCGCGATGCCGGCCTTCTCGAGCTTGTACAGAGCAAGAAGGCCGCCGAGGACGGCCATGTGCCGAGCGCAGCTGTGCTCCACGAATGGGTTTCACAACGCGCCAAAACGGACACGCTAGAGGCTTACGCGAACGATTGGCTGGCCGGGCACAGGGCCGCGACCGCGACGGCGCCTCTGCTGCGCCGCGACCTACCCCAGTTCCGCAATGAGGACGGACCAGTCGGTGGCGTCTTCACCGACGACATCGACGACATGTGCCGCTGGGTCACCCAGTTGGACACCGCCGTGGTCGGCATTCAGGGTCCGCCTGGGGCCGGAAAAACCTACAGCGCGACGCATCTGATATACACCCTGGTCGCGGCCGGTCAGAGGGTCGGTGTCACCGCGACCAGTCACCACGCCATCATCAACGTGCTGCGCGGGGTGGTCGCCGTCTTCACTGAGAAGAACCAATTGGGGTTGTTGCGCGGGGTATATAAGTCGGCGGCCGGCAGTAATCCCGCGTTGCCCGGGATCGAAGTGGTCGACAAGAATCCCGCCTGCGCAGACCCGGAATACAACCTAGTAGCCGGGACGACCTGGTTATTCGCATCATCGGCGATGCAAGCCGCGCCACCGGTTGACGTGCTCCTAGTTGATGAGGCCGGGCAGATGTCGTTGGCTGATGCGGCTGTAGCGTCCACCGGAGCCCGCAATGTGATCCTGCTGGGCGATCCGCTGCAGCTGCCCCAGGTCGCCCAAGCTAGCCATCCAGGGCACAGTGGCCTGAGTGTGCTCGAATATCTCCTCGGCGAAGCGACCACCATGCCCTCGGAGCGAGGGGTGTTCCTGTCCACGACCTACCGCATGCATCCCGATGTGTGCCAGTTCATTTCGACGCAGATCTATCAAGGCCGCCTCGCAAGCGCAGACTCCTGCTTGCAGCAGAACACCGCAGCAGGTACGGGCTTGCGGTGGCTGCGCGCCGAGCACGCCGGCCGCTCGACCTTTTCACCCGAAGAAGCCGATCTGGTCGTCAGCCAGATCAGCGCACTCATCGGAACATCGTGGACGAATCAGCGTGGCGAGGAAAAGCCTTTGACAGCAGCGGATTTCATGGTCGTCGTTCCGTACAACGACCAGGTTCGCACCGTCAAGCAACGACTCGCCGACGAGCCCAGGTTGACCGGAGTTCGCGTTGGCACCGTCGACAAGTTCCAGGGCGGCGAAGCCGCGGTGGTGCTGTTCAGCATGACCGCCTCTAGCCGCGACAACATCACCCGCGGGGTCGACTTCCTGTTCTCCCGCAACAGGTTGAACGTTGCGGTCAGTCGGGCTCGCTGCCTGACCTACCTGATCTGCACCGAGGAACTCCTCAATGCCCGCGCTCAAGATGTCGACGAGATGCGGCTGATCGGAACCGTGGCGTCATACGCGGAAGCGGCTACTCGCTGAATTGTTGTTTCGATGAGGATTTCGTGTCCGGAGGTTGCCGGCGCAACGCTTGATGCACTCCCGTCGTTAGGAACATCTCCTCCGACTTTAGGGGCGGGAGGCGAAGGATCATCAACGTTACCGCGCTCGGCACGCGGGGCCGCTGCACGGAACCGCGTAATGCAGATGCCAGTACTGCCCCCGGATTGACTCCTGAACCGTGAGGATTCGTCCGCGCTCGAAGGATTGATCACATTGGCGCACGGTACAAATCTCGCACTCTGCACCGTTGAGACGACTTCGCGTATGGCCCAGAACGCAGTAGAAGTACGCTCGGAGTGGCAGCAGCCCGAATTGCGCTCGCAAAGGGAGGAAACCGACGTGGCAGAAGTATCGCGCCCGCTGACCGAGGGACTGGACGCGAGACACTTCGCGCATCCATTGGATGTGTCTGCGCGACGCCGAATAGACCGCGTCATCGCCGGGCGGCCAAGAATCCAGAGGTTCTTTGAGGCGGCCGAGCGCAGCACCGAACAAAAGCAATACACCATGCACTTAGCCGACAACACCCGGCTGTCCCGCCGGCAGGCAGGGTCGATCTACCGAATCGTAGAGCAGGTGGCCACCGATGCGGGCATGCCCTGTCCCCGCGTATTTCTCGACACGAAACCCGATCTGAACGCATCCGCCCTAGGCCAACACCAGCCGATCATCGTGATCCATTCGGCACTCGTCGATCAGTGCTCCGAAGTCCAAATCCGTGCCGTCATTGCTCACGAGTTGGGCCACATCCGGTGCAAACATACTTTTTACCGAACTGTGGCGAACGGGTTCGCCCCGGTGGCCGCGTTGGCCAGTTCCCTTCCCGGAGGAGCGCTCATCGCATTGATGCTGCAATGGCACCTCTTCGACTGGGTCCGCAAATCTGAGCTGAGCGCAGACCGATTCGCCCTCTTGGTTACGGGAGACCTGGACGCTGTCCAGCAGGTATTGGTACACCTCGCCGGTGGTGCGTCAAGTGTTCGCGACGAGCTGTCTACCGCCGAGTTCCGCGCGCAGGCTAAGGAGTACCGGGACGCAACTGCGATGCGCCAGCGGAATCAGACGATGACGGACAAAATCGAGTACTACGTCACCGAACTCATGCTCAACCCTGACGTTTCCAAACACCCGTTACCCGCGGTGCGGTTCGTCGAACTAGAAGATTGGGCGAGGTCCCGCCAATACGAGCTACTGTGCCAAGGCAACCTCACCGAAGCCGAGATGCATCCATTTCAGTACATGCCCGAAACGGTTCCCGATGACGATTTCGATCCGTCGGCGCTTGAAGGCGCAATGACTGCAGCACCTGTCCTTCGACAAGCAGCCGCTGAGGTTGCGGGCAAATGGAAAGACTGGAGCGCGAAGCTGTCGGCTCCAGCGCAGACTGGCGCTCAACACCCGGCCGGCTGGTATCCCGACCCCAACGGTGCGAATCTAATGCGATGGTGGAATGGCACGTCCTGGACCGCGGAGACACACAGCCCGTAAGCGTGCGGCGTCCGGTCACTACAGCCGCCGCCGCGCATCGCCCACGACCAGCTCTTTTCTTTCGAGAGCTCACGGATTCTCACTTGCCCCTCTATTAGCTGGCCTCCTCTCCGGCCATAATCTGGGCACCCCGGGACTACCGCACGCTGGCAGTCTTCGCGCTCGCGTTCACGACGGCCGGTCAGTCGGCGGGTGTAGCACCCGGCAATCCAGCTGGATTGATTGCTAACGCGGCAGACTCGGCGATACTCCACACTTCGTCTGGGTCCAACCCCTTAGCTTGGACCATAGTCTGCGGCCCCGACTCCGACAGAGCAATTGTCAATACCTGTGGATCGGGGTGTTTCAGGCGACCTCCGTTTCGGTGTGTTGATCGCCGTCTGACGGT
>NZ_JBJIAI010000055.1:0-9177 GCF_045311035.1 Mycobacterium sp. SMC-13
CGGAATCAGGTATTCGATCAAGACCGGCGTTGGCGCGCTGGTTGGGAAGGTACGCCCATGCTCACCGTAGTTCACGACGGCGCGGAGGCCAACGACAACACCGACAGTGGTGCTGGTCGGTCGTTGTTGGATGAGATTGTCCGTGATGGCGCTCGGCAGATGCTGGCCGCGGCGTTGCAGGCCGAGGTCGCCGCCTACGTGGCGCAGTTCGCTGACCAGCGCGATGACAACGGCCACCGATTGGTGGTCCGCAACGGCTACCACCAGCCGCGCGAGGTGCTGACCGCAGCCGGTGCGGTGCAGGTGAGGGCCCCGCGGGTCAACGACAAACGTGTCGATCCCGACACTGGTGAACGCAAGCGGTTCTCCTCGGCGATCCTGCCGGCCTGGGCGCGCAAGTCCCCGCAGATGTCCGAGGTGTTGCCGCTGTTGTACCTGCACGGGTTGTCGAGCAGCGATTTCACCCCGGCCCTGGAGCAGTTCCTCGGCTCCGGTGCCGGGTTGTCGGCATCGACGATCACCCGGCTCACGTCGCAGTGGCAAGATGAGGCCGCCGCGTTCGGTCGTCGCGATCTGTCGGGCAGCGACTATGTCTACCTGTGGGTCGACGGCATCCCCCTCAAGGTCCGCCTGGACCAGGAAAAGCTGTGTCTGCTGGTGATGCTCGGTGTGCGCGCTGACGGCCGCAAGGAGCTGGTGGCGATCAGCGACGGCTACCGTGAATCGGCCGAGTCGTGGGCCGATCTGCTGCGCGACTGCAAACGGCGCGGCATGACCGCCCCGTGCTCGCCGTCGGTGACGGTGCACTCGGGTTCTGGAAAGCGGTCCGTGAGGTGTTCCCGGCCACCAAAGAGCAGCGCTGCTGGTTCCACAAGCAAGCCAATGTTCTTGCCGCACTGCCGAAATCAGCACACCCGTCGGCCCTGGCGGCACTCAAGGAGATCTACAACGCCGAGGATATCGACAAGGCCCAGCTCGCGGTCAAGGCCTTCGAGGTCGATTTCGGCGCCAAGTACCCCAAGGCGGTCGCCAAGATCACCGACGACCTCGATGTGCTGCTGGAGTTCTTCAAGTACCCGGCCGAACATTGGATCCACCTGCGCACGACGAACCCGATCGAAAGCACCTTCGCCACAGTGCGACTTCGGACCAAGGTGACAAAAGGCCCGGGATCGCGAACGGCCGGACTAGCGATGGCCTACAAGCTGATCGACGCCGCCTCGGCCCGCTGGCGCGCCGTCAACGCCCCGCACCTGGTCGCCCTGGTCCGCGCCGGCGCGGTCTTCCACAAAGGCAAACTGCTCGAACGCCCCACCGACATCACCCCACCAACACCGCCCTCAGACGACGATCAGGACGCCGGAACGGAGGTCGCCTGAAACACCCCGATCCACAGGTATTGACAATTCCTCCAAGTGACGATTCGCGAGGTGAGAGTGCGAGGTGGGCAGGATGGATTCCGCCGCTGATCGTTGAACGGCGGACCCTTTGCTGATGCTTTCTCAGCTTCAACTGGGGGATCGGTCGCGTCTATCCCTCCACCGCGGCGCGGACTCCGATTCGCGCCAGATGTCATGGCAGTCACCACTTTTTCGACGGCTAGCGACGGTGTCGCGTTTTGTCAGAAGCCGCCCGACAGCACAGCGATCGCTGCTGCGGCGGCCCGTGGGTCACAGCAGCCGGACGATGCCGCGGGCAGCCACCTGCAGGGCGCCGAGCAGTCGCTGGCGACCTCGCTTCAACGACGGAACTACGACGGCGATCGCGGCCACCACAGCGTCGTCGGACTGCCGGACGATCGGCACGGCCAGTGAACAGGCGCCTAGCGACATCTCTTCCACGGTGGTAGCCAACCCCTCGCGCCGCACCCCCTCCAACTGTCGGGACAGCACCGCAGGCTGGGTGATTGTGTAGGGAGTAATCGGAGTCAGATTGGCAAACACCTGATCCTGGACTTCGCGTGGCGCGTGCGCCAACAGCACCTTGCCGACGCCGGTGCAGTGCATCGGCAACCTGCTGCCGACGGTGCTAACGATCGGCACGGATGCCCTACCCATCATCCGCTCGAGGTACAATACTTCGTTGCCGTCGCGTACCGCGAGGTGCACGGTGGCGAGCGTTGCCGCGTAGACATCGTGCAAGAACGGCTCTGCGACCTGCCGTAATCCGCCTCCGACCGGGGCGAGCAGCCCAGCGCTCCACATCAGTCGGCCGACCTCGAAACGACCGTCCGTGCGGCGCTGCAACGCCCCGCCCGCAACCAGTTCGGCAGCCAGCCGGTGGGCCGTGGCCATCGGCAGGCTGGCCCTACCCGCCAGTTCGGACAGCGTCAGTGTCCGGTGCCACTCATCGAAGGCGGCGACCATGCGCAGCAAACGAGAAGCGACGCTGGTGCCGGGCGTTGAGGTATTTCCCGCCACTCACGGATCCTTTCCGCTCAGTGGTAATCTAGCGTAGGTCAGTCGCCGAGGAGCCAATAGTGTCAAGGCTATGACAGCAGTGATCGACCCCGATCCCGACGGCGGGTTGCCGAGGCAGCAGGCGATCAGCGCGGAGATCGAGGCGATCGAGTCCGAGTATCAGCGCGCTGGCATCGAGGAGACGCAGCCGCGGCTCGGCTACGCGCCCTACCGCAGCAGCCTGCTGCGTCATCCCACGAAGGACCTACACCACGCTGACCCGGAGGGCGTCGAGCTGTGGACGCCCTGCTTTTCCGAACGCGACGTGCATCCGCTTGAATCGGACCTCACCATCCAGCACTCAGGCGAACCCATCGGCGAACGGATAGTGGTGACCGGCCGGGTGGTCGACGGCGACGGACGGCCGGTGCGACGTCAACTCGTCGAGATCTGGCAGGCCAACGCCGGCGGTCGCTACATCCACAAGCGTGATCAGCACCCGTCCGCGATCGACCCCAACTTCACCGGCGTCGGCCGCTGCCTGACCGATGACGACGGAAGCTACCGCTTCACCACGATCAAGCCAGGGCCGTATCCGTGGAGGAACCACCGCAACGCTTGGCGCCCAGCCCACATCCACTTCTCGGTGTTCGGAACGGAATTCACGCAACGGCTGATCACCCAGATGTACTTCCCCGGCGACCCGTTGTTCGCGCTGGACCCGATCTATCAGTCGATCACCGACCGAAAGGCCCGAGACCGACTGATTGCCAACTACGACCACGACGTCACCACCCACGAATGGGCCACCGGATACCGGTGGGACATCATCCTCACCGGCGCGACGCGCACTCCGACCGAGGATCCCCACCGCGGAAGCGAACACTGATGAATACCCTGCTCACCGCCACCCCGGGGCAGACCGTCGGACCCTTTTTCGGTTACGCACTCCCGTTCGACCGGTGCGACCAGCTGGTTCCGGCCGGCTCACCGGGTGCCGTCCAGCTTTCCGGCTTGGTCCTCGATGGTGACGGCCAGCCTGTTCCCGACGCCCTACTTGAGATCTGGCAGGCAAACGCCGACGGCACCATCCCCACGTCCACCGGCTCGCTACACCGGGACGGCTGGACCTTCACTGGGTGGGGCCGCGCCGGCACCGACGATGGCGGACGGTACAACTTTTCCACCGTCATCCCAGGTCCCTGCGATCCCGGTGCGGCACCGTTCTTTCTGATCACCGTGTTCGCCCGCGGGCTGCTCAACCGGCTGTTCACCCGCGCCTACGTGCCCGGGGGGCAGCTGGCCGGCGATCCACTGCTGGCGTCCCTGCCGCCCGAGCGTCGCGACACGCTCATCGCCACCCGCGAGGGCGCCGGACTACGCTTCGACATCCAATTGCAGGACGCGCCAGGCAAACCCGAGACGGTCTTCCTGCGCTACGCGGGACACCAGCGATGACTGACCTCTTCTGGCCGGGCGACGACCTCGCAGGCGACCTGATGAGCGGCCCCGCATTCCTCGAGGCCATGGTGGCCGTGGAACGGGCGTGGCTGGACAGCCTCGTCGACGCCGGTATCGCACCGCAAGAGGCGCGTGCCAGCTTGGCAGACCTCATCGCCGACGCCGACACCGAGTCGATCGCCCGCCGCGCCGCCACCGACGGCAGCCCCGTCAGCGCTCTGGTCACGTTGTTGCGTGAGCGCTCAACGGCGGCGACAGCCCGCTGGTTACACCGCGGGCTAACCAGTCAGGACGTCGTCGACACAGCGCTCGTCATCTGCGCCCGTGATGTCCTCATGCGCATCGGCGACGAGTTCACCGTCCAAGTCCGGGCGCTGTCCGAGCTCGCTGAGAGGCACCGGAGCACACCAACACTCGCGCGTACCCTGACCCAGGCCGCCCTACCAAGCACCTTCGGCGCCAAGATGGCACGTTGGCTTACCGGCATACTGGACGCCGCCGAACCGCTGACCGGGCTGCTGCCCTCGCTGCCGGTGCAGGTCGGTGGCGCGGTGGGAACGCTGGCGGCGGCTACCGAATTGACCGGTTCGGTGGACGGCGCCATCGCGTTGAGCGACGCGCTCGCCGGCGCACTGCGGCTGGCGCCGGCTCCGCCCTGGCACACCACCCGCTCGGCGATCACCCGCATCGGGGATGCGTTGGTGAGCTGCTGCGACGCCTGGGGGCACATCGCCGCCGACATCGCGACCGGTAGCCGGCCCGAGGTCGGCGAGCTGGCCGAGGGGACTGGTGGCGGCTCATCGACGATGCCGCACAAGAACAATCCCGTCCGCTCTGTGTTGATCCGGCGCACCGCGCTCACCGCGGGCACCTTGGGCGCCACCCTGCACCTGGCCGCAGGAGCGAGTGTCGACGAGCGCTCCGACGGCGCGTGGCACGCCGAATGGGCCACACTGCGCACGCTCGCCCGCCACACCGTCGTGGCGGCCATCCAAGCCTCCGAACTGCTCTCCGGGTTGCAGGTGGACACGGCGCGGGCGGCCGCGAACCTGGCCGACGCGGGCGGGCTGCTCACCGAACAACGTGCAATGACCGAGTTGACCGGTAGCCCAGCACGGCCCGACTACACCGGTGCCGCCGATCGGCTGATCGATTCGACCTTGAGTCGGGCCCGCCGCTTCATCAAGTCTGCGTCATGACCATTCCGGCCTTGGCCACAATCGACTTCGGCGGACCCGACGGTGCGCCTGTCCTCGTGCTGGGGCCTTCACTGGGTACCTCGGCAGCCACGCTGTGGAGCGCTGCGGCTGGATGGCTGAGTGCGCACGCCCGCGTCGTCGGGTGGGACCTACCCGGTCACGGTCGAGGCGGTCCTGGCGAGCCCTTCACGATCGCCGAACTCGCGGTCGCCGTGCTGGCACTCGCCGACGACATGCACGCCGAGACCTTCCACTACGCCGGTGATTCGCTCGGTGGCTGTGTCGGTCTGCAGCTGATGCTCGACGCGCCGCAACGGGTGGACTCGGCGACCCTACTGGGCACCGGTGCGTTGATCGGCACCCCAGCTGGCTGGCTCGAGCGCGCCGCCACCGTCCGCGCCGAGGGCGTCGAAACCTTACTCTCGGGCGCGGCCCAGCGGTGGTTCGCGCCGGGCTTCGTCGACCGGCAACCAGGTGTCGGCGCGGCGCTGCTGGACACCCTCAGCCACACCGATCCGGAGTCCTATGCGCAGGCCTGCGAGGCCCTCGCGGCATTCGACGTCTCCGACCGATTGCGCGAGATCGTCACTCCCGTCCTGGCCGTGGCAGGCAGCGCCGACGTGCCCACACCGCCGGAGTCATTGCGGCGCATCGCCTCCGGTGTCCAGGACGGTGACCTCGTAGTGCTCGACGGTGTCGGCCACCTGGCACCCGCCGAAGCCCCGGACCGGGTCGCCGGCCTCATCGCAGAGCAGGTGGGTATTCCGCAGCCTGCGACTAGGACCGTCGAGGATGTGTGTCGCGCGGGAATGGCGATACGGCGCCAGGTGCTCGGCGACGGGCACGTCGACCGGGCAATCGCCGGTACCACCGACATGACCGCCGATTTCCAGCACCTGATCACCCAGTACGCCTGGGGAACCATCTGGACACGCCCAGGTCTAGACCTTCGCAGCCGCTCGATGATCACCCTGACGGCGCTGGTCGCGCGCGGGCACCGCGAGGAACTGGCGATGCACCTGCGAGCGGCCCGCCGGAACGGTTTGAGCAACGACGAGATCAAGGAGCTGCTGATGCAGACTGCCATCTACTGTGGCGTCCCCGACGCCAACTCCGCGTTTCGCATCGCCGCCGAGGTATTGCCGGAATTCGACGAGGACGAGCGGGCGTCGTCATGAGCCGCACCGCCGTCTGCGCCGCCGCCCACGAAGCCGTCGCCGGAATCGCTGACGGCGCCACAATTCTCGTCGGCGGATTCGGCATGGCGGGCATGCCCACCACACTCATCGATGCGATCATCGAACAGGGCGCCGCCGAGCTCACCATCGTCAGCAACAACGCGGGCAACGGCGACACCGGTCTGGCCGCGCTGCTGGCTGCCGGTCGGGTCGCGAAGGTCATTTGTTCCTTCCCCCGACAGGCCGATTCGTACGTGTTCGACAGGCTCTACCGGGACGGCATGGTCGACCTCGAAGTGGTCCCGCAGGGCAACCTGGCCGAGCGGATCAGAGCGGCAGGCGCGGGCATTGGCGCGTTCTTCTGCCCGACCGGTGTCGGCACCCCGCTCGCCTCGGGCAAGGAGATCCGCACGATCGACGGCCGCGACTACGTGCTGGAGTATCCGATCCGCGGCGACGTCGCACTCATCGCAGCACACCTGGCCGACCGGGCCGGAAACCTGTTGTACCGCAAGACTGCTCGCAACTTCGGTCCGGTCATGGCGACCGCCGCCACGCTGACCGTCGTTGAGGTCTCCCGCGTCGTCGAGACCGGAGGCATCGACCCCGAGACGGTCGTGACGCCGGGTATCTTCGTCGACCGCATCCTCGACCTGTCCTCGATTCCCGCCGCCCGCACCGAGGCCGCCTCGTGACGGGAACGCTCGATGCAAGGACACGGCGTCGTGTCGAGCATCTCGACCGTGGCCCGTTGGACCGCGGGGAGATCGCCGCGATGATCGCCCGCGACATCGCACCTGGGTCGTACGTCAATCTCGGCATCGGCCAGCCCACGATGGTCGCCGACTACCTCGACCCCGCCGCCGAGGTGGTGCTGCACACCGAGAACGGCATGCTCGGCATGGGAGGCGCCGCGACAGGAGACGCCATTGACCCGGATCTCACCAATGCAGGCAAGGTTCCGGTCACCGAAACCCCTGGGGCGTCCTACTTCCACCACGCCGACTCCTTCGCCATGATGCGCGGCGGCCATCTCGACGTGTGTGTGCTCGGGGCGTTTCAGGTCAGCGAGCGTGGAGACCTCGCCAACTGGCACACCGGAGCACCGGACGCCATTCCCGCGGTCGGGGGTGCGATGGATCTCGCCATCGGAGCGAAGCGCGTATTCGTGATGATGACGCTGTTCGGCAAGGACAGGACCGCGAAGTTGGTTCCGGAGTGCAGTTACCCGCTGACCGGGCTTCGGTGCGTCAGCCGGCTGTATACCGAGTACGCGATCTTCGACATCGACAACGCCGGAGACGGACGCGTGCGCGTACTCGAGACCTTCGCCATCAGTATCGCCGCGCTCGAGAAGCGCTTGCACATAGCTCTGTCGTGACCCTGGCGCTTGGGTCGCCGAAAAGTGACTCCATGCTCGCTCAGCGACGAAATTCCCAGAGGAGTGGATTGATGACCCTATCCCGTGACGAGCTAGCCGATTTCGCCGAAAGTATGGCGCGCGCAGGGGATCGCGACACCCAGCACGTGACCGAGGAGCACCTCGTCGTGAACTCCACCGAGGCACACTGGATCCAGACCGGAAGCCCATCAGAAATTGGATTGCTTCTGCGGATACCCGCCCGCTCCATTGAGTTCTTCCTGCAGAAGATCCCCGCCGGTGCGGGCAGTGACCTTCATCGACACGTACACGAGTCAGTTCACTTCGTGCGACATGGCTCGGGCTGGTCGGAGATTGGCGATCAACGCGTAACGTGGAGCGCAGGCGACTTCGTGTATACGCCGCCGTGGGTATGGCATCGCCACTATGCAGATGACCAACAGGACGTCGAGATGATAGTCATCGAGAACTCCCGCCTCCTGGCTGCCGTGGACGCAACCCAGAGGGAAACCAGGGGCAACGTTAGCTTCGCCGAGGCTTTCGGCGTCGGCGACACGTAAGCAGTGGAGAAATTGTCAAGGTAATCGCTTCGAAGGGCGCTTGACGACGGCGGTCAAACACACGGCGGCCGGTCAACCCATCCACGGCGCTAATGTCCAGCCGCCCTGCAACTTTCGTGGCCGCGGCGTCTCCCGGCGAAGCAGGCGGCCTGATCTGCACCCGTGTTGTCGGCCCACGGGTTGTGCGAGTAAAGCGCAAAGTGATCACGATGCGGTCACATGCGTTATTCGTCGAACCCTTCATCTGGGATAGCAAACGCCGCCCTGGCGTTGTCGTTGAGATTTGCAAATCCATCGATAACCACCCGGGCCACGCGGGTCTCATGGTCGACAATGCGGATCAGCCACGTGTGAAAGGCCGCACCGGTGAATTCTTCGCTGACCGGCGAAGGAGCTCTCCAGCGACGGAAGAAGAACTCGAGTCGTGTCGTCAGCTCGATGACATCCTCCTGCACCGGAACGTAGGAAAGTACTTGACGCAGTTCGAGGCGTTCGTCGAAAATCCCGTCCCGCTGCGTGAGATACAACCGCAGACCATTGAGTCCCTTCCATTGGTGGCCGCCGCGAAAGCCGATTTCGAAGTCGTCTGTGAGGACGGTTGCGAACATTTGCTCGGCCGGCGAGTGGCGCTGTTCTAAGCGCAGGTAGTCATCGATCGTCGAAACGAACGCCGGCAGGTCGGGGGTACTCGACACAGAACATCTCCTTTGCCAATGTAGTTAGACCAGCTTAGTAGCAAGCTCTGCGGCAGCTTCGCCGATGATGCCAGCTACTTTGCGGACATGTGATGGCCGTAACCGATAGCTCGGCGCTGATGCATTTAGTGCCAGCCTCACGTCGGGACCTCTTGCAGGTATGGCGACAGCAACGGATGCGACACCTTCTTCGCTTTCCTCCCTACTGGTCGCGAAACCGCTCTTTCGAGAAATAGTCAAATCCTGTGGATCGAGGGTCGTCAGGCGACCTCGGACACTGGGGTGTCGGGCGATGGTTCCGGGG
>NZ_JBJIAI010000056.1:0-8922 GCF_045311035.1 Mycobacterium sp. SMC-13
GAGTTACGGCAGATAGTACGCTACTATCTGCCGTAAATCCTTAGCGCCGGATTTCGAGAATCTGCTCCCCGACCCCCGTTTCGCCGCGCCGTCGGAGTCCAGAAGTCCCCACCCGGCGCCGGCCACTGTGTCCCGGCCGGACAGCACAAGGGCCCCGCCACAGCCTGAGTCGGCTCGCCGCCAGTAGGCGAAGCATTCGCGCATCGCGGTGGCCACGGCAAGGCGCCCGAGCTGCAGATACCGTTCGGGTTCCGTGCGCCGGACGGCGAGCAGGACTTCACCGAACACCTCGTGCGCGTAGAAGTCGCGGACGTCCTCGAAGTCCCAGGAGGAGCCGCGGTCCCGTGGCACGCCGGCCTTCCAATCGGGATGATGACCGGCCATCGCGGCGGAGCCGAAATGACGTTCGACGTAGTCGGACACCGGGGGATTGGAGAACGCCAGGCTCTCGGCAGCGAACCGGATTCCGGCGCTCCGCACGTCGGCGATTGGTCGTAGGTAGCCACCGACGCCGAACCAGTGCGCTATGCCGGTGTCCGGGCGGATCGCGAGATCGGCGGTACCGGGTGGGGCCGACGGTGAGGCCCGGACGTAGTGGGCATCAGAGTGTTCCGCGACAGCGGCACCAAGTACTGATTCCAGGACCTCAATCACCGACTCGTCGTGGCTGAGTCCGAGCATCTCGGGCTGTTGCAGCGTCTCGCTGCCTCCGCTGACCACCGCCAGCACTGGGTTTCCCGACACTCCTTGCAGGACCGAGATGAGTTCTCTTGCGATCAACTCGCTCTGCTCGACCGGGGGATCGAACGTCGCCAGCATGGCGTCCTGCCACACCAGCAGGCCCGCCTCGGCGCAGGCCTCCCAGAACTCGGCCTGCTCGAAGAGCAAGCCACCCACCACTCGCACCATCGTGGCACCGGCGGCCGCGAAAGTCCTTACCTGATCGCGAATCTGATCGGGATCGGCGAATGCCCGGATGGGGTCCGGGGGAGACCACGTCACGCCCCGGCAGAAGATCGCAGTGCCGTTCACGCTGATCCGAAATCCGTCCGCTGCGACCGACAGTGTCCGAAATCCGACGGGCCGGTCGGCGACTTCCACGCCATCGGCCTCAAGGCGTACCCGGTACACGTGTTGCGGTCCATAGCCGTTGGGCCACCAGAGCAGCGGAGACGGAACGGCGACGTCGAACCGGAAGCCACGTTGGGTCGGTGCGGTGGTGTCGTCGGCTATCTGTCGGCCGGCCGGATCCACCACGGTGAGCCGGATCGTGCGCGCACCGCTGGTTCCCGCAACTGTGATGACGTTTCCGTCGACCTTGGTGACGACATCGGTCCGGGTCTGCGCGGTGACAGCAGTCACCGGACGCCAGATGCCAACGGGCGCCGGAAGATTCCCATACACGGGGGCGCGGCCGATGAGCGTCGTTCGAGCCCACCGCAGGCCCGGTGCACCGACCAGCGTGGAGCGCCAACGTCCTCTTGGCCTTCGCGTCTTGAGCCAATGATTCAGCGACGCGAAGCGAATCACCAGCTCGTGATCACCGGCATCGCATTCGATGCGCAACGGCAGAAACATCGATTCACAGTCGGCCACCGGCGACCCATCGAGAAAGACCGTGGCGGGGAAGGTCAGTCCTTCGAATTCGATACTGGTCGCGTGTTCCGTGGTCAACGTGGTCCGGTACCACCAGTCGTGGTCGTCGGGGTTGCCGACGAACGCGGTCGCTACCGTCGCTGGGATCTCCACGCTCGGTGCGGTTGCCCAGGCGCCGGCCAGCTCATTGGTTACCGCAGCGGCGCCGGGATCTCGGCGCAGTACCTGCCAACGTGCCAGCATCGGCTCAGCCGACCGCGTCGGCGATGGCGTCGAGCGCGTCCTGCCAGTCGGTGGCCATGGCGGAAAGCGCGGCGGACACATCGACTTTCCGCCCGCTCACCGCGCGCGCCATCTTGAACTGCACTGCCTTCGCCGCCGCCGCGACGTTACGCAGTAACACTGCTGCGGCGGCCGCACCCGAGAACTCGGCATCGAGGTGTTCGGCCAGATCGGCCAGCAGTTCAGCCGACGCCCCGCACTGACGCAGCGAACCGAAGGCCCACAAGTGGAAGCGGGCCATCCCCGCCTCAGGCAGCCAGGTCCCGGCCTCCTCGACGCAGGTTGCCAGACGATCGATCGGATTTCCGCTCGGGCGACGTGAAAGATGCTCGCGCACAATGATTGCTAGGGCACCAGGCTGTGCACGGGCCGGGAAGAGACGGACGACTTCGATGTACGGCGGGAGCAGCGGTGCCGACGCGGCAGTCAGCCCGAACACGCCGTCGAAGTCTTCGCCGTCGAGCGCGAACAACCCCGCGTTGTGCAGGTAGCGCATCTGCCTTGCGTTCCGGTCGACGTTCAGGGGCGTGATCGTGGTCTTGACGTGCTCATTGCGATAGGCGGTTCCCGCGGTGTCGGGCAGCCACCAGCTGTCGACTTCCACGGTGTGCAGCACGCCGCGCCGCGGCCCCGTCTCCACCAATTCGAGCACCGGAAGCCACGAATTCTCTTCGGTTACCTCGATGCCGTACAGCCGACGCAGGTCTTCCGGTTGCTGCTTGCCGAAGGTCCAGCTGAGCCCGTCATGGTCAACCGAAAGCAGCGACGCGAAGCTCGGAACAGGGTCCAGCCCAAGACAATTCAGAATCTCGATCCACAGGTCGAGATAGCAGTTCGTCTCGACCCAGAGCCGGTCGGCGTGGTGCGTGAAATGCGGTTCGTAACCGTCGGGCCTGGCGTCGATCTGCAGGGCAGCGGCAGCTTGCGGCACCATGGCGCGACTCATGAGCCCTACTTGGCGAGATTCGAGACGACCGCCTGGATGTTCCGTATCGAGGCAAAGGTGGACTTCTTGAGGGCTTCATCGGGAAATTCGATGTCGAACTCGTCTTCGAGCGCCAGCATCACATTCACCGAAGCGTGGGAGGTCAGGCCCAATTCATAGAGGTCGGCGTCGTCGGCCACCCCGATCGGGTCGACGGCCATCCGGCCGTGCGCAGCCAAAACGCGTTCGATGGTTTCCCGCATACCCGTATCATACAGAGTATTCGCCGCTGATAGTTCGCTGTATTCATCACAGCTAACTACAATTCTGCGAGGAACCGAAGGTCGGTTCATCGCCCGAGGGGGTCTCATGCCCGATCTTGACGGTGCGGTCACGCGCACCGCGTCGACCATTCCCGGGCTCGTCGACGCCGTGCGCGTCGCCGCTGGCGCCGCAGATGAGGTCGACCAGCAGGCGCGGTTCCCGCACGAAGCCGTCGACGCACTCAAACAGGCACAATTACTTTCGTGCGGTCTTCCAGCCGAACTCGGTGGTCAGGGGTTCCGCATCGCCGAACTGTCGGTGATCGCCCGGGCGCTGGGTACCGCGTGCAGCGCCGCGGGCATGGTCTTCGCCATGCACCAGACGCAGGCCCTGGTCCTTGCGAAGTACGCCCGTAGCGGCCCCGCCGCGGAAGTGGCAAGAAGCATCGCAGCAAATCAGTTGCTCATTGCGTCAGCAACAACTGAGAGCACAACTGGTGGTGATCTCGGCTCGTCGACGTGTGCGATCGTCAGCGAAGGCGACGAAGTTCTCCTGGAAAAGAACGCGCCGGTGATCTCGTATGCCGAGCAGGCCGACTACATCGGCGCCACCGCCAGGCGTCACCCGGATGCAGCCAAGAACGATCAAGTCCTGCTGTTGTGTCCGGCGGGCGACACCGATCTCAAGCGCACCAGCACCTGGGACACCATGGGCTTTCGTGGCACGTGCAGTCCCGGCTATCTGTTGTCGACGCGGACTTCGGCCGCCAACCTGATTCCGGCCGACTACGCGAGCATCCTGGCGACCACGATGCTGCCCGCGTCACACACCCTGTGGGCGTCGGTGTGGTTGGGAATCGCCGACGCGGCATACGCCAAAGCCCGCACGGTCGTTCGACAAGCCGCGCGCAAGGCGCCGGACAAGACCGTCCCGCAAGCGTCGGTGCTGGCTGATCTGACCGTGACGCACCAGCGCTTCGAATCGATGGTGCTACACGAGGTTCTGCGCTATCAGTCCTTGGCCGAGTCCGGTGCCGATGAAGCGACCATCAGCTTCACCGTCGCCATGAACAATCTCAAGATCGCCGCATCGACTGCGGTGATCGATGTGGTGACCGAGGCGTTGAAGATCGTCGGCCTCAATGGTTACCGCGAGGACCACGCGCTGACCATGGGACGTCTCCTACGGGACGCATTCGGTCCACAGCTGATGGTCTCGAACGAACGTATTCGAGTAAACAACGCCAATCTCGTGTTGGCCTACCGGGGGTGAGAGCATTGACGACAGCTGGCGAGCCGCTCGAATTGGCGCGCAAAGAATTTCGCGATGAGCTGGTCGATGTCGGCCACTTGGTGCCGTTGGGCATCGACGGACTCTATGGCCGCGGCGGTGATTTCGAGAAGATCATCGACGGCATCGATGTCGCGGTGCGTCGGAAGGGCGCCGAGGTGCACGGCGACGCGGCTGCGGTCTTGCGTTTTCCTCCGTTGTACCCGCGCGAAGCGTTCGAGAAGACCGACTACATCGCGTCGTTCCCGAATCTGACAGGCGCCATCTCGACATTCACCGGAGGCAACCCCGAGCATCGCGCGCTGCTGGCGGATCGTGACGCCGGACTGTCGTGGGATGGCCACCTGAACCCTGCTGGGACCATGCTGGTTTCGGCCGCGTGCCATCCCAGCTACGGCACGCTCGCCAAGATCCTTCCCGAAGGCGGGGCGCTGATGGATATCTACGGCTATTGCTTCCGGCATGAGCCTGCGATCGACCCAGCGCGTATGCAAGCCTTCCGAATGCACGAGTATGTGCGCGTCGGCTCACCCGAACAAGCTGAGAGACATCGCGACTCGTGGGTGGACCACGGCATGGAGGTACTCACCGCCCTCGGCCTGGACGCCCGGCCCGCGCCTGCCAATGATCCGTTCTTCGGCAGAGCGGGCCGAATGCTGGCGGCCAACCAGCGGGACGAGAATCTCAAGACGGAGCTGTTGGTGCGGCTCTACGACGACCTCGATGACGGTACTGCCGTGGTGTCGGCCAACTGCCATCGGGATCATTTTGGTGAGACGTTTGGGCTGTCGACCGCCGACGGGGCCGTGGCGCACAGCGCCTGCGTTGGGTTTGGCATGGAACGAATCGCCCTTGCCCTGCTCAAAACCCATGGCCTAAAGCCTGATTCATGGCCGAGCGCGGTTCGCGAAGCGCTCGGGTGGTAGTTCAGGAGATGAAGCGCATGACGTCGGACCCGGCGACGTCATGCCGCTTCGCCTGTCGGTAGCCCAGGGCGACGCCGATTGCGACGACCATCAGCATCGCCACGGACCCGGGGACCGCGGCCGCATTGACCAAGTTGCCGCGCAGTGCGACCGGACTGTCCGAATCCGGCCCTATCACCAGCGGCAACCGGGCAAGGTCAGCGATTGAACTTCTGATGCTGACCCTGTTCGTCGGTGCCGAAAGTTGTGGCGCATCCGGTCGTTCGTCAGACGGTGTTGCATCCCAGCGCAATTCGTGCGCTACGGTCGGCGATAGAGTCGTGGCGGCATGGCCACTCACCTGCACCCGGTGGGGTTTCTCGGGTGAGTCGATTGGAAGCCGCGACGCGCGCCGGGTAGCTTCGGTGGACGTACTCGGCCGCCGACCGGAGGCTGTCCGTTGGCGGGGAACTGCGCGGCTACCGGTCGATGATTCCTGGCCCGCCGGTGCACGGCCCGGGCGGGCAGACATTTCCGAGTCACTCGGCTCGGCCGCTTTCGCCGCCGGCCGCTCGGCCTCGAAGTCCGCGCCGCCTGGTGTGCGCCGGACCGTCTTCCCAGGGGCCTGAGCCGGCGCAGCGGGCACGTCACCGACGCTCGGTGATGAAGGTAAGCCCTTGGGGGACTTGGCCGATGTGTGCCCGAAACGCGCTACACGGCCGTCTGCTCCTGCGGATGCCCCCGGCCGCGAGTCAACCGGCGACGTCGGTGACGGGTCCGCCATGGCTGGTGGGCAGCAGGCCACCGCACCAGCCATGGTCATGATCGCCAGCCACAGCGCCGCATCGTGCCGACTCGATCCCGTCATTCTGCCGCGCATCTCCTGGCATGCCTGAACCTCGAGCGACGTTGATCGGGGGCGGTCTCGCTCGAGGTCCAGGAGTTTCGTGGGCAAGTCGCCACGGTTGTCAGTAGGCGCCGCTGCCGGTGAGGACGGTGCGGACGGTTTTGGCGATGATGAGGATGTCTTGGAGGAGAGACCAGTTTTCGACGTACGAAAGGTCCAGGCGCACAGCGTCTTCCACCGCGAGGTCGGAGCGTCCGCTGATTTGCCAGAGGCCGGTGAGGCCGGGTTTGACGGTGAGGCGTCGGCTGACGAGGTCGTCGTAGGTGTCGACTTCGCGGCGCACTTGGGGTCGAGGGCCGACAACGCTCATATGTCCGGTGAGGACGTTGAAGAACTGGGGGAGTTCGTCGATGGAGTACTTGCGGATGATCTTGCCGATGGGGGTGACGCGCGGGTCGTCCTTCATCTTGAAGAACATCGCGCCTCCTCCGCTGGCGGCGATCATGTCGGCTTGGCGGGCATCAGCGTCTTGGTACATGCTGCGGAACTTGGTCATCTTGAACGGGATGCCGTCCAGGCCGATGCGCTCCGCCTTGTAGAAGATCGGGCCTGCGCTGGTGAGCTTGACGGCCAGGGCGGTGACGAGCATGAGCGGGGCAACCGCCAGTAGCGCCGCACCGGCGAAGGCGATGTCGAAGGTGCGCTTGATGAGTGAATTTGCGCGGCTGTATTGGGGTTTGGTGATCTCGAAGACCGCCATGCCGGCGACGGGGCGGCTGGTGAGGCGTTGGTCGGCGATGTCGATGAGGCCGGGGGCAACCATGAGGTCGATACCGTGGGTTTCCAGTTCCCACATGAGTCGGCGGATCTCGGTGGGGCTGAGATGGTGAGTGGCAGCCAGGGCGACAGTGTCGGCGTTGGTGCGATGAACGGCGGCGAGGATGGCTTCGTCGGTGCCGACGATCGGGATGTCGCGGCCGGCGATGGTGATGACTTCCTTGGCGTGCGTGGGTCCCATGGGGGTGCAGAACCCGGCGACGTGGTAACCGGCCCAGGGGTCTTTGGCGAACTCGGTGGCGATGTCTGCGGCAGCACTGGTAGCACCGACGACCAGGAGGCGGCTTTGGTTGTAGCCCAGGCGGCGCTTGCTCGCGTGGAATTTGCGCCAGATCCAGCGGGTGGTGATCAGACCGACCAGGCCCGTCGGTAGAGCGATGGCGAGATAGCCGCGCGAGATGTTCAGGTGGAACAGCGTCGAGGCGATGGCGATGAGGCCGAACAGCTGCAACGTGGCCGCGGCGAGGGTGACGTACTCATCGAAGCCTCGGCCGACGACCTTGGCCGAGCGGCTGCCCAGTGATAGGAAGCCCATCCACGCCACCGCGATGACAGCCGATACGGCCAGATACCGGACATGCGGACCGTTGTCGAGGGACACGTAGACAGGGTGGCCACCGGTGGTGGCGAACCGGAAAATTTGCCCCAGGATGACGGAAGAGCAAATAACTAGAGCATCGCTGAAAATGAGCTTGCGTGCATATTTTGCGTGACGCTGCTCACGCATTGACCTTCCCCGGTTGCTGATTGTGGTAGCAGCTGGTAGCTGCAGCGCAAGCTCGCTTGCAGCGGGGAATTGGCCGGTGGTGGACTCGTTTGAACTGTTTACCTGCGGGTTTCCAACTGTAGGTGTCGACATGGCTACCGGGGCGCTCTCTGCTGGGCGGGACTCACTCGGTTGGTTCGACCCCAGGCTGCTCGCAGGGTTCACCTGCCGATTTGGGATCAGCGCGGTGACCGGCGGTGGTCTCGCGCGACGTGCTACTTGTTAACGAACGCGATTTTTAGCAAATTTATACCGAAGGCTTGGAATCGGCAAGTAGGACACCTAACGAACGCGTGTTACGGCCATCACGCTTGAAGCCCGACTCCTGCGAGGTCGGCGGTTCTGACTGGTCAGGAGTTCATGGAACGGGCGAAGCCGACACACGGATTCCGGGACCATCGCAGACGGCCCAGGACGTGGAGTGTCGGCGAAGCGACCCGAGTCAGGAAATACGGACGATCTCGAGGGGGACCGTACGCGTCAGAGTGAAACCCATCGCCTTGTAGAGCCTCTGAGCCGGGTTGTCGCTCGATGTATGGAGGAACGGAGTTTCGTCGCGCTCGCGGATACCGTGGGCGATTGCGCGGATCAGGCGGGACGCCAGGCCCTGTCCGCGGGCTTCGGGGGCGGTGCACACTGCGCTGATTTCCGTGAATCCGGTCGGTCGCATCCGCTCGCCGGCCATCGCGACGAGCGAACCATCGGCGGCGCGGATACCCAGATAGGTTCCGAGTTCGATGGTCCGGGGGAGGAACGGTCCCGGTTTGGTCCGCTCGACCAGGGCGGTCATCTCGGGCACGTCGGCCGGCGTCAGAGGTATCGCCGCCGGATCGGGAGCAGCTTCGATTTCGCTGCCCTCATATTGGACCAAACCGAACGTCTCGACGACGGACCAGCCCGCGGGCAGCGCGGTGGCGCGGTCGCGAAGGACCGCGATCCCGGTGTCGCCGGCCAGGCGGGCGACGTGGATGTAGTCCTCGGCGGTCAGTTCGCGTGGGTGACCATAGAACACCGAAACGTCCGCGCGGTATCGCTGGATCCGTCCGCTGACTTCACGGAACCGGCTGTGTGGGCCGTCGAGCGCGGCGTTGAAGGGGTCGGCGAGCACATCGGTCACGCCTCGATCATCCCAGATGTCCGTTCTCATTGAATCTGGGGCACATTTACTAGTCTGACCTGCATTGCCCCAGATTGGATGAGAATTTCGATC
>NZ_JBJIAI010000057.1:0-8912 GCF_045311035.1 Mycobacterium sp. SMC-13
GGCCGACAACCCGGCCACCCCGACCGGAACGGAGGTCGCCTGAAAAACACCAATCCACAGGTATTGACAATTACTCCCAATCTGACCCCGCCGATCGGAGATGATGCGGGACAGCGACTTCAGATTCCGCAGTGCGTCAGGCAACGCTTGAGGAAGACCGTCAAGGCTGCGCGACACAGTGGTCAATGAGTTGGCGATTTGATCGGCATCAACCTGATCGAACGTCGTTGTGGCATCGGCTAAGGCAGTCTGTAGGTCATAAGGCGCCGACGTATTGGAGAGAGGGATCGTGTGGCCTTGGAGGCTGCCCGAACGGCCGGGAGTCAACTCGATGTAGCGGGACCCCAGTAGGGTAGTGAGTTTGATAGCCGCCTTCGTATCGCTGCCCAGGTAGACGCCCTTGTCGATCGACAATCTCATCTCAACCCGATCGCCGGCCAACGTGAGGGCATCGACATGGCCGACGGAGATACCGGCGATGGTTACCGGGTCGTCCTCGCGTACAGAGGCTGCTTGAGCGAATTCGGCACGATATATCGTCTTGCCGAGATTCAATGCGCCCGTTAAGGCAACTGCGCCCACTACCGCAACCATGACGACCAGTGCGACCGTGCCGATGGCAATCTTGTTGTAGTCCTCAATGGGGCGCGTGAGGCTTAGGCGCCCGAGTGCTCGTCTGATGATCATTCTGGACCTACCTGCAGATCGGGGTGTTCTTGATGGTGTTGCCGGGGGTCGCAGCTCGCACGATTCGAGGGACGAGCCGACCGAGGAAATCGAAGATCGTTATATTCATGTCGCACGCATACACGTCGACGTAGGCACCGGATTGCATCGAGCGAGCGACACCTTTAAGCATGGCTGGCAAATTTGCGCCGAAGTATGAGAACCGCTCACGAGCGTCGGCGGTGAGGTGTGCGGAGAGGCCGGGCTCTCGTGTCATCATTGCGCTGAGGTCTGGCTGTATGCTGGCCGATATCGCCCCAAGTCTGTTCACAGTTGTGGCGATAGAACCGACCGCTGCAGCCAAATCTGCGCGCCGGTTCCCCAGCCCTACCATCAACTCGCGGGTATGGGTGATGATCGATTGAAGATTGGCGTTTTGGTTCGCCAGCATGGTCATCGTGTTATTCAGATTGGCGATGACCTCGCCCAGGAGCTGATCGGGGCCAGCGAACAGCTCAGCCAGAGCGGATGTCTGCGTGATCAATGCAAGGACCGAGCCACTATCCCCTTGCAAAGCTTGAATAATTCCGTTGGTGAGATTTTCTACTTGACTCGGATCGAGCAGTGCGAAGAGCGGTTCAAATCCACGCAACAGGTGAGTAATGTCAAATGATGGCTCGGTTTGCTCGACGGGTATCTGACCGTGATCACCGAGGATGCGCCGACTAATGTCCTGGCCAGGAGACAGGCCCATATAACGCTGTCCGACGATATTTTGGTAGGTGACGGATGCAACGGTGTCGGTGTAAAGGGTTTGCTCCCGCTGGACGCGGAACGTTACTTTTGCCAGGGCATCTTTCTCCAGTGAGATTTCATCTACACGGCCGACGCGTACACCCGCGACTCGAACGTCATCTCCAGGATGTAGGCCGGCGACATTCGTGAATATCGCCGAATAGGTAGCGACTGGCCCGCTGACCTGGCGCAGCAACGTCACAGATACGAGCCACGTGGCCGATATGCACAAAACCAGAAAGATGACAAGACCGATCGATGACTTTCGGATGCTCAATCTTCTACCTTCCTGTGTCCGGAGTGATGTGTACCGCCGCGCCCCGCAACACCGGTCCGAGTAGAAGTTGAACTGCCGAATCGGCCTCGCGGCCTACTACTTGGCTCAACTGGGAGTTCTCGGCGACGCTGCCGACCGGGCCGACACTCCCTCCGTACTCCTGTTCGTAATTCTGTGGCAGCCCGAACGTTTCGGACGAGGCCTCCTCGGGCTTATCAGAAGGAGTCGTAATCACTGTTTCTGGGGCCGATGCTTCCGTGGGCGCGAGCGAACTGCCGGGATCTGAGATTGGCGGGCCAGGGGTGGGGTGAGCGCTCGGAGGAATCCCGCCAGGTACGTCGCCGGCGTGCCGAACCGAATCACGCGGTGGAGCAAGATTCGGTCGATTCTCCGTGATCCCATTCGGTGGTGGGATTCCCATTGATCCTAATGCCGGCAACAGATCGGGCGCAGTCGGTACCTCTGGCGCTGTTTGACAACTTGGCCCCTCGAGTTCTCCGTAACGGGGGCAATCAGCGCGGACGTATTGTCGGAAAGGCGCCAGACTGACGATTGCCTTGATGACGTAGTTGTGTCTTTCGGTGTCGTAATTGGCCTCGACGCGTTCGGCCATTCTCGTCATCCTGGTTGCGATCGGTGTGAATTCATCGGAGTTGTCGGCGAGCGTGCCGATAACAGGGGTCAACTGGGTGGTAATGGCAATAAGACGGTCGGTGTGGTTATCGAACGCCTCACCAAGTGTTGTAGTCGTATTGGTGCCTGCCGAGATCAAGTTAGTCAACTGAGATCGCGTTTCGGTCAGTGCACGCATGGGTGCGATCGCCTCGTCGAGAGCGTCGCTCAGAACTGGCTCAGCTTGTCGTAGCGCATTGGCCGCAGTCGCGAGTGCCGATATGGTGGTGGGGTCATTGTTATCGCCGACAACATTATTCAGCTGCGTAACAATGTGGTGGAGGTCGCTGCCCGCCGCACGGATGCTACTGCCGCGGCTTTCGGCCGCGCCGCTGAGAGCTGCGAGCACACCGATGGTGTTGTCGTTGTCATCTCGGCTCACTGACTTGAGTAATTCGCGAACTTTGGTTAACAAAGACTGGAACAACACCGTGGGTAGGGTGTGATCCTCGCGTATCACTGAGCCAGAGCGCAGCGGAGACAGGTCCAGCCCGTTCGAGACCAATTGCACCGACGAAACCGCGAAGACGTTGGACGGAACAACTCGCGCCGTGACCGTGTCGGGGATGCTGGATGCATGATTGGGTTTGAGGTTGATTCGAACAATGTACGGTCGTCCTACGCCGGAAAGCTCGACGTCGCTAACTTCGCCTACAAGTACGCCTCGAAACTTGACATCTGACTTCGCAGGAAGACCGTCGCCCACGTTCATCAGCTCAGCGGTCACACGAACTATGTTGTCGAGCCTTCCTTGAGACTTCATGAGACACAACGCGATGACGCTACCGATGACGGTGAGAAAGCAAACTCCCGCGACGAACAGACGCCGATTGGATGGGCCGCGGGAGTCAGTGTCGAAGGAATTTGTCACGCTACCCTCCGAACCTGGCGCCAGAGTCGACGCTCCAAAGCGCCATAGTGAGAAGCATGTTCACGATGATCACGACAGTGATGCTGGCGCGCATCGCCCTCCCGGCGGCGACACCGACGCCGGCTGGGCCACCGCTCGCGTAGTAGCCGTAGTAGCACTGCATTGTGGATGCTGCGAAGACAAACACCACGGCCTTGACCACGGCAAAGAAGACGTCACGTCCGCTTGCAGCCAGATTGAAGTAGTGCATATAGGTACCGACAGAGTGGTCGCTTACCGCCGCCGCAACCATTTCAGCCGAAAGGTACGCCGCCGCAAGACATACGAGAAATAGCGGAACGGCGGCTGTGACAGCCGCGGCCACTCGGGTTGTTACCAGGTATGCAACTGAGTTGATGCCAAGGGTGTCAAGGGCATCGATCTCCTCGTTGATGCGCATTGCGCCTAATTGTGCGGTAAATCGACAGCCTGCCTGGGTCGCGAATGCCAACCCAATCATCACAGGCGCCAGCTCACGGGTACCGACAAACGAGGAAATCAGCCCGGTGGCTGGGCCCAGCCCAAGCAGATTCAAGGCGTTGAATCCCTCTACGCTGATCAGCGCGCCCGCTGTGGCGCCCAACACGATCGCAACGCCTATGGTCCCGCCACCGACCACAATCGAGCCGTTGCCCCAGCTGATATCGACCAGTACCCGCGTGAACTCTTTTCGATAGCGGCGCACGACAAGGGGGATCGATAACAGGATGTTGCGGAAGAAGTAGCTGATGTGGCCAGCTTTTGCCACGAGCAGTCCTGCGACGAGCGCGGAGCTTGCCACCATCTGCGTCCCTGGCGGGCGGAACCAAGTGGGTGCCGTCATGGGCTAGAAACTCGCTTTGGGGAAAACGATGATATACAGCTGGGTCATGACCACGTTGACAGTCATCAGTAGCAGTATCGACTGGACGACTGCTGCGTTCACCGAGTTGGCGACTCCGGCGGGCCCACCGCGAGTGCTCAAGCCTTTGTGACAACTCACGATCGCCACAATGGCGCCGAAGACCACGGCCTTGGCGAGCGCCAACAGCAGGTCGCCGATCGTTGCGAACGAGGAGAACGTCGCGACAAAAGATCCCGGCGTGCCGTTTTGCATGTAGACGTTGAATGTGTAGCCGGCGAGGAAGCCTACAAAGCTGGTTAAGCCAGTCAGTGCTATTCCCACAATGATCACAGCCGCAAAACGCGGAACTACCAGGCGGTGGATCGGCGAAACTCCCATCACCGTCATCGCGTCGATCTCTTCACGCATCGTTCGGGATCCCAGGTCTGCGCAGACTGCCGAACCTACCGCGGCTGCCAACAAGACAGCTGCAACGAGTGGCGCACCTTGGCGGATGACTGCGAGCCCTGTGGCAGCTCCCGCCAGCGACGTTGCGCCCACTTGTCCTGCCAACAAGCTGAACTGGATCGCCAGTGTTACACCGATCGGAATCGTCACGAATATTGTTGGGACAAAGGCTGTTGAGGCCATGAATGCGGCCTGCTGTATGAACTCTCGGAACTGGAAGCGGCGAGCGAGTGCATCGGTGAACAAGCACTGAACAGTGCGCACCGCCAGTACGGCCTGTCCGCCCAATGTCCCCAGCGACATCAACGGGTGGGACGCAATGTACCTGCGCGCCCCATCCGCAACCTCGCCTATGGCATCGCGGGTTCCCGTTGTCGCGGAGCCGGATTCGGAGATTGTCATCGGAAGCCGCAGCGTAGACCAAACGGGGTGGAAGTGAACATTGTTGGATCCTCCTGATTGCTACGCGCGGCATCAATGCCTGCGCGTCGGGGACGTCCGCGAGACCAATTGCCCGAGTACCGACCGTGCGTAGGGTTAGTATGCACAGGTGCTGTTGGGCATGCAAGCGTTACGGCAAATATCTACATGCTGGAACCGCCGCGACTTTGATCCGCCTCGGCGGGGGTGAATGCTGTCGACCTCTTGAGTGGCGCCGACATTCCGGCTATGCTGAGGGGGACCCATTCGGTGGTCCAGTCGCTATGCAACTTGGGGTTGGTGGGTCGTGGGCCACTGTAGAGCGAACTCCTCTGGGGTGAGCTCACCATGGGCGGAGTGGGGCCGGTTGGCGTTGTAATCGGCTCGCCAGTCCTCGATGATCACTCGGGCTTCGCGCAGCGAGTCGAATCGCCACGCGTTGAGCAGTTCATCACGGAGCCGGCCGTTGAACGACTCGATCCACGCGTTCTGCCACGGCGACCCGGGATCGATGAAAAGTGAACCGGCACCGTTGAATCGGCACCAATCGGACACGGCGTGCGCCACGAACTCAGGCCCGTTGTCGAAGCGCACGTAATGCGGCGCCCCGTGCGTGAGGGCCAGTCGATCCAAGACATCGACGACACCATCGGCATCGATGGATCGGCCGACTTCGATCGCGAGTGCTTCGCGGGTGAACTCGTCGATCACGTTGAGCATTTTGAGGGTGCGGCCATCTGCGGTCGTGTCGAACTGAAAATCCATCGCCCAGATGACGTTCGGACGAATTGGAGACATTGCACCCACGGCGACCCCGATGCCGGTCAGCCGCTTCTTGCGGCGACGTTGAGGGACCCGCAGACCCTCGGCACGCCACAGCCTGCGGATACGTTTGTGGTTGACCTTCCAGCCGGCCCGGCGGGCCATCCTCGCCGCCCGCCGCCACCCCCAGCGGGGCCGGTCGGTGGAGAATCGACGCAGCCAGGCCCGCAGTTCGGCCTCCTCGGTGGTCACCGGCACCGGTGCCAGCCTCATCGTCGAGCGGTGTAGACCGACGACCACACAGGCGCGGCGCTCAGACACCCCGAACCGCTCGCGCAGCGCCGCAACGGCACTGCGCTTGCGGTTCGGGGTCAGAAGTTTCCCGCTGAAATCTCCTTGAGCATGTCGATGTCAAGGGCCTGGTTTGCGACCAGCTTCTTGAGCCGGGCGTTCTCGGCCTTGAGTTCTTTGAGCCGTTTGGCCTCGTTGGCTTTCATGCCGCCGTACTGGGCCACCCAGCGGTGCCACGTGGACTCTGCGATCTCCAGGTGCCGGCACACCTCAGCCAGCTCCTGGCCGGTCCCGAGGAGTTTGTTGCCCTCGGCCAGCTTGCGGATGATCTGGTCCGGGGTGTGCCGCCGGCGCTTGTTCGATGCCATGTCGTCGTCGATTCTTCCTTGCCCGCAGACCGGGCAACAGAGTCGCACAACAACTGGACCACTACAACGGGCTCACCTCAATGCCAATGAAGGTCTAGAATTTGGCTTCAACGGTGACACTTTCATTCGAAAAGTAGTGTCCCGCAGGGATGGTGGTCGAACCATTGGTGACAACGCGCGGGTGATATACGGCCTGCCGTTCACTGCGATGGCACCGCGACTCCAGTGCCTCAAATGACCGGTTGGTTCCGTCATTGAACAGGCGTCGAGGCGCGGGCGGCGGGTAATGGTGGGATCGCCTCGCGCTCGCCAAAGTCGGAAGAGCAACCATCTCGCAGCAAGTGATGGCAAACGCGAAGGCTCGCAAAACCACATTGGCCGTGGCCCGCTGAATGGTCGCCACCGCTACACGGCGCGTAATCAGGTGACGCCTCCTGGTCAAGCAATGCCGCGCAATCCGCGACATCACCATCGCCACCGACGTCGAACTCGCCTCTACCAGAACGGATCTGACGAAAAGGCCATCGGTGAGGACTAACGCCGCCGTCCTGTGGGGACTGAACCACAAGTGCGACGTTGTCGAACTCGATCTCGGTGGTCCCTATTGCGCTGCGGGTACCGCGTCGATGCCGATCTGCGCCAGGAATTCGATTCTGTCATAGATCACCCGGTACTCGCTGACCTTACCTTCGGTGAACTTCCAAAACTCGCTGATAGTCAGTTTGAGTGCGCGACCGGTCGGCGGTAGGACGTTGCCGTCAGACAAGGCCAGTGAGCCGGTGTGGTTGCCGGTTATCTCGATGAGGAATGCGGCTTGGTCGTCGTCTGCGAGGATCTGGAATGGCCTGTGCTGCATGTCGGGAAACGCCCGCATAAAGCTGGACATCCAGTCCACGACTGCTTGGGGTCCGCGCGCGCACATGCCGGGGTCGGCGATGAGGCAGTCATCGGCGAGTTGCGCCTTCACCCAGTTGAACTCCTTGGCGTCCACATGGGAAAAGAACTCTGGGATAAACGCGGAACGATCCATCGTTGCTCCTTCGGCAATGGCGATGCCAGCTGGATTTGACCACACGAGCATCGTGCTTCGGTTCGGTAGACCCCGGTTGCATCCGGGGAGTTCCTGGAATGTGGGCGCTTCCCTGCAGGGGAAGCACCGCGAAGCGAGTATTTCACTGACCGCACGTGCAGTCAATGACCTCGCGGCCGATCGTTCGAGGCGGCCCGAGGATGAGCCTCTGCTATCGGTGGGCGTTGCCTAAGGCCGATACCCCGGTCCTGGGCTGCGACCGCTTCGTTGGCTATGCGGCCCCGGGGTCAAACCCGGAACTGAGTACGTCCAACGCACGGGGGTAAGGCCCAGCTGCGGACATGTGGATTTGCATGAGACCTGTAGATCGCAACCAATTTTGATATCGCCGTCGGTAGGCAGTACCGTATCTTCGCGTCATGGTGCAAACATCTTTGTCCGGGAAGACTATGTTCATCTCCGGTGCCAGCCGTGGCATCGGTCTGGCGATCGCCAAGAAGGCCGCTGCCGACGGCGCCAACATCGTGCTGGTCGCCAAGACCGCCGACCCCGACCCCAAGCTCGAAGGCACCGTCTACACCGCCGCCAAGGAGATCGAGGAAGCCGGCGGCCAAGCCCTGCCGATCGTCGGCGACGTCCGCGACGGCGACGCCGTGGCCTCGGCGGTCGATCAAGCGGTCGCCCAATTCGGCGGCATCGACCTCTGCGTCAACAACGCCTCGGCGATCAATCTCGGCTCGATCGAGGAAGTGCCGCTCAAGCGCTTCGACCTGATGAACGGCATCCAGATCCGCGGCACCTACGCGGTGTCGCAGGCCTGCATCCCGCACATGAAGGGCCGCGAGAACCCGCACATCCTCACCCTGTCCCCGCCGCTCCGATTGGAGTCCGAATGGCTCAAGCCGACTGCCTACATGATGGCAAAATTCGGAATGACGTTGTGCGCGTTGGGCATCGCCGAAGAAATGCGGGAAGCGGGCATCGCCTCCAACACGCTGTGGCCGCGCACCCTGGTGGCCACCGCCGCGGTGCAGAACCTGCTGGGCGGTGACGAGGCGATGGGCCGCGCCCGCAAACCCGACGTCTACGCCGACGCGGCGTACACGATCTTCAACAAGCCCGCGCGCGAGTACACCGGGCAGAGCCTGCTGTGCGAGGACGTCCTGCTCGACAACGGTGTCACCGATCTGTCGGTCTATGACTGCGTGCCCGGCTCCGACCTCGGCGTCGACCTCTGGGTGGACACCCCCAACCCGCACGGATACATCCAGTTGTGAGACAAACACATCGGGCTGGCTACCGTTCGCGACTGAATATCCCGATCACAGCCTGCCTAGCCTTGGCACCCAGTGCGGCCGAGCAATTGTCAATACCTGTGGATCGGGGTGTTTCAGGCGACCTCCGTTTCGGTGTGTTGATCGCCGTCTGAC
>NZ_JBJIAI010000058.1:0-8216 GCF_045311035.1 Mycobacterium sp. SMC-13
TGAAATCACCTACAGCGCAAGGTCGCTCGGCGATTGCCCCTTAGCGCCGGATTTCGTCAATCTGCTCCCCGACCCCCTTCTTCGACGCGTAGCGAAAGCTGTTGCGCAACAGGTGCACCGTGCAGGCCTGCACAATAGTGGCCGGCCACACCTCACCCACCACGTCGGGTAGGCCCTTGAGCCCGTCGCAGACCAGGAAGAACACGTCGGTGTGTCACGGACACGGTGATGCCCCGGTCGCGCAGGTCGGTCAACACCGCGAACCAAATCTTCGCCAAAGCGCACGGGTTCGCGCGAACCTGTGCGAGGTGGCGCCTGAATTTGTCACGGGTTCGGCAGCCGGGCGGTGTCGACGTGGTCGGCGAGGTAGGCGATGACGCCCTCGTTGGTCATGCCGTAGATGTCGGCGACAAGTTTGGGGTCGACGGTGCCGACGAGGTCGACCAGGCGAGTGGAGCGCAGGATGCGCGGTTGGATGCCGACGGCGCGCAGGGTGTTCTTGACGTAGCTGTCGGAGGCCGCTGCACGGGTGGCCTTGGTCTGCATCGTGATCAGCACGTGGGAGTTGTTGCTGCCCAGTTTCTTACGATGGTCAAGGCAGCGTTGCAGTGCGGTCCAGGTCCACGGGTCCAGCGGTGTCGGTTGTGGGCGCCGCCCGAGCCGGATGCGGCGTGACTCGTGGTCGATGTCGTCGTCGGTGAGGTGCTTCAGTTCCTGGGTGGTGGTGCCGTGCAGCAGGGCGGCCAGTCCGACGAGCGCCTCGTGCGGGTGCACGTCGGGGTCGGTGCTCCATCGCCGGAACAGCTCGCGCTGGCGGTCGGCGGGCAGGGTTGGGCCGTGGAATGCCACGGTGCTTTCACTGCTGCGGTGGGGTCGATAAGGATGAGCCGGCGTCGCCGGGCGTAGCGACAGAACTGGCGTAGCCCGGCCAGGTAGGAGGCGCGTCGGCCGGGATGAGCGTGCAGGAACGCCTCGATATCGCCGACATCGACAGTGGCCCAGTCGGTTTTGCGGCGGCGGGCGGTCAGGAACTGCGTGAAGTCACGCATCGCGGTGAGCCGGGCCTCGAGCGTGGCATGCCCGCGGGGGTGGGTGCCGGCGCGGCGGGCACGGTCACGACTCCTGACGAGGTGCTCGGCGAATCCGGCCACCGCGTCGCGCAGCGGTTCGGGCACCGCGGCGATGCGGGACCGGCGTCGGGCGGCGGCGCGGCGTTCGTCGCGATCGGGCGGCAGCGCCAGCTTGTTCGCGGTGAGGAAGTCTTCCAGAGCCCGCGCCAGCGGCACGTCGGCGGCGACGACCTCCAGCAGCGCCTGCGCGTGCGCTGGATGATCGTCGACCAGGTGCTTGCCGAGTCGGGTGAGCATGGCGCAGGCCCGGCTGGGATGGTGGCGGCCGACCAGGTAGGCGGCGAAGTCGCCGAGCCAGTCGGGTGGATCATCCAGTGTTGCAGCGAGATTGGCGGCACAGACCGTGATCCGGTGCGGCGAGCGCGCCCAGCAGGACCGGCACCGCCCGGCACCGGCGAGCCGGGTGACCTGCCCGCAGTCGACGCAGGCCGCGTCCGGATTCGGGGGCCGGCCCGGGCGTGAACACGGCCCGCACCAACCAGTCGCCGATCGCAGGATCCTGCGTTGCCCGCACCGCGGGCACTCGACCCGGTTGGCGTCCAAACGTTGTCGTCGGACACATTCCTTGCAGAGGTCGCGGTCGACGAACAGCACCGGCGCACCGCAGAGCCGGCAGGTGCGGGAGCAGCGCACGCAGCGGCCGGCGTCGGCCTGCAGGACCCGGTCGATACCGCACCGCGGGCAGCGATGCTTGACCGGCGCGTGTGTGCGCGCCCAGTGGCACCGTGCGCACAGGTCGCGGTCGGGTTTGCCGACCGCTCGCCCGCACCGCCGACAGTCCCGGATCCGTCGGGTCATCCTCAGATCGGCGGCATCGACCGGCCCCGCCGCGACCCGTGCGCGTCGTTGACCGCGACCGTCGCCTGCTTCAGCGAAATCGGTTGTGCGACAGGGGCGGTATCGACGTCGAACAGGTCATCGGGCGTGCATTCCAGGGCGGTGCACAACGCGATCAGGGTGGACAGCTTGATCTGGCTGGGCTGTTTGGTGAACAACGCCGACACCGACGCCGAGGACAGCTCCAATCCGGCCTTCGCCGCGAGCAGCCGTTGCAGCTGCGCGCCGGTCCACACCTCCCGCTGGGCGGCCGCCATCCGCAGTTTCCACCTGATCTGCATGCTCACTCCCCTCCGGTCAACTCACTCAGCGTCGCCGAGATCGCACGCTGGTAGGCGTCTTCGATGAACGTTTCCGACGGACGCACGTACCGCATGGTCGAAGCGACCGTCCAATGACCTAAAAGCTGTTGGATGGCAACAAGATCCACGCCCCGCTCATAGTTGTGAGTCGCGCAGGCCCGGCGCATCCCATGCGGGCTGAACCACTCGGATTCAGGCCGTCCTTCCACGCCCATCAAATGCCGCAACCGGTTGCGGATCGTGGCCGCAGCCATCCGGCCGCCGGACTCATCACACAGCAGCACCGGACTATCTGGGAACCGGCCGCGCACGTCGGCGAGATACCAGCGCACCACCAGATCCAGCCCGTCCAGCATCGGCACCCAGCGCGGTCGGGGCCCGGATCCCTTGGCGCCCTTGCCGAACCGCACGTGCAGCTTGCCAAACGGGCCGCGCCCCAAGTGCATATCGGAGCCGTCGAGCATCACGACCTCTTCCGACCTCAACCCGGCGTGATACAACGTGCGGAACAGCGCGTAGTCCCGCGCGGCCGGCGCGTACTTGCGGGCGGTCGCGATCCGACCCTTGAGGAACTCGAAGAACGCAGCCACCCGCTCCGGCGTCGGCGGCACCTGCGCGGTCGGCGAGTCATCGCTGACGTGGCGAGCGGCGTTGAACTCGTCGAGCGGACACGCCAGCCGCACCCCGAACGCCGCCTCGATCTCGGCCGCCTTGCGGACCTCAAGGAACCGGTGAAAGCCCTTGAACACCTGCAGGTAGTTCCGCCGCGTCGATACCGCGCGACCCAAGCTGGCCAGCTCGCCCACCACCCGGTCGACGTCCTCGGCGCTCACCTCCCATGCCGGTCGTCCCAGCGCCGCCAGCATCCGCTCCAGCACCCCGACGTCGTTGGCGATCGTCGATTCGGCGAACCCCCGCGCGGTCCACGACGCCACGAACGCCTCCACGCATTCGGCCTGGAACCGCCGCGGATCCCGGGTCTCAACGACCGGCGCGACCTCGCCCGTGATCACCCGCAGCCGCCGGTCGCCCACCGCACACCTTCCTCGCACCGGAAGTTTCTAGGCGGCACCTTAACTCGCTGGCCTACACCTTGGAGATCAGCGACACGCGAATAGACCGGAAACCCTCAGGCAGCAGCACGAATCCGGGGAAACGAACATGTGCTCGTTCCATATGATTCCCCGGCGCCGTCGCCGGCCCACAACCCCAGCACATCCTTGTGCCCGGCCAGATCCACCCCTATCGCGGCATAGAACGGCCGATTGGCCACCTGCCCGTCGCGGACCTTCACACTCAAGGCATCGATGAAGACCGCGGCATAGATCGGCTCCAACGGGCGTGACACCCAATCGGCCATGTCGGCGATGATCTTGTCGGTGATCCGACTGATCGTGTCCGGAGATCTTGGCCTCATAGAGCTCGTCGAAGTGAGCAGCGATTTCCCCGGTGGTTAATCCCTTGGCATACAACGACAACACAATCTCATCGACACGAGTCAACCGCCGCTGATGCTTGCGCACGATCTGCGGATCGAAGCTGCCGGCGCGATCACGGGGCACCTGGATTTCGATTTCACCCACGGTATCGGTGAGCACGGTTTTCGTGCGGGTGCCGTTGCGGGAGTTGCCCCCGTTGCGTCCGACCGGATCGTGCTTGTCATAGCCCAGGTGATCAGAGAGCTCTTCTTCGAGCGCGGTCTCCACCACGGTCTTGGTCAACGCCTTGAGCACCCCATCGGCGGTGTCGGCGAACGAGACCCCGCGGGCCTGGGCAGCGCGCACCAGTTCCCGGGCGGTCGCCAACTCCTCCGGTGTCGGAGAGCTGGCCATCAACACATCATCGTTGGTATCGGCTGCTGCTGTCACAGCCCAATGGTTTCGGTCATCATGGACCCTTCCCGCCAAGCTCACGCCCGGCGTGTCGGACCACTTACACCGAAATTCTGAAAGTCCCGCGCCCCGAGGTTCTGTCAAGTTAACGGTGTAACGGGTTGCCGTAGTGTTACTTTCGACCTTGGGGTTAGTAGTTCAGTGTTGGTCGTCGAGGCTGCGTACGGCTTGGGCGGTGTAGGTGGTTTTGACGGCGCCGCCGGGGGTGGTTTCGACTTTCATGAGCGCCTCGATGCGAACGCGGTCGCCGACGGCCAGGCCATGTGCTTCGTCCTTGCCGATGCGGCCAAGTTTGACCGTAACGGTGTCCCCGTCGTCTTGCTGGATGAGCCAGGAGGAGACGGCGCTGACGGTGAGGTATTCGCCGATGATGTGCACGGGTTGTTCGTCGAGGTTGGCGTTTTCGACGGTGGCGGCGATGTAGGCGGCGGCCGTTGAGGATACGGTGACGCGGCGGGTGGCGTGGGATGGTTGCTGCCAGTCGATTTCGATGTCGAATCCGGCGCGGTCCAGTGTTTTGGACAGGTCGCGTAGGGCCGAGGCGGTACGCGGCCCCATCTCGGCGAGCTGTTGGACGAACCGCGATTGCGCGGGGCTGGGCCCGATGTCGTTGCCGGCGCTGAACACATCGATGGCCGCACCGATTGCGGTGTCGAGCAACTGATCGTCGGTTTCCAGTTCGGCGAACATGCCGACTTTGCCGCCGGCGTGGCCGGTTTCGGTGATCGGTGAGGTCGCCGGGGTGACGGTCAGGATGATCGATCCGGGCCCGGGTGATGCTCTGAGCAGGAGGTCGGTGCGGCGGCGTACATCGGCGTTGGGTTGGCGTCCTAGCGCCTTGTCGCCCTGTTGGGCAGCCCCGACCGCGGTGGCCAGGCGTTGAAATCCGGCCATCACGCGGGCGACCTCGGAGACCCGTGCCGAGGCCCCGGTTACGCCGTCGCCGCTGAGGCGGATGTTGCCACGCGAAGGCAGTGTTCGCCCGAGGCTATCGTCGGCTATTAGGGCCTCGACGCTGATGCGGGATAAGTCATCGGGAGTACTCCAGGCTGGCGTGTCGTCGTCGGTCATCGCCGCCAGGATCGCCGTTTCCATCCGGTCGATGTCATCCTCACTGGTAGTCATCGACGATCACCTCCACATATCCGCAGCGCGGCAGCGCGTCCTCGCGTGCGGCTGGTGAACCCATTGGGCCAGAACGCATTCGCTGCAGGTAATCATCGACCCGGCCTCGTCGCTCCAAGTATTGGGGCAGGTAGCGGTCCTCGATCTCGTTGTCGGGTTGGCAGTGCCAGGCGACGACAGAAGTATCCACCCGTACTCCGACAACGCGACGCAGCGTACCGCGCTGCGCGAACGCCCGCAGGATGTTGGCGCTGGCCGGGTCGAGGTGGGCTTTGGACAACTCCAGGTCCTCGGCCCAATACACACACGACACGACCTCGGGTTCGGGCACCTCGGAGAGGAACCGTCCGTAGAGCCAGCAGGCGTTGACGTGCACGTGGCGACCCAGCAGGCTCGTCGCCGACTCCCAGTCCCGCCATAGGTGCTGCCGGTGCTCGCCGCGTCCGTTGACGAATCGCTGGTATCGCATTACCGTCATTCAGCGTGATCAAGGGAGATGCCATGACTGCGAGTCTGCCAGCTGACGGCGCGTACAGCCCGGGACGCAAGGAGGCGCTCGTCACCGCGATGGCGGGTGTCACCCTGCGCGCGTTGCCGCGCATCCCCGACCCGGTGAAACGCCTGCTGCTGGCGGGCCGCACGGTGACGGTGGACGGCAACACCCTCGACACCACGGTGCAGCTGATGCTCGCCGGGCAGAAGCTGGTCGGGATCGACGGTGGCACCAACAACGTGGCGGCGGCGCGGGCGCAGCTGCGCGACCTGTCCGGCGGGTTCCGGCAGGCGATCCCGGTGGCCGCGGTGAGAGATCTCACCGTGACCGGCGGGGACGGTGAGATCCCGGCCCGCCACTACGTTCCGCCCACATCCACCGCCGACACGGCCGCCCCGCTGCTGGTGTTCTTCCACGGCGGCGGCTTCGTGATCGGCGACCTCGACAGCCACGACGACCTGTGCCGGCTGATCTGCCGCGACGCCGGGGTGCACGTGCTGTCGGTCGACTACCGGCTGGCCCCCGAGCACAAGGCGCCCGCCGCCGCCGACGACGGGTTCGCCGCCTACCGCTGGGCGCGCGAGCACGCCGCCGAACTCGGTGCCGACCCGGACCGCGTCGCGGTCGGCGGGGACAGCGCCGGCGGCAACATCGCCGCCGTCGTCGCCCAGCGCGCCCGCGCCGAAGGAGTGCCGCAACCGGCGCTGCAACTGCTCATCTACCCGTGGACCAACCCCAGCGGCGAGACCCGGTCGCAGACCCTGTTCGCCTCCGGCTACTTCCTGACGAAGGCCGACATCGAGTGGTTCGCCGACAAGTACGTCACCGGTGCGTCGGTGCAGATCACCGATCCGGTCGTGTCACCGCTGCTGGCCGACGACCTGTCCGGGCTCGCGCCTGCACTGGTGCTGACCGGCGGCTTCGACCCACTGCGCGACGAGGGCGTGGCCTACGCCGAGGCACTGCGCGCCGCCGGGGTGGCCGTCGACCTGCGGCAGGCCGGTGCGCTGATCCACGGCTTCGCCAACATGTTCCCGATCGGGGGCGGTTGCGCGGCCGCGGTCGCCGACATGATCAGCGCGCTGCGCACCCGTCTGCGCGGCGTCTGACGGGCCGCGAAAACGCCGCCGGTACGCTTGTCCCCGTGGCCTCGAAACCGAAGAAGACCCCGAAGTACGACCTGAAGGCGGCCGACAAGAAACGCAATCTGGCCGTACAGATCGGGTTGACCGCGATCGTCGTGATCTTCGCCGTCGCGCTGGTGCTCTACATCGTCATGACCAAGGAGGACAAGCCCGGCGAGGGTGAGGCCAAGCCGATCCGGGTGGCGTCCAGCGACGTCATCACCGGTGACGACGGCGAGCCCAAGGCCGTGCTGTCGCTCTACGAGGACTTCCTGTGCCCGGCGTGCGGCAACTTCGAGAAGGCCTTCGGCCCGACGATCAACCGGCTGATCGACAGCGGCGCCGTGGCGGCCGACTACTACATGGTCTCGATCCTGGACCGGGCCGGCCAGGGGTACTCGACCCGCGCCGCGAACGCCGCCTACTGCGTGGCCGAAGCCGACACCGAGGCGTTCCGCCGCTTCCACGCCGCGCTGTA
Source organism: Mycobacterium sp. SMC-13 (assembly GCF_045311035.1). Classification (NCBI taxonomy): domain Bacteria; kingdom Bacillati; phylum Actinomycetota; class Actinomycetes; order Mycobacteriales; family Mycobacteriaceae; genus Mycobacterium; species Mycobacterium sp. SMC-13. The sequence continues at coordinate 7,382 of NZ_JBJIAI010000058.1, forward strand.
CGCCCAGCAGCCGCCCGAGGGCGTCGGCCCGTTCCCGGACGAGGCCCGGCTGACCGAGGTGGCGCGCCAGGCCGGCGTCGTCGGCGACGTCCCGAACTGCATCGAGAAGGGCCGCTACGACGACATGGTCAAGGGCATGGCCAAGGCGACCGAGGTCAAGGCCACCCCGACCATCCGCATCAACGGCAAGGACTACAAGCCGACGACCCCCGACGCGCTGATCGACGAGATCAGGAGCATCGTCGGTGACCTGCCCGTGCTCGACGCCGGTGCGCCGCCGCCGAATCCGGATCCGACGACCCCGGCGCCCGCTCCCGCTCCCGCTCCATGAGCGTGAGCGCGCCAGGGGAGGTGTCCCCGGCCGAGCCGGACAGCCCCGAGCACGGTGGGGTGCACGTCGGGAGGCTGAGCGCGCTGTGGGTCCTGATCGCCGGCGTGGTGGGCCTCTCGTCGGCGCTGGCGCTGACCATCGAGAAGGTCGAGCTGCTCAAGAACCCGGCCTACGTGCCGACGTGCAGCCTCAACCCGGTGCTGTCCTGCGGTTCGGTGATGGTCACCCCCTCACCGCCAAGCCTGCGGATGAGTAGTTGTCGATGTTGTCGATTTTGATTCGGCTCAGGTCAGCTGGGCCCCAGTTGACCGTGCCGTCCACCACTCCGAAAGCCACTGTGTCACATGGCTTCGGCGGTGCCGCGGCGTGGGAGTTGGTGCACGCGTCGGTGATGGTCTTGACCTGGGCCATGATAGCGGTCTTGGCCGCGTCGGTGACCGTGTAGGTCGGTTGTAGCGATGCGCTCGATCCTCCGGTCAAAAGCTGGTCCAGGAGAACCGGTTT
>NZ_JBJIAI010000059.1:0-8215 GCF_045311035.1 Mycobacterium sp. SMC-13
TGTGATCATCCCCGGGAAGGCGCGCCCACATTCACGCCGCCCTACCAAGGCTCATCCACAGGTTCTGATCATTGCTCTCAGATTGGCACACTACTCTCCAGCACCGACAAGCTCGCCGCAACAATCAGGGACCAGAAAGCCAACCTGGGGATGCTCGTCCTGCAAGGTCGAGACCTGATCGGCGAGATCACGACTCGTCGCGCGGCCATTGAACGACTGTTCGAAGGCACGACTGCCTTGGCGCACACGTTATCCCGAATCCTGACGGACGAGCACGCTCTCAACGAAATGCTAGACAGTGTGCGCGACTTCACGCGAATGATCGCCGAGCATGACGCGCTGTTCCGCAATACACTGCAGGCCCTCCCGATCGCCATGCGTAACTTCGCCAACGCTACGGGCAGTGGCACCGGAATCGATGGAACATTTTCATCCGGCCCACTCATGGACTCATGGATGTGCGCAATCAGCGGCCGTGCCGAACAATTCGGATTGGTCGAGTATTTCGAGGATTGCGCATGAGTAGAAGGACATTGGTCTGGCTCACTGCCGTGATTGCCGCCGCCCTCGCCGTTGCCACGACTTTGATAACCAACCGCGCTGGCACCCAACCAATCACGGTGACTGCTCATTTCGAGGACGCGATCGGGCTTTACGAAGGCAACACCGTTGCTGTGCTAGGTATGCAGGTCGGACATGTTGACCGCATCACGACGAAGGGTGATTCCGTCGAAGTCACGCTCGTGCTCGACGACGGGGTCGACATACCCGCTGATGTTCAGGCAGTCACTGTGTCCACGTCGATTCTCACAGACCGACATGTTGAACTTACGCCCCCCTATCGCGGAGGTCCGAAGCTAGGCGACGGAGACGTCATCGGCCTCGGGCGTACCCGTACTCCCGTGGAATTCGACAGGACACTTGCCATGATCGACCGGCTAGCAGTCGCCCTCCGCGGAAACGGCGAGGGCTCTGGGCCGTTGGCCGATCTGGTGAATGTCGGCGCGCAGATCGCGACGGACAACGGTGAGGATCTCAAGAGCACGCTGAGCGAACTGTCATCAGCCCTACGGCTCGAGACCGATCACGGGGCCCGCACCAAAGAGAACATTAATACGATTGCCACCAGCCTCGACATGCTCACGCAATCCGCCGCAGAGAACGAGCAGACGATCCGAGAGTTCGGATCAAACGTGCACCAGCTCAGCGACATCCTGGCCGACGAAAGCCTAGGCACTGGCACGACGGGCTCCAAGATCAACCAAATTCTGATGCAAGTTGCATCGGTGCTGGAATCCAGACGTGACGGACTGAAGACGACTGCCGCCGACTCAAGGGCCATCACCCAAGCACTGGTCGACTACCAACGTGAGGTCGCAGAGTTCTTCAACCTCGCGCCAATGACACTCGACAACGTCTGGAATGCCATCGACGCCGACAATGGCGCCGTCCGACTGCACGCCCTCGCCGACAAGATTCTCTTCGACAGCCAGCTCAGCAAAGAAATGTGTAATCTCATCGGCCTCAAACAGCTCGGCTGCGCCACAGGCACACTCCGCGACTACGGACCGGATTTCGGCCTCACCGGAATGCTGGAACTCATGGCGGGAGTGGAGAAATGACGTCTCTGCTGGGCACCCACGTAACTCGCCGCTATCGCAACGTACTGTCTATCGGGCTGATCGCGGTCTTGTCCGGTTGTTCGTCCGGACTAGAAAGCCTCCCGCTGAGTTCTCCTTCAGTAGGTGGCGAGACCTACACGTTGACTGCGGTTTTCACTAATGCACTAAACTTGCCGGCTCATGCGAAGGTGAAGGTCGGTGGCGCTGACATCGGCGTGGTTGAGAAGATTCAAGCCAAGGAGTTCACCGCGCAGGTAACTATGCGCATACGTGAGGACGTCTCGATCTACGACGGCGCAACCGTTGAGCTTAGGTCGGCCACGCCCCTCGGCGATCTCTTCGTCGCAGTCCAGCCTCATCCGGACCAACAGTCGGCTAGCACACCGTTGGCCGACGGAGACGTCATTCCCTTGGCTGCAACATCGGCTGGTGCCACCGTCGAGGAGTTGCTCAGTTCAGCTGCTGTGCTTGTCAATGGCGGGGTGATCCGCAGCTTAACCCACATCCTCAACGGCGCCGGCTCGGCCGTCGGGGACAGTGGAACGAAGATCGCCGACCTGCTCCATCAGTCGAACAGATTGATTGCACAACTCAACGCACGCTCAGATGAGATCACAGAGGCCCTGCACCGCACATCCGAACTGGCGTCTAGCTTGTCCGCACGTCAGCACACGATCAATGCTGCGCTCGCAGCTGCAGATCCAGCGATCGCAGTGATCTCCGATAACCGCGATCAGATCGTGACTTTGATCGGTTCTGTTGCCCGCACTACGCGGCAACTATCGCGATTTCCGTCGTTACAAGGCACTGATTCCCGCAGCCTCATTGCCGACTTGAATAGGCTGAGTGACGCATTCAACGACGCAAGCATCGACCCCAACACGTCGCTGACGACCATCAATCGAATCGTCCCAAGGCTTCTCAAGTTGACCTCCGGCGCCAACCTCCATGCCGCAGGGGACGTAGAACAGATCGCACTTGGCGCTCTACCAGATATGAACTATCCAGGTGATCCGATGACGCACGGTCCGGACGGCACCGACTGGCATGCGATGATCGGTAGTTTGCGGTATCAATGGAATCTCTTGCTGAATAGAATTTACGGGCCTCAGCGATGAGCGTGCCGAATATCTTCCAGCGATGCGCCGGTGCCGCCGTCGACTCAGTGCAAGCCATACGCGCCCGTCGTACAGCGGTCGCTCTTGCGGGCCTGTTCCTCACTCTCACTGCTGCATTCGGCTACATATCGTTGGGTACGTTCGGATACAATCCGGTCCGCGCGACAGTTGGTCTGCGCATTCAGCTGTCAGAGTCAGGCGGGCTCCTCGCCAGTCAAGATGTGACACTGCGAGGCGTCCAGATTGGCAAAGTCCTTGCTGTACAAGTCGATGGCGATGGAGTGGTAGCCGAGATCGAGATCGACCCAGACCTCCAGATTCCCAAGGACGCGGCGTTCCGGGTCTCCGGCCTTTCTCCCGCCGGCGAGCAGTACCTAGACATCCGGCCCGCAAACGGTACCGGGCCGTTCCTTCGTGACGGCGACACGGTCAGCGCAACTCAGACTGACATCCCCGTGCAGTTTCATCGTCTGGTGACAGACGCTGAAGGCCTTCTTGCACAGCTTGATCCAGCGAAGCTCTCAGCAATGACGAAGGAGATGGGCGTAGGGGCGGCAGGACCGGCGAAGCTTTCGGCCATCTTCGATGGCGGAGTTTTCCTCATTTCGACACTGGATTCTGTTCTCCCAGAAACCATTCGGGTCATTCGCAATAGCCGTACGATTTTCACGATGGTGACCGACGCCGAATCCGAGCTGCTCGAAACGGCGACGGACGTCCGTGAAATCGTAGCGGGAGCCAACCGGATGGAGGGGGGCTACCGTCAATTGGTCGATACGGGAAGTCGGCCACTCACCGCGCTGGACGCTGTCATTGCGGACAACTCCGAAACCATGGTCCAGTTGCTCGGCAACCTGACCACCGTCGCGCAGTTGTCCTATGTGAGGGTACCTGCGCTCAAAGCTCTGTTCCCGCCACTGGAGCAACGGGGTTCGGTGATCGATGCGGTAGCGTCGACTTTCCGCGATGGAGGAGTCTGGGAGATCGTCGACCCCTACCCACGCTATTCCTGCGACTACAACCTGCCGCGACGTCCCCCATCACAGGCGGACTTTCCCGAGCCGTACAGGTATACGTACTGCAATAATCCTGATCCCGCGGTACTTATTCGGGGCGCGCGCAATGCGCCGCGGCCTCCCGGCGACGACACTGATCGGCCACCGCCAGGCCACGATCCCCTCGCAACCACCGACCCAGCGCCCGTGGGGCCCAACACTATCCCGACACCCTATGGTGGGCCGCCCAAGAACCTGGCGCCACCGCCGAAGTAAGACGCATAGGAGGCACGATGTTCAGCCGGACCAGAACCAAGGATGTGTTCGATCAGATCAACGGGAGCAACGACTGTGAGGAGAATGAGCATAGTTCCGGCGACAAGGACGTCGATCAATCACCCGAGAACCACGATGCAGATGAGGTGACAGGCGTTGATCCCACGGACGATCCCGACGATCAACACCAATCTGTCGACCTAGACGACCCTGCTACCGAGAGTCGGCTTGGTCGGGGTTCCCGGACGACCCTCATCGGCGCCGTGTTGCTAGTGGCGCTGCTCCTCGCAGTGGGCACGGCGGCTTTCTTTGGGTGGCAGGTCAAACGCCAACACGATCTAGTCGCGACGGGTCGTGAAGCACTCGCAGTTGCCAATGATTATGGGGTTACCCTGACGAGTATCGACAGCGCCAAGGTCGATGAGAACTACGCGAAGGTACTCCAGGGTGCAACTGGCGAGTTCAAGGATCTTTACACCCAGTCGGCTGCCCAACTTCGGCAGTTGCTTATCGACAACAAGGCTGTAAGCCATGGCGTGGTCGTGGATTCAGCGGTCAAGTCAGTCACCCCTGACAAGGTGGAAGTGCTCCTCTTCATAGATCAATCAATAAGCAATGCAGTCAACCCAGAGCCGCGGATCGACCGCAGCCGGGTTACGATCGCTCTCGAACGCATCGATAACCGCTGGCTCGCAAGCAAAGTGGATATCAAGTAGCGCAATGGGTACAACTGGCTTACGGATCGCGCTCGCTATTGCATGCGTCACTGCGCTTGCCGGCGCGTCATCAGCTCACGCCGACACCCTGTGCAACGCGGTGTTCGGAGGCCAATGGGAAGCGCAGGACGACAACTGTACGACCTTCATTCGTTCGCAACGGGAAGCTGTCCTCGCTCTGAAAGTTGTGGTTCCACAATACCTGGTCGGCCATCCGCACATGGGGCCGCCAATCGTAGAGTATTTGCGTGATCGCGTCTTGTCCTGGCGCACAGCGGGTTCGAGCATGGTTCGTGCTAGCGATGTCTCAATAGACTACAGCGCGCACTCCCATCGAGCTCTGCGGTCCGTCGTATTTCGCGAGACTCAGCAGACCGTAGGCAACAACGCAAATAATGCTGTCAGGAGTTTCGTTTTTGACCTCGGCACCGGCAATCAACTATCGCTTGCCGACCTGTTCAAGCCCGGAATCGACCCGCTCACGGCCTTACCGCCCCTGGCTCGGCCGTTTCTCGAAGAATCGCTCGCCACGGCACGGCCGCCACACGTTGTCGGCGCATACCCTTTCATCGTCGACCGGTTCGAACCGCAGGTTGATGGCTCAGGCTACTCAGAGAATTACCGAGCATTTGCGTTGACATCGAGTGAACTGATTCTTTTCATGCCTGATCGACCGATGTCGCGCGAGAACCCGATGCCACACAACCAGTTGGTGTGGTCGATGGACGGCGGGGCCGTTCAAACCCATATCCCTCTCGAGGCACTCTCGTCGATCCTCCGCCAAGATTTGACGATCTGAATCTCGACGGAGGAAGTTTCGGCAGCGTGGTGTGGAGTTTTTCCCAGAGGTCTTCATCCCGCTGGGTGGCCCAGTACGGCGGCATGAAGGCCAACGAGCGCAGCGCCGTGACGGTGTTGTGTGAGCGATTCGGGATCTCCGAGCGTCGAGCCTGTGCGGTGGTGGGCCTGCATCGGTCCACGATGCGCCTCGCGCCGCGCCGACCACTGATGAGGAAGCCCGGCTGTGGGCCTGGCTGCGGAAATCCTCCACCGACCGGCCCTGCTGGGCTATGGCGACGAGCAGCGATTGCAGCACGAAAGCGGGCTGGGTCATCAACAACAAGCGCGTCCGCCAGCTGTGGCGCGACGAGGGCCTGCGGGTCCCGCAGCGCCGCAAGAAGGAACGCCTGACCGGACCGCGGTCGGGGCGATGTCCCCGAACCGTCCGAATCTGATCCGGGCGATGGACTTCCGGTTCGGCACCACCGCCGGCGGGCGCACCATCACGATGCTCAACGTCATCGACGGGTTCGCCCGCGAAGCCCTGGCGATCCACGTCGACCGCGCCATCAACGCCGACGGAGTCGTCCACATCCTCGACCAATTGGTCGAAACACATGGGGCGCCGTACGTGCGCATCGACAACGGGCCTGCGTTAGTCGCCCACGCGGACAACGACTGGTGCCGGTTCAATGGCACCGGTTCACTGTTCATCGACCCCGGATTACCCTGGCAGAACGCATGGATCGAGTCGTTCCACGCCCGACTGTGCGATGAACTGCTCGATTCCTTGCGCTTCGACTCACCGCTGAGAGCCGGGTGATCATCGAGGACTGGAGGATCAACTACAGCGCCAACCGACCACATTCGGCCCACCGCGGACTCAGCCCCGCCGAGTTCTCCCTACAGTGGACCATGAACCGCAAACCCAAGCCGCATAGCGACTGGACCACCGAATGGGTCCCCTTCACTCCTACCAGCGCAAACACGCCGCACCCCAGTTTACTACTGTAGTATTAGGCCATGGAAATGGAGATTTCGAGAACACAACCGACTCCGCATGCCCATTGACGAAGCCGCATGATCAGCGGTCTATCAACGGCATCAATAATCCGCTGGCAATATTGCGGCCATTTCAAACGCCAATGAATATACGTTCGAATCCGCTAGTGGCACGGTTTTTGTAACCGGCTCGTTCGATATCGGCAGTATCGATGCGGTATTCGCTTTTGCCAATCTGCTGGCACAAATGCCTATCGAATTAGCGTGCCTGAGTACTCGGTGAGTTAGAGTCCATGTGGCTAGCGAGGACAGCAAGGGCTGTCGACGCGGACTTGCCCTCAGGGTCAGCGAGGCGGTCCAGTCTGCGGCGATCGCTTAACAGTGAACCCAGGCAAAGCTGCACCAGTTGAGAACCTGCTTCCAAGGCGGTGAGCCTTCCCTCCGGTTTGAACCACGTCCAAGTCCATTGCGTCGCACCGAATATCAGAAGGCTCTGTACCTCAACGTCGAGCGGTCGAAACGAGCCATTTCGTGTGCCTTCCTCGATCAACGACCGGAACATAGACATGTACTCGTTGCGCAACTCGCGTCCGTGGGCCAGTGAATCGAGGGTTGCGACCATCGCTATCTCACGTTGGAACGCGAGGGTGGCGTCACGATCGATGTCTTGATATTGCATGAGCGCAAACAAAAGCCCGGACAACTTCTGATCCGGCGAATCCAACCGATTCAAAATGTCGTGGGCTTCCCTCAAACGTCGTTCCATGTAGCCGTCGTGCAGCTTGGCGAACAACTTGTCCTTGGTGCCGTAGAAATGAACAATTGTCCCCTTGGAGATCTCCAACTCGTTCGCGATCTCGCTGAAATTGCTGCCAGAATATCCTCTGCGGGCAACGTTTCGGGTGAACGCGCTGAGGATGTCCTGCGCACGGCCCCTCCGAGCGCGAGCTCGTGCGGGTTCTTTTGCCGCCACAGTGACCTCACTCCTTTAATGTAAAGAAACTTTCATCGAATGGAAGTCAACCTATATCAGAGATTCAGCGTAGGTGACCGCCGACACAACGAAAATAGTCAGGCTGCCGGCGCCAGTTTGGCCTGGTACGGCAATACAACCTAGGCCTTGCCAGCCTTGTCAAGTAGGGGTGTGCCCAGGTCGTGGTTGGACGGCCCCACTTTAACCTTCGATCCTGGCGAAGGACTCTGCGCAGTGCCTGGATTTGGCCGCTGGAGTAGGGCAATACTGGTGTGAGGTGCGAGCAGGATCGAGTGGTCCGCTCAAGCGACGAGCCACTGCCCTCGTGGTCGGCGACATGCAGTGTGGATCAACGGGAATGGCCCGGCCTTCACCGCCGCCTTGAGCGTGAAGTGATTGAACCGCAACCTGTTACAGCCTGACCAGCTGAGGCTGCAGTATGTGCATTGACCAGGGAGTTCGACTCACGACCTTGTTGTTGACCGTACAAGCGGTTAGTATTCGACCCGGCCGCGATGTTGGGACTCAATGACGAGTAAGGGATGTGCAGATGTCCGATATGGATCACTACCGGATGTACATAGCTGGTAAGTGGGTCGACTCATCCGAGACGGTCGAGATTCTCTCGCCTACTGACGGATTGCCCGTGGCCACCGGAGCAATGATCAGAACCTGTGGATCCCGGGCGGGCGTGCCTTCCCGGAAGATGATCTGCAAGGAATCCGAATTCTGA
>NZ_JBJIAI010000060.1:0-7761 GCF_045311035.1 Mycobacterium sp. SMC-13
GACTCGGCACCGACCGAATCAACTGGAACGGAGGTCGCCTGAAACAAGCCGATCCACAGGTATTGACAATTCCTCCCAACAACGCCCACCGATCTTCTACGCCAGGCCGATGCCGCCATGTATCAGGCCAAAGCGACAGGTTCGGGCGAAACCCGATTCTTGTCGGTACATTCGGCCACCCCTCGGCACCGATCCGACGCAGACCCGCGTCATTCCTCTACGCCGCCCGAACGCAGGTTGTAGGTATGCGGCGGGAAACGTAGGCCATTCTCAGCTTGCTCGGCGCGCGCGGTACATCGCCTTGTCGGCGCGGTGCACGCTTCCATCGGAAAGCGTTTGCCCTTCCATAGTGGTGCGATCGCCTCCTCATCGGCATAAAGCACTGATCCCCGTCACGTAGCGAGCCAAACGACGCGAGAGCCTCAGCATGTACCTTCCCTGCCATCGCGATGGGCGTTGCCGCCCTTGCGTTTTGCTTCGAACTTGGCGTGATCGGTGTCCTCGATGGCGGCATCGACAATGGTCGACCGCCGCCTCGATGCCGCACCCGCAAAAGAAGATGCCGTCCGCAGAAAATGGAAACCACCCCGTCTTTTCACGATTGGCCGAGCATAGATTTGTTTGCAAAGTCGACTCTCTGCCGCGCGTTTCCATTTTCGTGTAGCGGAGAACATGGAGTGGCGCATGAGGCGTATGAGACCGATTAAAAATATTCAATCGCGATAGTTAATAAACCTTCTTCCTGCAAACTGCAAATATTTACTATGCAGTAGCAATATCAGCACTCCACGTGCGTTTATGCGGATTTTTTGAGGAATCTGTTGGCTAGTGGGCAAACATGGTAATTTCCAATAGGCCGAGCGCGGGGCGGCAAAACGCTCTGAATCCAAAGGGGATTCGATCGTGTCCAAGCATCGCAAACAAAAGTCCGGCAGGACCTTGAGGTCCGTCAATTATCTCGCGACCGGTGCCTTGGGCGTCGCAGCCGCGAGTGCCGGCATCGTAATGGCGATTCCGCCAGGCGCGGTGGACGCGCTCACAGCGTCGCCGCGAGCGGTTGAACTCACCGATTTCAGCTTCCCGCTGGCGCCTGCGCAGGATCCGAACAACCCCTTGTGGTGGTTGACCGGGTTGTTCGGGGCGAACGCGTCGCCGCCGGGACCGAAAGCGCTCATCAAGCCGTTCGCCCCGACGACGCCGGACCCATTGGACAGTCCGTGCGGTCTGATCTGTAACGGCGCGGCAGGTACGGCTGCGCACCCGAACGGCCAAGCCGGTGGCATCTTGTTCGGTGACGGCGGCGCAGGCTGGGACAGCACCGATGCAGGAGTCAACGGCGGTGACGGCGGCGCAGCAGGTCTGCTGTTCGGTAGTGGCGGCCGAGGCGGCAACGGCGCCGACGGCACCGACGTCCTGGCCGGCAGTAACGGCGGCAAGGGCGGAAACATGGGTCTGCTCGGGCTGTTCGGGACCGGCGGCAAGGGCGGTAATGGCGGCGCAGGTGGCTTCGGTGCGACTGGCGTCACCGGCGGCGCGGGCGGTGACGGCGTTGCTGGCACCGACGGCGCGACCGGTACGGCAGGTGCGACCGGCGCTACCGGAGCCGCAGGCGCAGCCGGCGCGGCAGGTACCGCGGGCACCGCGGGAACTGCGGGCACTGCCGGCGCGACCGGCTCCAAGGGCAGCGACTTTGTATTGATCGGGTTGAAGGGCGGCACTGGTGGCACCGGTGGTGCGGGCGCCGCGGGTGGCGCGGGTGCTTCAGGCGGCACTGGTGGTACCGGTGGCACTGGCGGAACCGGTGGCACCGGCGGAACCGGTGGTGCCGGTACGCCGGGCGGCTCCGGCGGCGGCGGTGGTGCCGGTGGGACGGGTCTGCAGGGTACTGCGGCCGGTGCCGGTGGTGCCGGTGGTGCCGGTGGCAGTGCCGGCCTGCTCACGTTGTTCGGTGGCGGCGGCCAAGGTGGTGACGGCGGTATTGGTGGCACCGGCGGAACCGGTGGCACCGGCGGTTCGGGTGGCACCGGCGGCACGGGTGGCAATGGTGGCAATGGTGGCGCAGGCGGCAATGGTGGCGCAGGCGGCACGGGCGGTTCCGGTGGGACTGGTGGCACGGGCGGTACCGGCGGTACCGGTGGCACCGGCGGTACCGGTGGCGCCGGTGGCGACGGCATCTCGCCGATTGCCCCGCTGCCCTTCGCGATCGCAGGTGGTGCGGGTGGCACCGGCGGTGCGGGTGGTAAGGGTGGCACCGGCGGTACGGGTGGTACCGGCGGCGCGGCCGGCGTTGGTGGTGCCGGTGGCGGCGGTGCAACCGGTGGGCCGGCGGTGCGCCTGGTGCCGGAGGCAACGGCGGCCAGGGCGGCGTGGGCGGCACGGGTGGTACCGGCGGCGCTGCGGGCGCCGGCGGTGGTGGCGGTTTGTTGGGCGGCTTGGGAATTGGGTCCGGCGGCACGGCCGGCAGCACAGGTGCCACCGGCGCGAAGGGTGCGACAGGCGCGACCGGAGCGACAGGCAGCACCGGCGCAGCCGGAACGCCCGGAAAGACCGGCGCGTCCGGAAGTACGGGCGCCACTGGCGCCGGTGGCACTGCGGGTGCGGCAGGAAGCGCCGGACACACAGGTGCTGCCGGCAGCGCGGGCAGCACCGGCTCCGCGGGCCATGCGACGTTCGGTGTGAGCGGCGGCGCTGGTGGTGCCGGTGGCGGTGGAGGTGCCGGCGGTGCAGGTGGCGCCGGCGGATAAACCGCGAACGATCAACCGCCCTTGATGCAGAACACCTCGTCAAGGGCGGTTGTTCGTGGCCCAGCTGCGGGTTTGGCGTCCAGACGCCATAGGTCGATCATCGCCGGACCGCGGGTGGCGTCATCGACGACGACGTATCGGTGGCCTTCAGCGGTCCGCAAGACTATGTCGTTTCGTGCGTACACGCCGGAGATGGATTGTGCGTCAGCGAAGTTGACGCCTACCTGAACGACGGTCGGCTCGGCGTTGAGGACTGCCCGCATCCTGCCGACCAAATTCTCGGGGGCGAAGAACAGCCACCCCTGGTCGAGATGGAACCAGTAGCGGCCATTGATGTGCTCGCGCAGTGCGCTGAGTTCTGCCAGTGGTTCCGTCGAGGGGTGTGATCGACGAATTCTAGGAAGGGGTACTGCTCCAACAAGAGTGCCCGGTCTCGGCCGGCGAGACCGGTGTCGAGCACCAGGAATCGATGTGCCTGGCCTACGTCCAGACAGCAGTTCATGAATGTGTTGAGCGCCAGTTGGGTTGTTCGGATGTCCGGTCCCGCGAGCAGGCTGATCGTCACCGCGGCACCCCGCTGGTGGCTGGACATGTTGTGTACCAATGCTTCAGGGTATGCCGACGCGGCTTCGAGCAGCGCCGGAACGGACTGATCGCGGTTCCTCGCTATTCGGCTGCGGTCCTCGCCGTTGATGTCAGTACGGGCGAGCAGCTGACGGCACAACGCAAACGATTCTGCGTGCCGGCCGGTCCATGATGCGCAGACGGATTGTTCATCGAGGGCACGCCATTGGTAGACGGACGAATCGACGAACAGGATGTCTGCCTCCGGAAGCGGTATCTCCGCTGCGCATCGTGCGAAGAGATAACCGAGCTGATACTCGCCCCGGGCACGGTACTCGGCGGCGATGGCATGTAGCGGCTCAGCGCGGGTAGGCCGGAACGCCCAAGCCCGCAGGTAAGCATCCAAGACCTGCGGCCACGGTTCGCCCAGGCGGCACATCGACCGGGCCACCTGGCATAGGGCGTAAAACGTCTCTTCGTCCCAGCCGCCCATCTCGGCGCGCCGGCCCGACCAGATTCGGGCGTTGGCGAAATCACCCAGGTTGAAATAGCTTTCGGCGAGGTAGAAGGCCGAACGTTCGTTCGTCGGGTCGCGCTGCACCTCCACCAGCAACAGGTCGCGATCCCGCTCGTACTTTCGCGGATCGTTGTTACGGGCGCCGAGTCGGCGGGACTCGATGAAGTAGTCGCCTTCGAGGCGCTCCTCGTGGAACGGCTCAGTGCAGTCGGCGTATTCGTGGACGACGCCGATGTATCGCCACGGGAGGCCGTCGCGAAATAGCTGCCGCCGCCAGTACAGCAGCCCGTCGCTGATCCGCATGGAGTAGACGTCGGCGGAGAGTCGCGTGAAGTCGGGCCGGCCGCGGACGGTGTCGTCGGCGTCCATGACCCAGATGTAGTCACTGTGGCCATGGGCGAGCTGCAGTGCTTCGGAACGGTTTTCGCCGAGATTGCGCCATCTGCGTTCGTGGACCTCCCCGGGGACTCCGAGATGCGCCATGTGATTTCGGATCGTCTCCTGGGTGCCATCGGCGGAGCCGGTATCCACGATGACCCAGTAGCTGATATAGGGCGCGACCGCATCGAGCACCTCGGTGACGATGTGTGCTTCGTTGCGCACGATCATGTTGAGGCAGATGGTCGGCCCGGGTGGATTGTCCACTGAATCCGTATACCCGATTTCGGTTGATGTTTGCTGCGCTTCCACCGAAACGGTTCAGCTCATCCACTGCGGGCGTTCGGGAACGGCCACCAGCTTCGCCATCTGGCCCGGTGCATCGGTTTCTGTGAGCCTGCACGCTACGGTGGTGCCCATGGTCCGCACCCGCGTCGCGCTCGCGCTCGTGCTGGCGGTCGGCATCTCGGGGTGCGGCCGATCGGAGCCTACGGCCGATGACTTCGCCGGCGAGCTGTCCAAGAGCGTGACGGTCGAGGCGACGACCGGTCACCTGGCCAAGCTGCAGGCCATCGCCGACGCTCACGGTGGGAACCGGGCGTTCGGCACACCTGGTTACGACGCGAGCGTGGACTACGTCGCGAATGCGCTGCGCGCCAAGGGTTTCGACGTCGTCACTCCGGATATGGAAGTCAAGGTGGCGTACAACAACACGCCTGAACTGACCGTGGCCGGCACGCGGATACCGACGCGGGCGCTCGAGTACTCGGTCGGCACGCCGGGGCTCACGGCGCCGCTGGTGCCGGTCAAGGGCGGCCCCGGATCAGGCTGCAACAGTGCCGATTACGACGGCCTGCCGATCAAGGGCGCGGTCGCGCTGGTGGACCGCGGCACGTGCCCCTTCGCGGTGAAGGAAGCGACCGCGGCAGTCCACGGCGCGGTCGCGCTGGTGGTGGCCGACAACAAGGACGATGTCGACGACGCGGGCATCCCCGGGCGCGGCGGCACCCTTGGCGCCAAGGCGACGGTGAAGATTCCCGCGGTACTGATCTCGAAGGCGGCCGGGGCTCGGCTTCGGGCCGCCCCGGGGCCGGTGTCCCTCAAGCTGGACGCCGGTGTGCGGGTTGAGCACACCCGCAACGTGATAGCCCAGACCAAGACGGGATCCGAGCATGACGTCGTGATGGTCGGTGCACATCTGGACAGCGTCAAGGAGGGGCCCGGGATCAACGACAACGGCTCCGGCGTGGCCGCGGTCCTGGAGACGGCTTTGCAGTTGGGCAGCGCCCCGAAAATCGCGAACGCGGTGCGGTTCGCGTTCTGGGGCGCCGAGGAGGAGGGCACGATCGGCTCTGACCGATACATCGAATCCCTCGACGTCGAGGCGCTCAAAGACATTGCGCTGTATCTGAATTTCGACATGCTGGCCTCGGAGAACGCCGGCTATTTCAGTTACGACGGCAACCTGTCCGGCCCGCCGCTGGCCGACGACCTGGTGCCGCGTATCCCGGAGGGCTCGGCGGGAATCGATCGCACCTTCACGGCGTATCTGTCCGATGCCGGTAAGCCGCCTCAGGACTACCCGTTCAACGGACGGTCGGACTACGACGCCTTCACCAAGGCCGGTATCCCGGCGGGTGGGTTGGGCACCGGCGACGAGGAAAACATGAACGACGAGCAGGCCCGGCTGTGGGGCGGCACCGCCGGAAAACCTTTCGACTCCAACTACCACAAGAAGACGGACGACTTGGCGCACATCAACCGCACGGCAATGGACATCATGGGTCGTGGAGTGGCTTTCGGGGTGGGGCGGTACGCCCAGGATTTGAGTGGCCGCAACGGCGTTCCGGTCCGCGATGACCGGACCCGGCACGTGGTCTCGGCATCATGAGGCGGGCACTGGCCGCCGGGCTGCTGACCGCTGTTCTGGCGTCGTGTGCACCACCGCCGCAGCCACCGGCCCCACCGCCGCCGCCCGCGCCTGATCTCGCGCGCGATCTGGCCGGCAGGGTGGGCACCGACGGCATCTACACGCATCTGAGGAAGTTCGCCGCCATCGCGGCGGAGAACAAGGGCACCCGCGCCGACGGCACCCCCGGCTACCAGGCCAGCGTCGACTACGTCGCGAACCTGCTGCGGGACAAAGGGTTCGACGTGCAGACCCCCGAGTATGTGCGCGTGGAACGCGGTGCCCCCGGCAATCCGGTGCTCGACGTCGGTGGCCGTCGGTGGGGGGTCGTGCAGGCCTCGCTGTTGACGTCCACGGCGCCCGGCGGCCTGACCGCGCCGACGTTGCACCCTGTCAAGCCGGCCGGTTGCGCTCCGGACGATTACGGCACCCTCAACCTGCGGGGAGCCATCGCGGTGGTCGACGACGCGGTGTGCTCGGTGGTCGACAAGCAGAATGCGGCGGTGGCCCGCGGCGCGGTCGCGGTGCTGGTGGTCAGCCCGCCCAGCGCGAACGGCGCCCCGCGCGGGCTGTTCAGCCCCGGCTACTACGAACACCTCAACACGCCGGTGGGCATCATCGGCAAGGACGCCGATGCCGTACTGCTGAAAACCAACAGCCCGGTGAAGCTCACCCTCGACGCCAAGAACACCGGTGTGAAATCGCGAAACGTCTTGGCGCAGACCAAGACCGGTAATCCGCACAGCGTAGTGCTGGCGGGCGCGCACCTCGACAGCGCGCCGACGAGCGCGGGCATCAATGACGCGGCAACCGGGGTGTCGGCACTGCTGGAGACGGCCGCAGCGCTGGGCGGCTCGCCGAAGATCGAGAACGCGGTGCGGTTCACGTTCTGGGGTTCGGGCGCCGTGGGTCAGGAAGGCGCCACCAAGTACGTGCGCGGGTTGGCTGCCGAACCGCTGAATGACATTGCGCTGTATCTGGATTTCGACATCCTCGGTTCACCCAACGCCGGGTTCTTCACGTTCGACGGCGACCAGTCCGGCCAGGCGAACCCTGAGATCCCGCTTGACGCGGTGCCCGCCGGGTCGGCCGGGCTCGAGCGCACGCTGGCCGGATATCTGTATCTCGCCGGCAAGCGGCCCGCCGACATGACGATGGATCTGGGCAGTGGCTACGGTCCGTTCCTCACCGCCGGGATTCCGGTCGGCGGCATCTCGACCGGCACGTCGCAGCGGAAATCGCCGATCCAGGCGCGCTTGTGGGGCGGACAGGCGGGCGCCGCTTTCGATCCCGGGTACGGGCCGAAGGGCGATACCGTCGAGCAGCTGAACCGCGCGGCGCTGGCCGTGACCGGACCCACCGTCGCGTTTGCGGTCGGCACGTACGCGCAGTCGCTGACGGGCCCCAACGGTGTGCCGTTGCACGACGAACGACACCGGCAAGCAGGCAAGTAGCCGAGTTTCACAGCTACTGCATAACTGGAATCGCCGTTCCTGTGAGTCCGGTTGCCAGGTTGCCGGGTTAGTAATGGTGCCCATGAAAAGCACCTATCGCCGTTGGTCGGCCGTTGCCGAGGAATTGTCAATACCTGTGGATCGGCTTGTTTCAGGCGACCTCCGTTCCAGTTGATTCGGTCGGTGCCGAGTCCG
>NZ_JBJIAI010000061.1:0-7126 GCF_045311035.1 Mycobacterium sp. SMC-13
CAGAATTCGGATTCCTTGCAGATCATCTTCCGGGAAGGCACGCCCGCCCGGGATCCACAGGTTCTGATCATTGCTCTCGCGACCCCGATGGTCACGACTATCTCTCTCCAGAATTTTTTGATGCTAACCATCAATGGGTTGTGCACAACTGCATCACTCTTTTCGAGTGCCTCAAACGTGGGGGTCTCCTCGACTCCGAGGCGCAGCCACAGGGCTCCGAGAGTTGTGAATATGGCGAGAAGGAAGGGGATCCTCCATGCCCAAACGAAAATTTCTTCCTGAGTGAATACGGCTGACAGGACACCAATCGCTCCCGAGCTAAGCAATAGACCTCCAGCTGTACTTACCTGCTGCCAGCTTCCGTAGAGGCCGCGGTGCGCGGGCGGGGCCGACTCAACCATAAAGATGGCCGAGCCAGATGATTCGCCTCCAGCTGCGATGCCCTGGAGCAGGCGGAGAATTGTAAGTAGGATAGGCGCAGAAATTCCGATGGAGGCCTGGGTTGGCAGCACACCAATAAGTACCGTGCAAATACCGATGAGCAGGACTGAAGTAACGAGAGCCAAGCGCCGGCCGTAACGGTCTCCAATGTGGCCAAACAGCACGGCGCCCAGTGGCTTCGTGAGGTAGCCGGAGGCGAAGACGGCAAAGGTTAAGATCAACGCGCCGGTTCCGTTGTCAGAAAAGAAGAGCTTGGCGAGGATAACCGCCGAATAGCCATAAATCCCGATGTCATAACCCTCCAAGACATTACCGGCTGCGGCGGCGATGGCGGCACGGCGAGAGTGGGTACGTACCGACTCAGACTCGAATTTGGACAGTGTTTGTTTCATTGGTCAGTCTTCCTTCTCTAATAGGCGGAGGGTGAGAATGTCGAACTTCTCCATGTGTCTAATTCGCGATCACTGATGCATCCGACCACTTGAAGCGAAGTTGTGTCGAACACGCGACGGCATGTCGCGTCGCAGAAGCTTTTTGTCTCGCTCGAGAGCATTTTCACGTCGAAGGTCAATCTCTCTTCCTGGGGGAGATTGACCTGGCGCTGCATTCCAGTTGGAGCATGATGGCCTGTGGGCCACTGCCCTCTGTTAGGCAGAGAGTGACTCTGATGGGTGCTATCCACTCGCTCGTCGTTCGTCAATGGTTGCGCTCAATCCGGGCTTCGCAGCTCGTGGCGGTCGCCCGCCTACTCGATCGCGTTGACGCTGGCCAGGCGGCCCAGTGGAGCCGTGGAGAGCCAATGTCGAGTAGGCGCACGGATGTTGGTATGGCGCCTGGCAGCCAGCCGGTTGTGGTTGCTGTTGTATCGGCGTGTATTCACGTCAACCAAGGCGTACCAATCGGGATGGGCTCGGCGGGCCCCATCAGCAGCTGGCGCACAACGAGCGTCAACCGACGACCGGGATGTCGACGGCGATCGCGGGCGTTCAACTTGTCACCGGCGTTGAATCACGGATCCCTCTTGACAGAAGGCTTCTCTGTGTGACAGAAATGGCAGATACTCGCCCCATAGGCGAGCCAGTTGCTTTGATCAGGAGGCTTGAGTTGAACACAGACCTGTCCGTGAACTACATATCCGTCGGCGGAATCAGGACGCGCTATATCGATCAGGGCGAGGGTCCGGTCATCCTCCTGATCCACGGTGGCCACTCGGGTATGAGCATGCCGGTCGGCGGGGATGGTTGGGCTCCCGTCATCGCTCCTCTGGTCGACAAGGGCTTCCGCGTCGTGACCTTCGACAAGCTGGGGCAGGGAGAGACTGACCTCGCGCCGACGCATGCCGAGTGGACGTTCGATGCGGTGGTCAAGCACGCCAGGGGCTTCATCGACGCTCTGGGACTCGAGGACATGATTCTGGTCGGGCACTCGCGCGGTGGCCTGCTGGCGAGCAAGCTCGCTCTTGACATGCCGGAGTCGACCAAAGGTCTCTTCATCGTGTCGAGCGCGACGCTCGCTGGCACCGACGCTAAGTTCCGCGACGTTGAGTTCTACGACGCGATCACGCGTTCGCTTCCGGCGGACGCGTCTCCGGAGGAGATCTGCGGAGCCTACTTCCGTGCGCTGTACGTGACCCCGGTGCCGCAGGAACAAATCAATGCGGCCGCCGCTAAGTACGTCAAGGAGAACCACCAGAACGCCCTCAAGACCTACCCGATGGTTGAGAAGAAATACTGGGAGCCGAGTCTTCAGGCGGCGAAGGACGACATCCGCGCTCGCCTCTTCGCCGGCGAGGTCAATATTCCCGTCGAAGTCGTCTGGGGCCGCGACGATCGCTCGGCGCCGGTTGACCTGGGCATCGCCTTCTACCAGAAGCTCGCCCTCGTCTCGGAGACCACGAGCCTGCACATCCTGGGAACCGCGGGCCACAACGTCTTCGCGGAGCGAACCGAGGACTTCGTTCGAATCCTGGCGGACTACGCAGGCCGTCGCAGCGCCAGCTATGCGACGCGTCGTTGATGGTGATCCTGGGGAACTATCCCGCTTGACGGGGTCTTCGAGTCCGTGCCGGATTGGCGCAGCGCGCCCAGATCGTGCTGCTGGCTTCGGCGTGCGAGTCGAACACCGCGATCGCGGACAAACTGGCCTGTATCTCTTGAAGTGGCCCCCCTGTTCGTGTCCGGTTTCCGGCGACCACGGTGGGCTCTGGGAGAGGGGCCGAAGACAGCGGCGGTTTTCGGCTGGGCGTGATGTGCCCGTGAAAGAGATCGCGGCGCCCGTGGCTCCGTCCTCCCCGGACGAACCCGGTTGAGGGAATTGTTGCCCGGGCTGGTGTGCCGGTTGCGCTCAGCGCGCCGGGCCGGCCCGGCGCAGGCGCCGGATGACGCACAAGCGCGGGATCCTTCGGCGGGCGACAGCCGCAGGGCGGCCCGCATTGGGGCATGGCGGTCCTCCCGCGGGGTGGATTCTACCCCTGATTCCGCTCCCCCTTCCACGGGCCACTGGCTGGCCCCGCCAGAGGGGGCGGAGGAAGAAGCGGTCCCCATCGTGGAAGCCCTCGGCTGCGGCCGGTTCTGGGTCTGAGATCGGTGCCGGGCGGGGCTCACACTGGCCGGGCCTTCAGATCGGACTTGGTCATGCGGAAGGACGCCTCAACCTGCCACAGGTCGTGATACGCGCCGATCACCGCTGCTGCGGACATCTTCTCGGCGCCGGTGACCTTCAGGAACCTCGCCTTCTTCAGCGGCGTGCTGCCCGGGCAGGGACTGGGGAATTAACGGTGTATCCGGCTCGACACGCCGGGGCGGCAAGCCTGGCGGGAAGGAGCCCGATATGGCCGCAACACTTGAGGCTGTGCCGAGTACGAAAACCGTTGACGAACTGACAGAGAAATCCGAGGCCGAGGCTGCCCGCGAGCTGGTCAGGATGGCGAGGGAGCAGGGGCTGTCCCTGGCCGGTCCTGACGGACTGCTCAAGCAGCTGACCAAGACCGTCATCGAAACCGCCCTGGACGAGGAACTGACCGAGCACCTCGGTTATGAACGGCACGACACGGCGGCGAAGGATACTGCCAACTCGCGCAACGGAACGCGGTCCCAGACCGTGCTGACGGAGACGACAGGCCCGGTGCAGATCGACGTTCCGCGGGACCGGGAGGGGTGCCGATAGGCCCTGCTGCGAAGGTCCCGTGCTGCGTTGGCGCCGAGGATCAGCCCCCGATATACGGGGCGGTTTCTAGTGAACGTTGCGAATTAGATGTGTTTGCATCCGGTGTCCTAATCGTTGCATGGCTGCCCGTGGCGAGCGGTCGTTGAGACATGCTCGGGGCCTGTCGTTGAGTCCGTCGCAGACGTCATCGAGCTGGTCTAACTCCACACGTTCAGGTCCGTGCCCTTTGGAAAGTACTGCCGGAGCAGTACGGGGTCGCTTTAAGGGCCCTTCGCAGTTAAGCATGGTTGATGTCTCGGCCGGGCAGGGGCACTGACGGTCGGTGTTGTTGAAACCAAAGACCGGGCCGTGGAGAACGCGGCCTTGAAAGCTGCCGTTTCGTATTTGGCTGCGTCGATCGGGAGGTGCGCCCGGGCTTGTAGAGCCGCAGACCGTCCGTGCCGCAGGCCCATTCCGGTGGCGGACGGTGTGAGGTGTGTCAAGGATGTGAGACAGTCGGGTAGTTTCTTTTCGGTCAGGCAGCAGCGGGAAGCGGCTGGTTTCTGGTTGTGAAGTTGGCCATTGCTGTCGCGGGCGGCAGACCCTCGTTGTTGGTGTGAGGGCGCCAGCGGTTGTAGAACACTTCGATGTAGCGCATGGTCGCCCGTCTGGCGTCCTGGCGGGTGGTGAAGCTGTGGTGATGGTAGAACTCGTTTTTCAGGGATGAGAACAGCGATTCTGCGACTGCATTGTCCCAGCACACCCCGGTGGCGCCCATGGATTGGCGGATCTTGTTTCCTGCGCACCAGGCGCCCATTTCCCGGGAGGTGTACTGCGTTCCGTGGTCGCTGTGAAAAATGGCGTTGGGGCTCAGGTGGCCGCTGTCCCTGGCCATCGTCAGGGCTCCGGTAACCAACGAGGCGCGCATGTGCTCAGCCATGGCCCAGCCGACGACCATGCGGGTGCACAGGTCAATGACAGTGGCCAAATACAGCCACCCTTCGCCGGTGCGCAGGTAGGTAATATCGCCCACCAGACGCGTTCCAGGGGCTTCTGCAGTGAAGTCCCGGCCGATGAGGTCCTCGAAGACTTTATCCGGATCCGAGGCGATCGTGGTGCGCTTGAACGCTCTCATCCGCTTTGCCGCCCACCCGTTTTCGGCCATGATCCCCGCGACAGTGCCCACCGAAACCTCGATGCCGGCGGCGGCAAGTTTCGCATGGACCATGCGGTGCCCGAAGATCCCGTCGGAGGAATCGAAGACGGTCTTCACCTGATCCGTCAGTTCCCGGCGGCGCAGCGCAGTCGGGGTGTCGCCGGCGTCCAGCCGCCGGTAATACGTCGCCCGTGGGAGACCAAGCTGGCGGCACATCCAGGCCACCGGGAAGTCGGCGTTCTTCTCCTGAACAACTCGGTACAAGTCCTCTACCGTTGTTCTTTGGCGAAGAACGCCGAAACTTTTTTCAGGAAATCGTTCTCCCTCTCCAGCTCACGCATCCGTGCTTCCAACGCCTTGTATTTCGCAGGATCCACCGGATCATCCGGTTTCCCCCCACCGCCTGGTTGCCCCTCACGGGACACCCGCACCCAGCGTTTCAACGCGGTGACGGAAATGCCGAGCTCCGGAGCGACAGAAGCCGGCGAACGGCCAGATGAAACCACGAGCTCAACGGCATCAGCCTTGAACTCATCGGAATAGGTAGGTCGAGCAGACATGAGCACAATCCTTTCAAACTGTGTCTCACATCAGTAGTACACCTCAGTGTGCCTGCGGCGCGGACGATCTGCGGCGGGACGAACCACCCGAGACTCCCCTTCCGTCGTACCGGAAGCACTCCGAAAAGACCAGGACTTTGAACAACCTGAAGGACAGACCCATGACCACAAACTCCTCAGATCTGGCCCTCACGGTCGCCGTCACCCACCGTGGCGCTGGAAAAGAAGCCTTCGCGCACCTAACGCGGGGTGAATCCCTGGCCATGATTCCGCCGTTGATCCTCGAACTTTCCGGCAGGATCAGCCGCCGGGCTGCGCTCCTAGAGGCGTCATCAATCGACGCGGCCCACAGTTCCGATGACCTGGCCGCCCTCGCCTGGATTCAGCAATCCCTGGAAGATGTTGAAGCCACCATCATGGGACTGTCGGAGGTAAACCGCCGCCGTTCTGCAGCGTTCCACGGTCCTGCCCCTTCTTCTGCCGGAAGCCTTGGTCCCCTAGGTTCCGCCGGGGCCGCCGGGATTTGGGCCCTGGCTTGATCATGCCGGCGGGCTGCCGCTCCTCCGTTCCGTCCCAGGGACATTTGGCGTGTCCCAAAGTACTGATCACCGCCCTCAGATTAAGGATTTGACCATGCACGCAGCACCCGGTTGTCTCGTCGTCGCCGTTCACACCCGAAAAGAACTGGACGCCGCCCTGGATGAAGCGGTGGATCTGCTGAAGCCGGCGGCGATGGCTGAACACGTCGGCATCTCGGTGGCCCGCCTCGCCCCGGGCCGCTATGAAGCGCGCCTGGACAGCGACGTTCCACGCGGTGTGACACTCGAAAGGTGGGGGAGCGGGCTGCGATGAACGGACAGCAGAGCGATCTCTCCGGCGCGCCGGCTGGCAGCGTTTTTAGCATGGTCTGCCCCGCCGCCCGCCAGGCCGGCTGTTCCCTGCGTACGGCGGCTCTCGGCGCAGCGCCGGGGAGGAATGGGTTGAAAGAGTCGCTGACAGAATGCGAAATCGAAGTCTTCCTGTCCCTGGCCCGCGGGCACCGCATCGCTGTGAGGGATCATGAAACCGGGGCATTGTGGTACGGGCGGGTTGACATGACGTTTCCGGAACACGGATTTGTCTGGGTCATCACGGACGTCGGTGAGCGGAAGTTGCTCGACGTTGGCGTGCACACAATCTGGCGGCCGGAGGAGTCCGGCGCCTGCGGCCGCGTTCGCCGGGAAGCCGGTCGCCTTGGGCCTTCGACGATGAGCAGGGTGAGGGCCGTCTGACGCCGGGGGCAGGGCGTGGCCGCATGCAGCTGCGGCGTGGTGCGGCAGGAAAGAGGTCAGGGCCTCTTTGAATTGGTCGCGACCAAGCAACCAATACCCAAAAGAGACCCTGACATGAATAACTCTATGTCGTGTTCCGGTGGCCGCTGGTGCACGCGCGCGGATGCGCTGCTCGGTGTCGAGGGCGTCCGCGTCAGCTCCGTCACGGCAACCGGTACCGGCCTGCTTCTGGGCGTCGAAACCGGGGAGAACGTCACCGGCTGCGCCGACTGCGGCGTCATCGCGGTCGGGCATGGACGCCGCCAGGTCCGTCTCCATGACATTCCCTGTTTCGGCCGCCCGGTGCGGCTGCTGTGGGCCAAACGTGTCTGGCGGTGCCCGGACCCGGACTGCCCGAGAACGACGTTCACAGAGGAGCACCCGCTGGCAGGACCACGGGCGAAGCTCACCGCCAGGGCCGCCGGGTGGGCGACCGATTGTTGACCGTCTCTCTGGATGGCTATCACGGGGTGGCCATTCGTCATTGATCTTGCCGATGTGATCGGTGGCGTGGC
>NZ_JBJIAI010000062.1:0-7086 GCF_045311035.1 Mycobacterium sp. SMC-13
GTGATCATCCCCGGGAAGGCGCGCCCACATTCACGCCGCCCTACCAAGGCTCATCCACAGGTTCTGATCATTGCTCTGAACCAACACGGAACGGGCCCAACGGGTTTGGAATCGGGGGGACAGGTATAGTCAATGACTCGCTGCTTGCGGCCGTACTGCCCGTAGAGACACGCATCGCCTGCATCAAGATGCTTCTATCGAACGCCGCCTCCCCTTGGGAACCGGCCACGAACCGTGATAGTTACCTCATCGCCGCCAGCAACCTAGTCGCCAACCTGGACGATGAGCATCGCACTGGCTTCTTCGAAACAGCGATGGATTTCGCAACACGTCCACCTTTCTCGTCCGCCGACGCCGACAACGCATCGATGAGCAGTCCGTTGAGCGCAATGCGCATCAACGACAAAAGCGACTGCCGGCCAGCGGCAACATATTTGGCCGCAAAGTTAGCCGTTTCGTCCGATGAGAAGCGGCGGGTGCGCGACGCTGCGCTGCGTCTCATCGGTGTCGGCTCGGACGAGGACTACAGAATTGCAACAGCACTTGAACGTGTAGGCACTGACCTGCGTGACAGCATCGGCTTCCTTGCACAGGGCAGCTGGCCGTTACGCCGTCTCGCCGCCATACTGTGGGCCGACTCAGCAGACATTCCCGATGAGCTCGGGACAGCGTTAGCCCGTGACGCAGATGTCCGTGTGCGAATTGCATCGGCACACGCCCTCGTTAAGGCGATACACCGTCAGGACTCCGCAGCGCGAGACATACTTCTCAATGACCCCAGGTGGTCCGTCCGTTCACTTTTCACAGATGCGCGGGTGAACAGCTAGCAACCGACTATCCATCGGATAGTCACTGCTTCGAAGAGGCCAGCGCCGCATCCGCCGACATCAGGTCCATCGGACGCGCCGGTAATGCCCACTTACGTCGGCTCCGAACCGTACTGGTCTCGTCGCGCGAGGCGCTCGAGCAGCTCCCTGCTGTTCTCGGCTATGCTTAGGGCGATCTCGTTGATACGTGCGCGGCGTTCGTCCTCCGAAAACTGGGCGGCGTCGTCCGGCAAGCCGTCCCGAGCCTGGTCTACACCCATTTCCCGATGCTACGCGCGAGTCCGCGGTCCTAGTCGGTTCCGCCGGCGAATAGCTCGCCGACGATGTCGATCTCCTCGTCAAACGCGGACTCGTCCGTGGCAAGGACTGGGAGTATCTGCGACACGGTGCGCCGCGCGACCCGCAATCGATAGTCCGGGCGATCGACGTGGTCGCCGAGGGTGGTTCGCAGGATCCCGACCACGGTGGTGGTGTGATACTTCGCGATGATCTCGGCTCGGTGCTTGATTTCTTCTGACGGCTGTCGGGTCCCGATGATCGCATCCTCTATGACTGCAGCCAGGTCATAGATGGCCTGCTTAGGGATGATGCGCTCGAAATTGAAAAGGTTGGGGTAAGTGGTCAGTTGCTCAACCAGGCGGGCGACTGCGACAGCGACCCGTTCCCCTTGCTCGACCGCACCACCCCTTCGATCGATGTCTGCCGCGATGAGCTCAGATGCGTTGTCGCGTAGCCGAACTGCGGCCAGTTGGATCAGATCGGCGGTGCCATCGGGGAAGCGGCCATAGAAGGTCGCGGGGCTGATGTCGGCGTGTTTACAAATTTCAGTGGCGGTGATCTTGCGGTCAGCGTCCGTCGAACGGCCCAGCTCCAAGAACGAGTTCAACAGCCTGTCCTCAGTCTTGACTCGGCGAGTCTCGGCGCCGCGCAGCTGCGCTTCTTTGATCTTCGCCTTGCGTCGAGCGGCTACGCCGGACTGATTTCGTTTGTCTTCCGTGGCCATGAGGACCTCACTCTGTTGACCGGCGGTCGCCGGTGAACCCATCTATGTCAAGGGCGCGACGGTCCGTCAGCGCGTGACGTTTACGTCCGAGTCAGAATACCATTCGGTTCATAACTTACACTGATTCATATTAAAGACAGTCTGAATCATATAAATATATCTCTCAGTCATAGATTTCTATGTTTCAGGTCGGTACCGTTGATTCATCGGCTCCGACCAGCGCCGATACGCCGAAAAGGGAGATGACATGAGGTTCGGAACAAACGCCCGGCGCTGGGCGGCGGTGGTCGCAGCGACCGCGTCGCTGAGCGCGGGATCGGTGGCCGCACAGCCGGCTCTGGCTCAGGCAGCGACAAAGAAGTACCTGGAGACCAACTGCGTCATCAAGGCGGTCACCGGTAATGGCCTGAAAGGCCACGGTTGCGACCTATGGGGTACCCCGCATTGGGTCGAGGTCGGGCAAAAGAGTCACCCCCTGCCCGAACAGGTGGCTGAGGCGGTCACCGACTGCCTTACCCACGGAATGTTCGGACTTGTGGAGTACACGGCGGACGGAGGTTTCGAAGAAATGCCCCCGCCCTACGACCTGGCGGGCGCCGGCGCTTTCATCGCCGACGGCTGCGTCAAGGGAATCACCGAGGCAACGGTCAAACTGGATGGGAAGCACTAGACGAGCAACTCGCGCTGCCGAAATGGCAAACCCCGACGACCGACAGGTCACAGATTGTGCCGTGCAAGCCACAGCGTGCGGACCACCCGCGCAATCCAATTGGGGGTCAGACCCATTTGCCGATAACCGCCTGCCATGAGAACCGTCGCGCCATTCGACATTCATGGAGCCGCGCGATAGCTGTGGTGAACGCGACCCCACCGCCGCGATGCGCGGTAGCTCCCACTTCCGACTCCCGGAGTGCTGGGATCACATGAGCACACCGGATCGCCTCATCGACCGCATGACCTGGCGGTTTGCAGGTGCGAAGGGGCCGATCTCCATAATTCCGGCTGACGTCGATGGAGTGGCCGATGCCGTACCCCGTCACCCACTGCGCGGGCATGAGTCATCTCCTCCCGGGCGCACTCAGCCCAAGAGGCCATTTTTGACTAGCGTCAAGTTATGGCGAAAAGCACCGTCACAACCACGATCACCTCCGGAACCGTCGAAGGCTTCACCGAAGCTGGGGTGCACCGCTGGCGGTCGATCCCGTACGGCCGCCCACCGATCGGCCTACTGCGGTGGCGTGCTCCACAGCCGGCGGAATCGTGGCTCGGAATTCGCGAGTGCCACGAATTTCGACACTGTGCATATCAAGAGCGCAAGTACACGATGGTGGGACTGGGCAGATACCAGTCGATGAGCGAGGACTGTCTGACGCTCAACGTGACGGCCCCGGAGGGGTCGGGCGACCAGCCGCTACCGGTGATGGTCTTCATCCACGGTGGCGCTTACATGCTCGGCAGTTCCGCCACGCCGCTCTACGACGGCGCCGCCCTCGCGCGCCAAGGATGCGTCTTTGTGTCGGTGAATTACCGCCTCGGCGCGCTGGGCTGCCTCGATCTGTCGTCCTTGTCGACTGCCGATATCACCATCGAGGACAACCTGTACCTGCGCGACGTGGTGTTGGCATTGACCTGGGTGCGCGACAACATTGCGAAGTTCGGGGGCGACCCGGGCAACGTGACCATCTTCGGTGAAAGTGCCGGCGCACATACCGTCGCCACGCTGCTCGCGGTCCCTGCTGCACGCGGGCTATTTGCGCGGGCCATTTCTGAGAGTCCGGCAAGTGTGTTGAGCCGAACGCCGGCCGTCGCCGCTGAGTTCGCCTCGCGCTATGCGGAAACGTTGGGCCTACGGGTTACCGGCGCGGCTCCTGCGCTCATGGACGCCGGACCTGATCAGCTGGTGGCCGCACAACTGTCGTTGACCGACCAGACCACCGAGTTGGGTGCGTTCCCGTTTGGTCCCACTTACGGCACCGACTTCCTGCCCGTCGAACCGGTCGAGGCCATGCGATCTGGCATTGCGTCGCGCGTACCACTGATTGTCGGCACCAATGCCGAGGAGGGGAAGTTGTTCGACCGGCTCGTCAAACTCGTTCCGCTGAACCCAAATTCGATCGAACAGTTACTTTCCGACATCGAACCCGGTCACAAAGAAAGGATCACTGCGGCCTATCCCGGCTATCCCAATCCGGCGGCGTGCGTCCAGCTTGGAGGCGACCTGGTCTTCGGCTCAGCCGCCTGGCAGATCGCTGAGGCACACAGCAACCACGCTCCCACCTTTCTCTATCAGTTCGACTATGCACCCCGGGTGCTCCGCTGGACGGGTCTAGGTGCCACACATGCCACCGAGCTGTTCGCGGTTTTCGACGCGTACCGCAGCCCCGTCGGCAAACTACTGACCGCTGGGGCCGACCGATCCGCAGCGCTTCGTGTCAGCGACGAGATGCAACGACGGTGGCTCGCCTTCAGCCAGTCAGGAGTTCCGGGCCACGACTGGCCTCACTATCGCGCAGATGAGCGTGCCGTCATGGTCTTCGACCGCGAATCACGCATCGACCACAACCCGCATGCCGTGCGCCGCCAAGCATGGGACGGCTTCTCCCTAGGGCTGCCGACAGCCGGTTAGTGCGACGTGCAGCCGCAATCCGGCGCAGGCGGGCAAGGCGGCTTCTCATTGAGCTGGTAATTTCGCCAAGCCGTGCCTGAGAAATGACAACACCGCCGCCGGCCACTCACCACGCCCAGGGAGCAATCCTCTTCCTGATCCGCTGATCAGTTGCCCACTGCCACAGCTGGTCTCGTTGCGGAGTGCGCCCGGTGAATTCGATCCAGATGACCCAGCGGCATCTCAAAACGTTGTCATTTGCAAAATAGCGGGAAATCTAGATTGAGAACGTGAAACGCATTGCGTCAGAAGCGCACTGCGAGGTCTTGGGCGACTAGTCTGCGGACGCCCCAGAAGTAGGTCACTAGTGGCATGGTGCACCACAGGACGTTGATCAGGAAGAATTTCACCCACATCTGCAATGGCGACGACATACTTTGGAAGTTGTGCGCGATCTCGACGCCGAAGTAGACCGCTGGGAGCGTGACCTCCACGATCATGCCGGCCATGATCAACGACAATTGGATGCTGCTGAACCGCTTGCCATTTCGGAAAAACTGGAAGAGCGCGTAGGCTTCGAACAGCCCGACAAATAGGGCGATCCACTCCAGGCAGACGATCAGTGGATCTGCGTTGAGGTAGCGTGCGTCACCCCCGAGCAGGATGGGCGACCACATGTAGGTCCAGATTGATCCGTTCTCTACTCCTGCCCGGATCTGGTCGAAGAGCAGTAGCCACGGCAGTTCCCAAATGAAGCGTGGGATCAGGGCGATGAACACCCACACGATCACCATGGCGCCGAATCGTTCAGCTCGTGTCCGCGCCCGCTGGTCGGCGAAGGCGATCCACGGCAGGATCAGCGCAGTCACGAAGCAGCCGATGACGACGAGCACCATCGCCGTCGAAGCGACCTCATGCGGCAATCCGGCGTGAAATTCCAAGTACCAGAACACCGGGTGCACGGCGAAGAAGAATGCCAGTACTCCGAACAACGCCTTCTGCAGCGACGAGAAGCCGCGGTGGCTGGATGCGCGTCGGATGCCACGGTGTCGGATCGTGTCTGTCATGAACGGGCCTCCACGTTGAGGGGACGGTAGACGATGTGAACCCGGCGCCGTGGGCTGCCGTCGCCGGCGTGTGAAAAACCTTGCGTGACTTACAGAGGCACCCGACTCTAGTTTTATATTGTCTGTGATGTTATAACACGTGTTAGGGTTTTCCTGCCGGTTCGGGCGTCCGGGTGACAACGCTGATTGCCGGCGACCGCGCGGCCTGCTACGTGGACCGACCTACCTCGAAAGGGGGCTCGAAGTGCAGATTTCGTTCGGTCGACGAGCGAAGGTGCGATTGGCCGCAGCGGCCTTGGCGGCCTCTTTCGTGGCAACCGTAGGCACCACCTACCTGTCGTACCGGGGAACATTCACACCCACCGTCAACGTGACCTTGACATCACCGCGAGCCGGCCTGGTGATGGACCGTGACGCCAAGGTGAAGTTCCTCGGCGTACAGATCGGCAAGGTCTCCCTGATCTCGTACGACGGCGCGTCGGCTCAACTGACCCTTGCCATCCGGACCGACGAATTGTCCAAAATTCCGGCCAACGTCACCGCCCGGATTGCCAGCAGCACGATTTTCGGCGCCAAGTCGGTCGAACTGCTTCCACCGGCTCAACCGGCAAGAAGCCGACTCGCGCCGCAAGCGCATTTGCAGGCCGCCGACGTCAGCGTTGAGGTCAACACCCTGTTTCAAACACTGGTCAACACCCTCGACAAGATCGATCCGGTTCAACTCAACACAACACTGACCGCGCTCGGAAATGGCCTGCGCGGCAACGGCAAGCGCATCGGTGACGCCGTGGCGACTCTCGACCAATACCTAGGGACGATCAATCCACACTTGCCGACACTCGAAGACGACGTGCCGAAGGCGAGCACGGTGGGCGACGTCTACAACGCGGCCGCTAACGATCTGGTATCCACCCTGGGCAACATTGCGCCGATCAGCCACACCATCGCCGACGAGCGCGACCAACTCAGCGCGACGTTGCTTGCGGCCACCGGCCTGGCGGATGCCGGCGCGGACACCCTCACCCCCGCCGCGGCCGACCTGATCGCTGCTATTCAGCGGTTGCGCGCTCCTTTGGGGGTCATGAGCCAGTACTCACCCGAATATGGATGCCTCATAACCTCTTTGGCCAAGGCATACAAGAAATTCGGTCCCTACATCGGCGGCACTCAACCAGCCCTGTTCGTCAACGCCGGTTTCATCCCGGGGTCACCGGCCTACACGTATCCGGAGAGTCTGCCGCTGGTCAATGCCTCGGGCGGCCCCAACTGCCGTGGCCTGCCTGATCTTCCGACCAAACAGGGAGCTGGATCCTGGTATCGACCACCGTTCCTGGTGACGGACAACGCCTACGTTCCCTATCAGCCCAACACCGAGCTGCAGTTTGACGCTCCCTCCACGCTGCAGTTTCTGTTCAATGGTGCCTACGCCGAACGAGACCGGTACTAATGACCACGCAACGAACCGCTCTGAAAGTCGGCATCTTCACCGCCGTCATGTTGCTGGTGAGAGAAATAGTCAAATCCTGTGGATCGAGGGTCGTCAGGCGACCTCGGACACTGGGGTGTCGGGCGATGGTTCCGGGG
>NZ_JBJIAI010000063.1:0-6517 GCF_045311035.1 Mycobacterium sp. SMC-13
ACTCGGCACCGACCGAATCAACTGGAACGGAGGTCGCCTGAAACAAGCCGATCCACAGGTATTGACAATTCCTCCCGTGTGAGCCCCGTCGGCCAACGCAGTGAGCGCGGCCCCGGCCAACGGTGTCGCGCACTCGACCCACACCGACCCCATGAGCTGACGACCCGACCGCACCGCCACCACCATGCGCCCGGTCACACCGTGAGCAGAGTCCGGGCCGACAAACAACGGTTCGTCAGAAGACTCCAAATGCGCGTACACACCCCGAGCGTCAAAGAAGGCCCGCAGCTCCTCCGGTGCCTGTCGCTCGACGATGGTCGCCACCCGCGCCGGGTCGGCGCCTCGCTGGCGCCGCGAGTACGCCAAGACCCGCGAGAGCCGGTCCTCGATGATGACCGCCCCGCCCGCGGACTCGGCCAAACTGTCGGCCAGTGCGAACAGATCCGTTGGCCCGCGACCGGATTCGGTTTCACGGCCCTCCAGGACCAGCCCGAAGATGACCGCGGCCAACTCGCTCCAGGACATCGCCGGGTCGACCATCATCACGGCTACACCTTCGGCCGCACCGGCGAATGCGGTGTCGTCGTCGCCCTCGGCGCGGACGAGTACGACCACGGCACGGGCTTGCGCCGCCCAGTGCACCGCCTGCTGCACTGATTGCGCGCCGATACCCAGCAGCACGTCACCGACGACGGCGCGGTCCTCGATGAGTTCATGCAACACCACGCTGCGCAACTCCGTGGACCGCGGGACAGGACAAAACCGCAATCGCACGCCATAGCTGCCCAGCACATTGGCTAGGCGGTCCAACGTGACCACGGGCCGCTCCCTATGCCGAATCAACCCCAGCGTATCGGTTGTCGAATGCGCCCCGGTCAACGGCGGGCTCCCTGACGCGATGACCCCGCGCCGATCCCATTACTTACGGGATCAGTTGATATCCACGGCAGCAACCGAATTCATCGTGCCTACTGCGTGGTGCAGTTGTGGACCAGAACCGCCGCGGTCACGGTCGCGACGAAGAAGACGTGGGTGTTCGCGACCGTCAGATCCCACATGTCGGCCGTGCCGAATACCGAAGTGCTACCTGCGACCTGCGCGACGCTGTCCCGGAACGGGGTGGTCAACCGATCACCGGGACGCAGGTCTTTCGCGTCAACCCATTCGGCTCCCGGCCGAATGGCTCCGCCAGTGGTGGCGGCCAGCTCGGAGACCTCGGACGGCTCTGTCTGCGCCCGGGCCGCGCTGTAGAAGGGATGCTTGGCGGTGGTGTGTACCACCGAAGTGACATCGGCGGCGTTGGTGATCGTGAGGTCGAGCAGGTCGGTGTCGTGGTTGACCAGGACCGCCTCCACCGGCTGACCGCTGGTGCGACCGGTTTCCGGGTCGACTGACCACACCCGATCGCCGACCTTGAGTTCCGCGATGGGGCGTTTGGTGCCATTGGCCATCAGGACCAGCGTGTCCGGGCCGAAGGATTGGCCCGCGCACGGAACATGCTGTGTCAGTGGGGTTGTCAGTGACTCGGCAGCCATGACCGCTGCCGGGCTGTCGGCGAATTGCTGCGCGCGCGGCGCACCTGCGTGTTGCTCTGAACGTGGGCGATCGATGCCGGCCAGCCACAGTATCCCGCAGAGGGAAAGCACGATGGTGACCATCAACGCCACCGGTACCCGCCACCAACGGCAACGACGCCACCACGACCGTTCACCCGGTACGAAGTTCACCACGACGATTCCCCTGAATACACCAGTTCTGATATCCGTCGGCAATGTCGGACACGTTCTGCAGGTGTAGTCGGGAGCCGGCCCCGAAACCGAATGCCGTCCGTCGGTGATCTAGCGCACAGGATCGATCGGGCGCGGCGGCCGTCGGAACTTGAAACCGGCGAGGGCAGGTCCGATGCAACGCTCCAGGAATGCCCCGGCGCGGGGTCACCCCTGGTCGGCGAAGGATCGGATGCGCTCCAGGGCCATCTCGATTGCCATGACCAGGTGATGGGGATCGCCGCTCGCTTTTACCCGGAGGTAGCCGCCCTGGACTCCCGCGACGAGACCGGTGGCGAGGGCTTCGGGGTCGGCGTCAGCGCGTAGCCGGCCACGTTCCTGCAGCCGTCGCATCGTCGTGGCGAGTAGTCGGCGCCATCCGGAGAAGTAGCTTGTGGCCGCTGTGCGGATGCTCTCGTTCCGATCGGCCAGCAGTGCGATCAACACCCCCAATGCCCCGCCGGGTGGGTCGCCCGATTGTCTGCTCCCTTCGACCAGGCTGTCGCGCCACACGTCGAAGCACGAGACGCTGGTGACCACAGATAATTGCCGGCTCTGAGCACTCAGTAATGCTCGGACCAGGTCATTCGGGTCTGGCGCCGCAGAGTCGTCCATGGTGAAATGCACTGGCGAACAGCGGGTTTCAAACTTCTATGCCGTAGTGTTCCCGACTTCGCGGTTTCGTCCATGTCCTCGTGACGTGGGACCGGCGCGCAGCGCCCGGGCAAGTGATCGCTCTCATAAAAGGACTATATAGTCCCTTATGTGTGGATCGGTGCTGCGACACCACCGTCGACAACTGCTATGTCGCCTGTCGAAAAAGTGACGCCTTGAGCGGAACGGTATTCTTCTTGCGGACCTCACCGTCCATCCGACGGAGCTACTCTGGTAGGAAGCCGGCAAGTCGTGAGCGCATACCGCACGGGTCGCAGTTACGCCGGTCTCGTGGCTAGGGTAGGAGCTGTGGTGACGGTGAAGAGCATGACGCGGCTGGGATCGTGTTCTCGAGACACGTCTGCGAGGTGCCGACCAGCTGCGCCGACGTCGTCAGTTGAGCCGGTAGTCTTTCGCCGATGACCAGCGGTGAGCAGCAGACGCCGCGGCGGACAACTGCCCGCGGAGAGGCGACCCGCGCACGGATGATCGCGTCCGCCGCAGAACTCATGTACGTCCGCGGCGTCAACGCCGTCACTCTCGACGACGTGCGGGCGGCGACGGGCACCAGTAAGTCTCAGCTGTACAAGCATTTTCCGGGCGGTAAGCCGGAATTGGTGCGCGCAGTGGTCGCGCTGCGCGGCGAGCAGGTCCTGGAGCGTGAAGGACAACGCTTGGCGCGATTGAAATCGATGAGTGGCCTGCGGCGATGGCGCGACGCCCTCATTCAGGGCGCCGCTCTGCAAGACGGTGCCTATGGCTGTGCCCTGGGCAACCTGGTCATCGAAGTTGCGGATCAAGACGACCAGGCCAGAACGTCGCTGTCGCAACACTTCGCGAATTGGGAAGGACTGCTGGCGAACGGTTTTCGGCGCATGATCGAGGACGGCGTCCTGCCGTCCGATGCTGACCCCGACGCGTTGGCCACGGGGCTGATGGCGGCACTGCAGGGTGGGTATCTGCTGGCTCAAGCCGAGCATGACGTGGCTCCGATGGCCACCGCGCTCGACATGGCGCTGGCCCACATCGAAAGTCTGACCGAAGCTGCCGCAGACCGGCCGGCCGGACGTGGGGCTGCGCGTGAGGCGTCCGACTCGTCAGCCAAGTCGCACAAATCGACGGCGGCCCGCCGGGTGCGCACATCTGGATCGGGCGGTACTGCCGCGGCCAGGGGCTGAGTCGCCGACACTGAAAACCGAAGCGCTCCATCGCGGCCAGACGCAGGGCCCGCCACCGACTGGCGGCAGGCCCTGCGGCTCATCTGCGGGTCGAGTGCTGTCGGGTCAGAGCGCCACGACCGGCCAATCGTTGTCGACGCGCGCCATGACGTTGAAGTAGTTCGTCATCGTGTTCAGCGCGAGGTTGGCCACCAGTTCGCCGATTTCCGACTCGGTCACGCCAGCCTCGAGGGCTGCGGTGATGTCGGCTTCGTCGATATCACCGGCGTTCTCGGCGATGCTGTTCGACAGTTTGAGCAATGCGTCCACATGCGGGTCCGCGGATTGTCCTTTCCGGGCGCTCTCGAGCTCGGCCGCGTCGACCTTGGTGACGCTGGCGCCGATGTAAGTGTGCGATGACAGGCAGTATTCGCATCCGTTGAGCTGCGCGGTGGCGATTGCCAGACGGGCGCGAACGGCCGCGGACAACGTGCCGGTGCCCACCGCGGAAAACAGCGCGAGGTAGCTCTTGAGGAGCGTCGGGCTGTGTGCCATGGCTTTCGTCATATTGGGAGTCGTGCCCAGCGATTTCTGCACTTGAGTCAGGAGCTCGGCGGCTTTGCCGGAAGCTGTGTCGGGTTCGATGGGGGTGAAATGAGTCATCGTCGTTCCTTTCGAGGATCGGTGTAGTGGGTGGTTTGGGCTGGTTCGCTCACTGTGGTGTTCCGCTGTGCTGGCCTCCTGGGATGTCAGTGGCGTGGAAAGTGTTCGGCGCCAACGACTTGCATGCGTACTTCGGACGGCATCGCCGGTGCGACTCCGCCGCTGGATTGCTGTCGCTAAACGAATTCCAAGAGATCGCTGACCGGACGGCGCGGCTTCTGCGGCCAGTTCTGGGGTTGCTTCGCGCCGACCGAAACCAACATGACCGGCACTTCGTCGTGGGCCAAAGCGAATTCACGGGTGACCGCTTCCGCGTCGAACCCGATGATCGGCGTCGAACCCAGACCGAGCGCGTTGGCCGCATAGATCAACGCGGTCGCGCCAATGGAACCTGTGCGCAGCGCTTCGTCGCGTTGGCGCTGCGGATGGCCGGCGTACAAACCGCGTGCTGACTCTTGCCACTGCGGCACGGCCTCGGCCGGCATGATGCCTGCTTCCACCACGGGGGCGAGGCGCTCCGGCACTGTCATGTGATCGGGCAGCTGACCGCAGATGATGAAGGTGACCGCCGCGGCAGTGATCTTGGGCTGGTCCCATGCGATGGGCCGCAGCCGCGCCTTGGCCTCCGGCGTTCGAACGGCGATGAAACGCCAGTTCTGCAAGTGGAACGACGTCGGTGCCGTGGTCGCGATTCGGATCAGATTGGCGATCTGGTCGTCGGTCAATGTGAATCCCGGGTCGTAGTGGCTGGTGGTGCTGCGGCTCACGAGGCTCTCGATGACGGTGTTGGTCATGGTCAGGTCATTGGTCATGGTGATTCCTTACCGGCGAGGGGATGGGTGGCTTTCGCGGCGCTGTGCGCCTCTTGCCGTGAGCATAACGGACTATATAGTCCATTTATGCCCGATGCCGAGGTCAAGTTTGGAGGCGTTGCGAGTGGGTCGTCGCACACAACGTTGGCCTGAGTCGGCATTCACGCTCGCAATCTGATCGAGGTTCGCATGATCAGACGACCCGTGGTGGAGTTCGATGAAAGTTGGAACCGGGGAATAGAAAGGACTATATAGTCCGTTTTTGCTTGGTGTTGCACATCCCGCGCAGCACAGGATCACTACGGAAGGTAGCCACGAACATGGCGGTCAAAGCGAACACCCTCTCAGCCGCACTGCTGAACGCGGAACCGGCGGTGAAATCGACCGGCTGGATATTGGCCCGCTATGGGCTTGCGCTGGTCATCGGCTGGATCGGATTCTGCAAGTTCTACCCGTACGAGGCGCACAACATCGAGCCGCTGGTGGCCAACAGCCCCTTCATGGGATGGCTCTACACCGTGATCAGCGTGGAGACGTTCTCGACGATGCTGGGAGTGCTGGAGATCGCCACGGCGCTCCTCATCATTGCCAAGCCTTGGTTCCCTGCACTGTCGGCGTTCGGAAGCGCGGTGGCAGTGCTGCTCTTCGCGAGCACGCTGTCATTCTTGTTCACGACTCCCGGTGTCGGTGAGCCGTCTGAGGGCGGATTCCCGCTGCTGTCGATGACCGGCCAGTTTCTCATCAAAGACGTTGTGCTGATCGGTGTTTCGGTGCTGACGCTGGCCGACTCCATCGGCGCGGTCGTCCATGGCACCGTGCGATCGCCCGAATGAGCCGGCCCGCACGCAGAACATCATCGAAACGACAGGAGTCAGTCAAAAATGACCGTGAAGATGCTGCTCGCCACCATGCTTGCGGCGGCGGCGCTCGCACCCGCAGCCAATGCGCAACCGGCGCCAGCGGCTTCAGCGCAAGAGCCCGTTGTACGTGCTGTCTTCGATGAACCGACAAACGCCCCGGGCAAATCGATGCAGGCGGTGACCGTCAGCTACCCGCCGGGCGGGGCAAGCGCCGCCCATCATCACGCCCGATCGGCATTCATCATGGCGTACGTGATGTCCGGCGCGATCCGGAGTCAGGTCGAAGGGGAGCCGGCGCGGATCTATCGCGCCGGCGAAACGTGGAGTGAGAACCCCGGTGCCCATCACATCATCAGTGAAAATGCCAGTGCCACAGAGCCTGCCGAACTTCTCGCGGTGTTTCTGGTCGATACCGGCGACGGTCCACTCAGCACTGACGATGCCGCGACGAACTGAGTCGGGCAGCGGCCGGCCGGCCCCGTGGCTCCGGTTCAAGCGCTCGAAAAGACATTACAAAGCAACGTAATTCCGAAAGGACTCTCAATGACCGTGTCAAGCCGCCGCCGTGGCGATTTGGGGCGTGTCGGGGTGCCAGGTCCGGTTGT
>NZ_JBJIAI010000064.1:0-6207 GCF_045311035.1 Mycobacterium sp. SMC-13
TTGGTAACCACACCGATACCGGAGGTCCTCACCTACTTCCGCTCACCACGCCGTTCACAACCTGTCTGGGAGTTACATCTAGCGCTCCTTCGCCCCCATCCGTCGAGGCCGTCACCGCGCCGCACTAGTCGTTGTCAAGGCTCATCGCCAACATTGCAATAACGTCGATCCACGACGCTGCTGCCGCTACAATTTGCCGGCTGTCTTGACGCGCCATTGCCGCCTCATCAGAGGCCCCAAATTTGATTTCAAGATCAAATACCGAACCCAGCGCCGCGGGAATCAATTCCGACCCGCAGCGGGGCAAGTCGCACTCTATTTCTAGCCGTCCTATAGTTTCTTCGTAAATGCGCAATCAATTGCGATCAGAATGGTTTTCACCGCGCCATCACGTCTTTACCATTATCGGTATTCACCATGGATCGAATGTCCATGTCATCACTCCGCGATGGAGGCAGCAGATGCCCGTCCAAACTACGTATCCCGGGGTCTACATCGTCGAACAGATGTCGAGCTCGCATGTGATCTCGGGGGTGTCAACCTCGGTGACCGCATTCGTCGGGGCCGCCCGAAAGGGACCGGCGGATACCCCGACCGCCATCGGCAGCTTCGCCGACTTCGTACGAACATTCGGCGACTCCATCGACGCCACAGACCATCCGATGGGGCACGCGGTTTCGCAGTTCTTCGCCAATGGCGGCAGCCAGGCGGTCGTCGTACGCGCACTCGCATCCGATGCGCTACCTGCGTCCCGCGCATTGGCCGCAGCCAACGGGGTCCAAGTCACCCTCACCGCGAAGAGCCGGGGCGCATGGGCGAACGGGACCGGCTCGGGCGCCGCCCAGACCGGCATCTTTGTCCAAGTCACGGCCGCAAGTGTCAACCCCAATGACCGGTTCAACCTCACGATCAGTAATTGGGCGCCCGGCGTCGGGGCCGCCTCGCTGCTCGCCCGCGAGACCTGGAGCGAGCTGTCGATGTCGCCAAGCCATCCGCGCTTCGTCACCACCGCCCTGGCCGGCAGCGCGCTTGTCTCCGCGGAGGTCTCTGGCGCCGAAACCACCGCGTCCGCAGGACATTCCACGAGCAAGAACGATCTCTCGGCAGGCGTCGTGGGCCTGGCCCAGCGAACACTCCGCGTGTCCATCAACCAGGGTGCGCCACAGGATCTCGTGCTCTTCCCGACCGGCACCGCGACCGATTCCCACAACACCACCGACCTCGTCGGGTTCATCAACGCCGCAGGCCTGCCCCTGACGGCGTCCGACGACGGCGGAAAACTCGTGCTCACCAGCAACACCAACGGGGCGGACAGTGCCGTGGTCGTCGGACTGAGCGGCGCTCAGGACGCCAGCAGCCGGCTGACGATGGGCGTCGCGGCCGGCGGGACCGAAGTCTCCGGCAGTGCCGCCGACCGTCCCGCGGTCGCCGCGGCCGCCGGGCTCGCCAACGGCAGCGACGGCTCCAACGTCGACGCCAATTCCATCGTCTCGGCCACCGAAGGCGAGGGCATGCTGGCCCTCGACACCCTCAACTTTCCACGGTTCAACCTGCTGTGCCTACCCGGAGTGACGACCGTCAACGTCGACGCCGTCAGCACCGCGCTGGCCTACTGCCAGACCCAGTACGCATTCCTGCTCGTCGACCCCGACCCGAGCGTCACTGCGGCCAATGCGGTGAGCACTGCGGGACTGTTCGCCGCCGCAGGGCAGTACGGCGCACTGTACTGGCCGCGGCTGATCACCGCGGCCTCGACGCCCGCGGGGCTGCCACCCTCGGGTGCACTCGCCGGAATCATGGCGCGCACCGACAGCCAACGCGGGGTGTGGAAAGCACCTGCCGGTCTGGCCGCCGGGGTCGCGGGCGCGATCTCGACCGCCCATCCAACCAGCGACAAGACCTCTGGTGATCTGAACCCGTTCGGCGTCAACGTATTACGAAGTTTCCCCGGGGCCGGCCTGGTCGTCTGGGGCTCACGAACGCTCGCCGGCTCGGACCTCCGCGGTGACCCATTCAAATACGTGCCGATCCGCCGCCTCACGAATTACATCGAAGCCAGCCTTTATCTCGGCACCCAATTCGCGGTATTCGAGCCCAACGACCCGGTGCTCTGGGGCCAGTTGCGGCTCGCTGTCGGGGCGTTCATGCGTGGCCTGTTCAGGCAGGGCGCCTTCCAACAGTCCGAGTCCCAGGCCGAATCCGACAGCTACTTCGTCACGTGCGACGGCACCGTCAACCCCCAGCCAGAGATCGACGCCGGCCGCGTGAATGTCGTCGTCGGTTTCGCCCCCCTGAAACCCGCCGAGTTCGTCGTCGTCACCATCACCCAGATCATCAACACCGGAGACTGACATGGCCGAATTCACTGTCAACCCGAAGCGACACGACCCCTACAAGACGCACATGTTCCGGGTGAAATGGGACGGCGTGTACGTCGCCGGGCTGTCCAAGATGTCAGCACTCACGCGGGCGACGGCACCGGTCTCCCACCGGGTCGGCGGTGACCCTTCGCACGACCGGCGCAGCCCTGGCCTGACCACGTACTCGTCGGTCACCCTCGAACGCGGCGTGACCCATGACCCCGCATTCGAAGCCTGGGCCAACAAGGTGAGCAGCATCACCGCACCTGGCATCTCTTTGCCGGACTTCCGCAAGGACATCACTGTCGACGTCTTCAACGAAGCGGGCCAACAGGTCATCAGCTACCACCTGTTCCGCTGCTGGGTGTCCGAATACACCGCCCTGCCCGCGATGGATGCGGCTACCGCCGCCACCGCAATCCAATCGATCAAACTCGAGACCGAAGGCTGGGAGCGCGATACGTCGGTAACGGAGCCCAAAGAGCTGAGCGTGTGATCCCGTGAGCAGCGGCGCCGGTTACACAGACACCGCGCCGGCCGCAGACATCACGCTGCCGGCCGGCCACGGCGGCTTCCCACTATCGCGGTTGAAACTGTTGCGAGACTTGGATGTTGCCGACGGAGAACTCGTGCAGGCACTGGCGATACTCAGTGCCTGCGGCGTCGACGATTCCCCGGCACTCCCGTTGGGCATCGTCGACCGACTGCTACTGCAGGCCCACCGTGCGGTCCTCGGCACCGATCTCGAACTCGTCGTCTCCTGCGCGGACTGCGGAGTGCTCAACGAGCTGCCACTGGGGCCGTCCGATGTGCCCGACTATGCACCGAGATCGGGATGGTGCGGCCCCGGCGCCGGTGTCCGGGAGCCCGCCGCAACCGACCTCGTCGGCCTACCGACCGACCCCGACGCCGCCAGCCGGATCCTGGTGGAGCGGTGCGCGGTGGGTCCCGCCGAGGAGCCTCGTGACAGCGCGGCACTCGATTGGGCTGAACAATCACTGTGCGGCGCGGTCGAGTTCTCGTGTATCGAATGCGGCACGCGGATAACGGAATTCGTCGATGTGCAGTGCCTGGTGACCTTCGCAGTAGCAGCCGCGGCAGCCGAGGCCGACGTCGAGGTGCACCTGCTGGCTTCGCAGTACGGCTGGGACTTGGCCAGCATCGAAGCACTTCCCGAAGCACGGCGCAGACGGCTGGCAGCACTGGCCCGCAGCGAGGGCCGATGACCGTCACGTCCGGTGAAACCCGAAGTGCCGCCGTGCGGGGGCTGATCGCCCGCGCACAGCGTCCACCAGTTCGCCCGGGATCCGACGCGGCGGCCCAACAGCCGCCGGTCGCGCCCGTCGCCGAGCAGGTCACCGCGCCGACTGCCATCAACTCGCCGGCCGACCACACTGTCCCGCCGCCGCGGCCGCCCGCCATACCGCGCCCCACCGAGCCGCCCACGGCACCACCAGCGGCACCGCCCCCGGCCGCCGACGCCGGTCGACACGACCGGTCTTCGCCCGCAGCGCGACAATCCCCGCTACCACCGACCCTCAGCCCACCCCAGCCACCGCTGCTACCACCGCCGTCGCAGCCTGCGGCAACCACCCTTCGAGTAATTCGCGCGCACGATGCCCCACCCCGCGTCGCGCCCCACAGGCCGACGCCCTCGGATCGACCGGCATCGCTGCCCGCCGCAGCACCACCGCCCATCCGCGCCGACACGCCACCGGCGCCGACCGACATTCCTGCCGCTACGCACTTCACCCGCCGCAGCATCCGCGGCCCCGTCGCCCCCGAGGCCCCGCCTGAGCCGATCGCCGCCACGCGCGCCCACGCGTCCACCGACGCAGCATCCCTGTCCACGGCCGCTCAGCCCGAACAGCCGCAGCGCATACCCGATGCCCCCACCACGGGGCCGTCGACCGCCCCGGACGTATCGCCGCCTGTGTCGATTGGCGAGATCCACGTTCACGTCACCGCGCCGTCCGATTCCGCAGCCGACCCGATGACTCTCCTGGAGCCCTACGCCAACGGCCTGACTGCACGACGGGCGGTGCCGCTATGAGCGTACTGCCGGCCCCCGGAGCAGTGCTCTCCGGAGTGGACCTGGTCCTACAAGCCATCACTCGGGACGCCATTCCGAGCGCGGTCGCGGTCACCGCTGGGCCCCTCGACCGACCCGTTGGCGGACCACGGCTGAACTGGTTTCTCTACCGCATCGCGCCAGCAGCGTCGCACCTCAACATGGAGCCGCCCCAGACCGGATGGACCACCCGGCGCGGACGTCCCCCGCTGGCCCTGACGCTGCACTATCTACTGTCCGCGGATCCCGGCGAGATGAGGCCGGCCGGCAATGAGATCGAAGCGGTCCACGACGCGCTCACCGCGGTCATGCAGGTTTTGCACGAGAACCCGATCCTGGGCCCGGACACCGTGATCACCACCCCGCCGAACCACACCGTCGGCGACACCGCCGCTGCGCTGCGCAACCTCATCGAACCACTGCGGATCACGCTGGACCCGGTTCCGTTGGAGACCGTCACCGGACTGTGGGCCAGTGGTCTCAAATCGCTGCGGGTGTCGGTGGCCTACGAGGTGAGCTTGCTGCTGGTTCCGTCGCCGGTGCCTTTCACCCCCGGTCCACCGGTGCGCGAACCCGTCGTCGCGGTCAGCCCCTCCGTGGGTCCCCACGTCAGCGCCGTCGTGCCGCCGATCACCGGCTACACGCACCCGGTGCTGATCGTGGTCCGCGGTCTCGGCGATCAGGTCCTGGTACAGCTGTCGCGCAGTGCCGGCGATCCCGACGATCCGACCGACGGCCGCCCCAACCCGGCGACCACGCACAGCACCGGACCGTGGCGGCTCACCGCCGTGCCATCGGCGGCCGGCCTCTCGGTGACCCTGCCCAACAACCAACTCGTCCCAGGTATGCGCGTCCTCACCGTCACCAACCTGGCGTCGGGGCTGCCGGCGGGGACCGCAGCCGCCGCATTGACCGTTGCACCGGCCGTGATCAGTGCCGCCGCACCCTTGCACGCCGGCCAACCCGCCACCCTCCAGGTGGCTCACGTGCTGCCGACCGGAACCGTGAACTTCCTCGGCATGTCGGTGCCGTACACACCCGCAGGCGCAGCCACTGTCACTGCAACCGTGCCGGCCGGTGTCGGCGACTACGCCGGGCAGAGCATCGGCGTGTCCGTCACCT
The DNA here is from genome assembly GCF_045311035.1 of Mycobacterium sp. SMC-13. Taxonomy (NCBI): domain Bacteria; kingdom Bacillati; phylum Actinomycetota; class Actinomycetes; order Mycobacteriales; family Mycobacteriaceae; genus Mycobacterium; species Mycobacterium sp. SMC-13. The sequence goes on from NZ_JBJIAI010000064.1 coordinate 5,554, forward strand.
CCGGCACCGTGACCGGTCCCCCGACCGACTTGGCGGTGGCGCCATGACGACGGCCCGCGTGGCCCAGGACGGCGCCGACGCACCGGAGGCGTACCCGACGGCACTGTTGCACTACCGGGCACTGTTCCAGGACGCCCTCACCGGACTCGCCGCAGACGCGAACCGGGGCGACCGCCGTGGGTGGTGCCCCGCGCCGGAGCGGGTCGCGGACGAATCCGATGTCCTCGGCGCCCTGTGCACCTCGGCGATCGAAGAGGCGCTGGTCGCCGCCGCCTGGTGGTCCGTCGCCGACCCCGGTCTGGCCACTGCCTTCGGACACCTGCACGACGACGCCGGCCGACGCTACCCGAGCCTGGCGATCCTGCGGCTGTTGCTGGTGCATCACGGCCTGCGGATCCCGCTCGCGCTGCCCACCGATTCGGGCATCGTGGCCGCCGGGGTACTGCGCCCGGTACCCGACGCCGAATCACCGATCAGGCTGACCGCAACGGCGGCGCTGGCCCTGGACGGGTACCGGCCTGCCGTCCAACCTGTCGAGCCGGTGACCCCCCGGCTTCGGAATCCCGTCGCGCGCGCCGAGCAATGATCAATACCTGTGGATGAGGCCCGAGGAGGCGGCCTGAAAGTGGGCGCACCTTCCCGAGGATGATCATC
>NZ_JBJIAI010000065.1:0-5341 GCF_045311035.1 Mycobacterium sp. SMC-13
CAATGACGCTGGCCGGGAGGGCGTGGTCCTGCAGCCATCCGGTCGCGGTGGCCGACCAGCCGGTGAGCAGGTTGCCGCCGCTGGCGGTGTGCCCGGTGGCCGCGGGCAGCCAGTACCACGCGAGGTAGGCGCCGGTGGCGATGAGGACAACGGCGGTGACGCGGGTCCCGTGGCGGGCGAGGATACCCAGATGCCGGGTCAGGGCCGTGCCGGCGATGGCGGTGCCGACGCTGACCAGCATCAAGATGGTGGCGGCACCGGCTGTGTATGCGGTGAACACTGCCAGCAGACCGCCCCATCCGCTGGTGGCCTGGGCCTGGGCGATCACCGCGAGCAGTACCCCGAAGGTGCAGGACAGTGACGCCAGGGCGTAGCCGATTCCGGCCGCGAGCACACCACCGGCTGTTGGGGAGTCCGGCCGATGACGCGTCCGGGCAGGCATACGCAGACCGATGGTGCGGCCGGTGAGCATGAAGCCGCCCAAGATGGCCAGGGTGAGCCCGATCGTGATCCCGAGCCAGGGAGCAGCCGTCACCAGGGTCCGGGCACCGGCACTGATCGCGATACCGGCGAGGGTGAGGGTGCCGGTGAACCCGATGGTCAGGACGGCCCCGGTGCGCAGTGCCCGGGCCAGCCGCACGAGCACCGCATCGGTGCCGCCGGTGGCGATGGTGCCGGTGATCCACGCCGGTAGCAGCGCGAACCCGCAGGGGTTGACCGGGGCGAGCATGCCAGCGGTAAACGCGAGCGCGAGCAGGTTCACCGTGCGGCGCTGCTGCCGAGGGCGGCCAGGATCTGATCCTGGGACGGGGCGTGGCCGCGGTAGCTGATCTGCCCGGACGGGTCGATGACGAGGGCGGTGGTCGGCGCGGTCACCTGGTAGCGGCTGGTCAGGGCCCCGTTAGTATCGACGACCGCGGGCAGGCTGGTGCCGCCGATCTGGTCCAGGAAGTGGCGAACATCGGCGGGTTTCTCGGTGGGGACGATGTCGACGGCTAGGAACTTGGCGCTGCCTCCGGCTTTCTCCACGGCCGCCCGAGCAGCGGCCAGGGATTTACCGCCGCCGACGCATTCGCCGCACCCGTAGGAGAAGAACAGGATCGCGGTCGGGGCGGCAGCGGGCAGTTCGACGGTTTTGCCGTCCACCGTGGTCAGTGTCGCCGCCGTCGCCTGGGTTGTGGCGTTGGCGTGTGGCGGTGAGGTCGGATTGCTGGTTGTGGCCGATTGGCCGCACGCGGTCAGCGCGCCCGCTGCCAGCATCACAGCCGTAACGCCCGCCCACCTGTGGGGTGTAAACGAACGCGTTTCAGACATTGTCGATGCTTCCTTTCGTCAGGTCGTCGAGCGTGTGCGTCGCGGGTGAATGGCTGTCGGCGGGACAGCAGTGATCGCCGCGTTGACCGCGGCGGGCGAAGGCGACCACAGCCGCCAGCAGCAGCGCGACGGCTGCCCCGATGACCCATGGATTCTCGAGCAGTCCACACACGGCGGCGAGCGCGCCGCCGGCGATCAGGACTGGCGCGGCGCAACACAGGGCCGTCACCAGCACCGCTGCCGCACCCAGCAGCACGGGATTTCTTCGTGGACGTTGATTCATTGATTTCTCCTCATCAGGTTGGGTGCGGCTGGTCAGCTGCAGCAGCCGGGGTGGGCAGTTGGCGGGGTATGGAGCTGGGTAAGGATTTGTGTGGTCAGGGCTGCGCCGAGTTGGTGGGCCTCAGCGACGCTGACGATCTGACCTTCGGGGTGCTCGGCGAGCCACGGCGCGGCGTCCTGCGCGCAGGTGAAGTAGTGCACCTGGTTGCAGAATGAGGACCGGATCGAGGTGAGGTCGTCGGGGTTGACCAGCGAGACCACCGCGGTCTCGGGCTGCACGCTGGTGACACCGTTTTCGCCGACCGAGACCCTGATCGGGTGCCCGCTGACGGGTGATTCGGATTCGATGCTGGCGGGCCGGTCCAGGATGGTGGGAAAGATGAGGGTGTCCAGGGCGCACCAGGTGTAGAGCTCTTGGCCGGCCACGGTGAATCGGTGGCGGGTCGGGCGCAGGGTCAGGCCCTGGCCGACGATGCGGCCCTGCTCGTCGTATTCGGTGTCGGGTACCGCGGCCAGACGCCGGGTCACCTCGTCAACCGGGAGGCCGACGGCCGCGGCGAGCGCCTCCACGGTGACCGGCTCGCCGGCGGCGAGCAGCCGCAGCAACGGCACCAGCATCGTCGGGTCGAGCCCGGACTCTTCCGGAATGGTCAGGCGGTCAAGGAAATTGGGCATCAGGAACCTTTCGAGTGAGCCATGCGTCAGGATGCGCAGCAGGACAGTCGGGACATATCGGCGCTGAAGGACTGGGCGGCGATTTTGATGCCTTCGGCCATGGTCAGATACGGGGCCCAGGACCCGGCGACCTGGTCGACGGTCATCGCGGCGTCGAGGATGTAGACCGCGGCGGCGGCGATCTCGCCAGCATCCTTGGCGACGGCGGTGATGCCGTGGATGCGGCCGGTGCCGGCGTCGGCGACGAGTTTGATGAAACCGCGGGTGTCTCGGTTGACCACCGCACGCGGCACATGTTTTAGCGGCAGCACCCGGCAGTCGCACCGTGTCCCGGCGGCGAGGAGCTCGGCCTCGGTCGTCCCGGCCGCACCGACCGCGGGGCTGGTGAACGTCACGCGGGGCAGATGGCGGTAGTCGACCCTGCGGCCGGCGTCGGTGAAGATGTTGTCGGCGACCATCGCGCCGTGATGGGCGGCGACGTAGACGAACTCGCGGTGCCCGGTCACGTCGCCGGCCGCCCAGATCCGTGGGTTCGACGACTGCAGCCCGTCGCTCACCACGACCTCGTTGTTCTCGCCGGTTTTGACCTGCACCGCTTCGAGATTCAGGCCGTCGGTGTTCGGACGGCGGCCGGTGGCGACGAGGACTTTCGCGGCACGGAACTGCTGCGTTCCGCCGGTGATGGTCGCGGTGACCGTGACCTGATCGTCGGCCTGCTCGACCTCGCTCACCGTGGCGCGGCGCACCACCCGGATGCCGTCGTCGGCGAACACCTCCAGCAGCGCCATGCCGACTTCCGGCTCTTCCTTCGATGCCAGCGTGGAGCGGACCAGCACCGTCACCGTTGACCCGAGCCGGGCGAACAGTTGCGCCTGCTCCAACGCGACGTAGCCGCCGCCGATCACCAGCAGCGACTCCGGGACCTCGGTGACTTCCATCGCGGTGGTCGAGGTCAGGTAGGCGACGCCCTCGAATGCGGGCGGGATGACTGGGTTCGCGCCGGTGGCGATCAGGTAGTGCTCGGCCTCGATGGTGGCATCGCCGACCTCGATGACGGGCGCGTCCGGGGTTCCGGCGAACCGCGCTTGGCCCTGAATGCGCTGCCAGCCATACGATTCGGCCACGTTGAGGTACTTCTCTGAGCGCAGCGACTCCACCAGATCGTGCGTGCCGGCGATCAGGGCCGCCATGTCCACCGGGCCGGCCGTGGTGGCGATCCCCGGGAACCGGGCAGTGTCGGCTGCGGTATGCCGGGCCTCGGCCGCTGCGATCAGGGCCTTTGACGGCACGCAGCCGGTGTTGACACACGTGCCACCGAAGATGCCGCGCTCGATCATGACGACGGACTTGCCGAGCGCGGTAGCGCGGATCGCCGCGGCCATCGCCGCGCCGCCGGAACCGATGACCGCGAGGTCCAATCCCTGACTCATGCACCCATCCTTGACCTTCAAGTAGGCTTGAAGGTCAAGTGTTCTGAGGAGACATCGTGAGAATCGGGAAGCTCGCCGAGGCGACCGGGGCCACCACCGCGACGCTGCGCTACTACGAAGACGAAGGCCTGCTCCCGCCCGCCGAACGTTCCCCGGCGGGGTATCGCGACTATGCCGCCGACACGATCGCCCGGGTCGGCTTCATCCGACGGGGACAGGCCGCCGGGTTCAGCCTCGCCCAGATTCGGCAGATCCTCGACATCCGTGACAGCGGCCACGCGCCGTGCACGCACGTGCGCGACCTGCTCGACATCCGACTGACCGACCTCGACGAGCAGATCAGCGCACTGGTGGCACTGCGCGAGACCATCGCCCGGCTGCGGCAGGGCGCCGAAAGCGTCGACCCGGAATCATGCAGCGCCGATGACGTATGTCGATACCTCTAGGAGCCACCTCCGTGGCACCGGAGGCATGTATTTCGTCAAGTCCGTTGACCCCGGCAGTCGTCATGAATTTCCGCCCCACTGGAGGTCGTTGGTGCGCGGGAGCGCGGGGCCTGCTGAGCAGTAGGCTCACCCGATGCGGTGGGATTTCACTCGAAGCTGGTCGCATTGGCCGTGCTGAGCCCAGCCACACTCGTTCAGGCGATCGCCACCTTCGCCATCACCAATATCGACGACATCGTGGTCCTCGCGGTGATGTTCGGCCAGGCGCCCGGTCATCGTGGCGCAGCCATCCGAGTGACCGCCGGTCAGTACCTCGGCTTCACCGCCATCTTGGCAGTTTCGGTCGGCGGCGCACTCCTGGGTGCCACGCTGCTTCCTCCAGCCGCACTGCCGTACTTCGGGCTGCTGCCCATCGTGTTGGGGCTGCGGGCGGCATGGCTGGCCTGGCGGGATCGCCGCACCCAACCGGCGCCGACCGATGATCCCGCAACACTGTTGACGCCTGGCACCTGGCAGGTCGCAGTCATCACCTTCGCCAACGGCGGCGACAACATCGGCGTGTACGTTCCGATCTTCGCCGTCTCAACGATCGCCACCATCGGTGTTTACATCATCGTGTTCCTCATCGGTGTGGCCATCTGGTGCGCGGCCGGCCGATATTTCGCCTCCCACCCGATCATCGCCAAAGCACTCTCACGCTGGGGCCACATCGTTCTGCCCGTTGCACTGATCACAATCGGGGCCCTCATCCTCATCAAAGGCGGAGCGTTCGCCCTCTAGCTCGGAGCAACTTCACCACTCAGGGCCAGGAGGCGCTCCTGCATCGGCATGTGTTGGCGTTCAACCACTTTGGTGATGTCCCGGCCCGTATCCGCTATGACAATCTAAAACGGGCGGTGGCCAAGGTGCTCAAAGGCCGCAGCCGGCACCCGAACTACCAACACGAGCGAGCGCACCACAGAATCATGATCGTGTGTCACGAGAGACACGATCACAGTAGTTATACCGAAGACGTACCCGAGCCAACGGAATCGACAGGAGACCATTCCGGCTACCCTGCTGCGCTCGCAGCCGGGCGCGGAAGCAGGGTTGCCCCAGATTCAATGAGAAACGTCGCGATCGAAATTCTCATCCAATCTGGGGCAATGCAGGTCAGACTAGTAAATGTGCCCCAGATTCAATGAGAACGGACAT
>NZ_JBJIAI010000066.1:0-5018 GCF_045311035.1 Mycobacterium sp. SMC-13
CAGCGTCATTGCCGCCTTCGCTGTGGTGGTCAGCGCGGTGGCCGCGTACTGGACCACCCACCGCCGGCCAATCACCGGCAAGCAGCGCCGCCGGTGATGATTCACCGGCCGATACACCCAGCCAGATACCACTGTCCCTAACGATTAGAAAGCCGATAGATACAACCGTCGGACACAGTCAGATGCACACCACAAGTGCCTTACTGATAAGGCACATTCAAGACTGCCGACCCCTAAGCGCGACACGCCAGTTCTGCGCCGTCTGAGCGTGTCGTCAATACGGCAGTGGCGAATAGGCGTCGGTACTGCGCCCATTGCTCGACGGGGGTGGCGTCGGCATGGTGGGCGCCGGTGCGTTCGTTGATGCGGTCGAGCAGTAGCGTCGGCCAGGCGGGTTCCGTTGGCGTCCTGGGCTGTTCAACCCGAGGGCGAGCTGTGAGCAATGTTGCGGCTACGGCGATCACATCGGGGTAGGCCACCACGTGCGCTTCTAGGCCATTCTGCAGAATCCCCGCCGCCACGTGACGCTCTGCGTGAGCCCAGAAGACCAGGATGTGGCGGGCGTCGCCCAAGGCGTCATGAAGGTCGACCTCTGAATACTGACGGGCCAAGCGCCGATGCGTGCGCCCGGCACTGAGCACCGTGGGCCGGTCACGAAGATCCACCTGGTCGTCAAGAACGCGCGTTGGTGAACCGATCCAGCGTCGGTGACGGTGGCATACGGAGACATGTGCAGGCAGGTAGCAGTAGACGGGTTCGTGTATTCCCTTGCGTGCCATACATCTTTGACACAAAGGGCGGCGGAGATATTGCTTGAGCGCGGTGGGGTCGCCAGCAAGCCCGCAGAGACGGGACCGGATTACCTGCTCAGGTTGGCCGCTGACGACGGCCAACCAGTCCGGTCGCGGCCGGGCTGCGCATGATTCGGCGACATGGCCGCGCAGTGTGGAGACGCCGATATGGTTGGCGCGGGCCAGCCTGTCGATGTAGGACGATACGGCTTCCCAACGGAACGGTGCGATCGTTCGCGGGAGCCGCTGGCGTGGTCCGCGCGGCCACGGCCTGACAGTTGCCACGTCAGCTGGCCGTGCGGGCCGCGGCCGTGTGGGCGGCGTAGTCGATCAAAATATCGTCCATGGCCTCGCGGGTGATGTGCTCGGTGCCGTCGAGCATCGCTTGGATTGCTGAAGCCCGGATCAAGTGGGCCAGGCTGCCGATCATCCCGCCGGTGCGGCGGTGCAGGTAACGGGCCTGGGCGACAAGGCTTCCCGGTTCGTGTCGATGCAGACGCAAGGTACCTTCCATGGCGGCGACGAGTTGTCGCCACTCCTTGGCGTCGGGGAATGCGCTGGTGTGGATCACCCCGCAACGGCCGGCCAACTGCCGTCCCCGCGTGCCGGTGAACAGCCCCGAGCGTTCCACTTCGATCCCGGCGTAAACGAATGTCGCAGGCAGATGCTCGGTGAAGTATTTGAGGTGGTCGGACAGTTCTTCGCCGGCGCGGGTGTCGAGGTTGAGGTTGTGGATTTCATCGACCACCACGATGTCGGTACGGGCATCGATGAGCACCTGGCACACGGCATCGGAAATATCGGTCACGTTCATCCGCTGATTGAGCGTGGGAAGCCCCAGAAACCGTGCGAACTCCATCGCCAACTTGCGGGGCGACCCTTTCGGCGGGGCCGTCACATACACCACCGGAATCCGGCTCTCATCGCCGGGAAACCGTGCACGGGTGCGCAATTCGTGAAACCGACCCAGTTGCTTGATCGCCGTAGTTTTCCCCGTCGCTGCCCCGCCGGAGATGATCAGCCCGCGCCGGGCCCCGATCTCGCGCTGGTTGAGCAATGTCAACAGCCGGCCCTGATGGGTGATCGCTTCGATCGCCGACGTGGTGACCACCACCAGCTCCGAATGATGCGCAACCCGGGCCTCGTTGTAGGCCGTCCGCTCGTCCTCACCGAGGCTGGCCCACTCGTCGTCGGCGAGCAACGTGAACTCCGGCGGATCGGCATCAACAAAACGCCGCCAGCCCTCCAGCGTCGTGGTCGGCTGGCGGCGATCCTCTAACTGACCCACCGCCGCAATCTCGGTCACAGTCGCCACGTTTGGGCCTCCTTGCGTGCATCAAACACCGGCAGGGGTATGACCTCCGCCATCTCGCCGTCATCGTCGAAAGTCTCGTTGTCGGCGGCCCGTTCCGACGGTGACGGGCCATGATGTTCGGATGATTCCGTCGGGTCCGGCCAGTCCCGGCCGGCGCTCGCGGCGCTGGTCCGTCCAGTCACTCGGCGCTCGGCTTTCGTCTGCTGCTGCGGCCCAGCGGCGGCGCGGTCCAGCAAGTCCTCCGCGATGGCCGCAATCTCCGCTTCCTGGGTCTTCTGGGCCCCTCTGCGGTCGGCTACGGAGCGGGCGTGGCGCCACAGTGTCTCGCCGAACGGCACCGGCGAGGACCGAAGGTGCGTCCACGTCGCGGCCAGCCATCCGTCTTCGTGGTGATTGCGCACCCAAATCCTCGACACGTCATACGGGTCGTAGTGCACTTCCCACTGTCCGTTACGGGCATCGACCCCGGAATGCTGGCGCCGGTATGGGTTGAGCGCCTTGGCGTCATAGGTGCGATGGTTGATCCGGACCCCGTAACTGTTGATTGTGCGCCACTGCACGGGAAGCAATTCGATATAGTCGTCGGCGTCCAGTGGGACCGGTACATAGCCAGCCACCTCAACGAGGGCAGTGTATTTCTCGTTGGGAGACAACGCTTTCCCCGGCGTCACCGGATCCCGCAGGCCATCGTGGGGGCGGTTCTGCCACACCGCGATGATCCACTCGTCCAGCAGCGCCTGCAGCTCAATCATCGACCACACCGCGTCGTCCTCGGCGTTTTTCCCACGCCGCTCCACCGATGAACCGACGTAACCGGCCACGTACTGTGCGAACAGGGTGCCCACCGACTGCAATGTCCGCTCGATCTTCGGCTTATCGGTCGGGCAGTCGGGATGAGCCGGCTGCAGATTGATCCCCAATGTGCAGCACGCTTGCCGAAATGTTTGGGACAGATACGCTTTCCCGTGATCGCAGACGATCGTCTCGGGAGCGATCACCGGCCTGGCCGCAGCATCGGCCAGGCGCTGATCGACACTGGTCAGGCTGTGGTGCGGAAGTACCGACCGGGACATCCGCAGCGCATCGGCCCATCCCGGGCGCATCGGTTCGGGCGTCAATGCCCGCGCCAAGAGCAGTGACGCGTCCACTGCTTTGGTCGTCGGTCGCAGCACCGCGGCCGGGATGGACCGCGTAGCGTTGTCGACCATCGCAGTCAGCTCGACTCGGTCTACCATGCCGTCATCGAGCACTACCCGTACATCCAGAAGGGTTGAATCGATTTCCACCATCTCGCCGGGGCGCACCACGGTGATCGACCCGAATGGGCCATCGGGCTGCTTGGACAGCGATCGCCGCGTCCGTGCTGACCCGAACGTGTGCCGTCCTTCCGCGAGGCGCTTGACCAGCCGGTAGAAGGTGGGCTGCGACGGCATCGCGGGCGCGTCGTCGGCACCATAGGTGGCCACCAGCGTCTTGGCGACCCGCCGTTGCAGACGCTGCACCGTTCCCGTTGACAGGTCGGTCTCGCCCTCGATCGCATCCCGCACCGCGGCGACGACACGGTCGTCCACACGGCCGAATACCGCGCGCCGCCGATTATGGCGCCCGTCAACCACTCCCAGGAGCCCGTCCCGTTCGTAGGCAAATCGGCGACGCTGCAACGCATTCCGACTCACGTCGTGGCCGGCGGCACGCAGCTCGTCCAACTTGGCCAGCTCACGCTGCCGCAGAGATCGTTTCGCCGTGTCGAACTCTGGGCGGGGACGAATGCCCGCGGCCGTCCCAGGCGGGCGGCCGCTGAGGATCTCCACGATGTGGCGCTCCCACCACCGTGCTTGCTCGACGGCTGCCTCGGGAATGCCAGCCAGCATTTCCTCAGAACACAGTGGCGGTCGCGACCCCGACACCAATTCCAATGCCGGATCAACCATCAGCTGCGAGAGCGGCACCACAATCTGCTCGCCGACAGCGTCAACCAGTCGAGCTGATCCGCCCGACAGGGTTACGACGGTGAAAACACCTGCTGATAAACGGATTTCGTCTCCCTCTCGGACGACACCCGTTCGCACGTCAGGTCACCACCCGGTCCCGAGGCCAATCGCCGTGTCGTCGCCAAGTGCCGCTCCTTGCAGATCGGCAACTAAACGGCCGTGCCAGAGCAGATGAAACAGTACGGGCAGCACCACCAAAGGAGTCCCGACCGCGTGCACACCAGCCATCAACGGACGGACCCGAGCGAAGACCTCCGCCAGTTGATCAGCCAAACCGATCTTCAATACTCGCGGATGCCGATAACCCGACAACCAACGTAGATTCGCCCGCAGCACTGGATCGAGGGAACCGACACGCAGGTAATCCCAACCGACCATCGCGCACGTGGCGGCAGACCGATCGAACACGTCCCGATCAGCGTCAGAGATCCGGTCGTCCTCACGAACGTCGACTACGACGACAGATCCATCGCGGCGCCGCACGAAGTAGTCAGGAGCATGCCGCGTGCCGTCACGCCAATGAATCCAAAATGGTTGCGACAGAACACCAACAACATCCGGATCGGCATCCAACGCCATCAACTGGTCACGTTCTACCCAGGACTCGTGACCTACATGTGCGCCGGTTGTGGCGAACCACCACAGCCCGGGAAAGTTACGCTGACCTCGAAACGAGGGGAAATTCCGCACTGGTGAACAGTCCAACTCAAACCGGGTTGCAGCACATCGGTCCAGCGATTGCCGCGTGCATCCCTCGCGGGTGTTGAACTCCAAGTCCACTGCACTCGCTACACCTGGCCCAGCCGAAACAGCCGACGTCAGCACACATAAACGCTAAGCCTCGTGCCCCAGATTCAATGAGAAAGACACGCACTTACCCCAGATTCAATGAGAATGCCCCAGAATCAATGAGAACGGACA
>NZ_JBJIAI010000067.1:0-4285 GCF_045311035.1 Mycobacterium sp. SMC-13
AACGAGTCGTCGACTGATCGCCTTCCGTCACGGCGGTGACTGCCACCAATACACACGAACCGACCGAGCAGCCCGCACCAAAAATTCAGGGCCAGTACACCTCGGCGCGGTTCGAGGAAACCCTATCCCTTGTCTGGGCTTGTGCCGCCAATCGGATCGGTCGGCAACGCCAACGACAACGCTCTCGCCGAAACGACGATCCGGCTGCACAAGAACGAAACCGTCCGCGCCGATTCACCGGCGCGGCCCACTGGACCGTCTGGCGACGTTGAGCTGCTCACCATCAACTCGGTGTTCACTGGCTCCAACACCGACCGACTCATACACCGCCTGGCTGCGTCGAAACATTGAGCACCATTCTTCTTTTGGTAAGGAGGCCGCGAATGGCACACTCCCTTGGCAGAAGCGCTGAGGTACGGCTGGCTGATGGTCGTGCACTGCATTACATGATTGCGGGCACCGATAGCGGCGTTGGGCCTACCGTGGTATTCGAATCAGGTCTAGGCGCTTCGCGCTCGGAGTGGGGTTTGGTGGCACCTCTTGTGGCGCACGAGTTCCCGACGGTGGTCTACGACCGGGCCAATCTCGGTCGCAGCGACCCGGACCGAGCACCCCGCACTTTGGTGCGTTTGGCGGGTGATCTCGAAGAATTACTGGCCCTGCTCGACGCTGGCCCGTACATCCTGGTGGGCCATAGTTACGGGGGGACGATCGCATTGACCACCGCATCGCGTAATCAGGCCCATATAGCTGGGCTAGTGCTCGTCGACCATTCCGATGAGCAGTTGAGCGTGTGCTGCGGGTCGTCGTTGCGACATCTGCGTACGTTGGCGCTGGCGGGTCGTTGGGCCACAGGTGTGCTGCGTCGGTTGCATTTGCTGGCGTGGGCGGTGCGCCGTGTCGCGCCCGGGATGCCCGCTGATGTGGCCCGGGACCTGCTCACCGAAGATCTGACCGTAGGCGCTGAGCTGGCTGCCGATGCCGAGGAGCAGTTTTTCTTGGCCGGGCTCTCGAGCCTGCGCGCGCACCGACTTGAACTGGGCGCAATGCCCGTAACCGTGATCTCGGGCACTAAGGCTAGGCTCGTGGACCGCTCCATCCGCACGGCGTTCCTCGATGCCCACCGCCGCGCCGCCGAACGGCTCGGCGCCAGGCTTGTGTTGGCTAAAGAATCTGGGCACCTGGTGGTCTTCACCGAACCACAGCTGGTTGCGGACGAGATCAAGCGGATTGCTGCGCGCAGCATACTCGAATAGGGCTCTGAAAATCCCGGAGGCTCCTGGCCATGGAAACGACGCTACAGGCGTACCGAAGGAACAGTTGAACCGCCCCGGGTTCCGTGAACACCGGTTTATGGGTGTGCAGCCGCGGATTGGGCTGTGTTCGTAGCGTAGTAGATGGCCTCGTATTCGACCGGTGGGATGCGGCCCCAGGCGGTGCATGAGCCGGTCGGTGTTGTACCAATGCACCCAGTCGGCGGTGAGCAGCTCCACGTCGGCCAGGCGGTGCAGGGACCACGCCGGAACGGTGAATCGTCGCGGACGGCTTCGTGCTCGTACAGCCCGATGGTCGTCTCGGCCAACGCGTTGTCGAAAGCATCTCCGACCGCCCCGATCGACGGCACCAGACCTGACGCCGCCAGGGTTTCCCCGAACCGTGACCGCGCTCACTGAAATTCCCCACTGACGCTCATCGAAATTCCCCACCCGTGTGGCTCCGCCGAGAAGGGCGGGCCTCCCTCGATGCTGCTGGTGTCTGACGCCAGTAGCTCCAGTCGAAGGGGGCCCGCTTTCTCATGCTCACATGGGAGGACGACATGGAAGTACACGCCCTACAAAAACGTGGTTGGTCGATCTCTGCGATCGCCCGCCACACCGGTTTCGACCGCAAAACGGTCCGCAAGTACCTGGCCGGTGACGGCCAGCCCGGGGTCCGTGCCCGGCCCGGCCCGGATCCGTTTGATCCGTTCGTCGACTACGTCACCGCGAGGTTGACCGAGGACCCGCATTTGTGGGCGCGCACCCTGTACGACGAACTCGAGAGTCTGGGTTTCGGTTTGTCGTATCAGAGCCTGACCCGCAACATTCGCACCCGCAATCTGCGCCCGGACTGCCAAGCCTGCCGCGCCGCCACCGACCGGCCCAACACCATCATCGCTCATCCACCGGGTGAGGAAACCCAGTGGGACTGGCTGGAATTGCCCGATCCACCCGCATCCTGGGGGTGGGGCAAGAAAGCCTTCCTGCTGGTCGGCTCGCTGGCCCATTCCGGCAAGTGGCGCGCGGTGCTGTCACCGTCGATGGATCAACCCCATCTGGTGGCCGCCATCGACCGCATCGTGCGGGGTCTGGGCGGGCTGACCCGCATCTGGCGGTTCGACCGGATGGCCACCGTCTGCGATCCAGGCTCAGGCCGGGTGACCGCCTCGTTCGCCGGGGTCGCCAAGCACTACGGGGTCTCGGTGGCGATCTGTCCACCACGGCGTGGGAATCGCAAGGGTGTGGTGGAGAAGGTCAATCACACTGCCGCACAACGGTGGTGGCGCACCCTGGCTGACGACATGACCGTCGAGGCGGCACAGGCCAGTGTGGATCGCTTCGCCAATGTTCGTGGTGACACCCGGATCCGGGCCACCGCCGACGGGTGGTCGTCGGTGGCCGTGGTCGCCAAGGCCGAACCCCTCTCGCCGGTGCCGGCGACGCCGTATCCGGTGATCGTGTCAGAAACCCGAACCGCCTCAAGGCAGGCGTTGGTGTCCTACCGCGGCAACCGGTACTCGGTGCCCCCGGAGCTGGCCGCCGCGCAGGTGAGCGTCAGCCATCCGGTTGGTGGTGAGTTCTGCGATATCGCCACCACGACCGGCATCGTGGTGGCGCGGCACCGCATGGCCGCCGATGGGTTGGGGGTGATGGTTCGTGACAGCGGGCACGTCATCGCTCTGGATACCGCCGCGATGGCCACCGCCAACACCGGGCGTCCGCACCGCCGCAAGGAACGCATCCCACCCGGGCCGGCCGCCAATGCCGCTGCCGCGCAACTGGTTCAGTCCCGCGATGCTACGACCTGCATGGTCGAATCCACCACTGCATCAACCGATTCCACTGTCATCGACTTGTCCGTCTACGAGCGGGCCGCCCAGAAAAGGACCCTGCAATGACCCCCACCACACGTACCTCGAAAACCACCATCCGCACCACTGAACCGCCCCAGGTTTTCCGCCGCTGCTATACGGGTTGACGCTCTCGGTCGAGGGCGCTGTAGTGGGCGTGCTCGTACTCGGTTGGGCTGACCATGCCGAGACTGGAGTGCAGCCTTCGGTTGTTGTACCACTCGACCCAGGCTGCTGTCGCGTACTCGACGTCGGCGATGGTCCTAAACGGCCCCGGGTGGAACACTGTGGTTCGGATGCATTCGGTCTTGTACAAGCCGTTGATCGTTTCCATCAGAGCGTTGTCGTAGGCATCCCCGACGCTGCCAATGGAAGGTGAAATCCCTTCCAGTTCAAGGTGTTCGGTGAAACGGACCGACGTGTATTGGCTTCCGGCGTCGCTGTGGTGGATGAGCTCGCCGGCTGCGGTGGGATGACCTTCGTGACGGCGCTGCCACACGGCCATCCGCAACGGGACCATCACCAGATCGGTGGTCTTGGTGGTGGCCGCGTGCCAGGCCACGATCCGCTGAGCGAACACGTCGACGATGAAGGCCACGTAGACAAAGCCCGCCCAGGACCGCACGTAAGTGAAGTCGGTGACCCATACCCGGTTCGGGACGCTCGCATGGAAGTTGCGGTTGAGCAGATCCGGGGCGCGGCGCCCGTCGGTGTCCGGGATCGTGGTGCGCACCTTCTTTGACCGCCGTATGCCCTGCAGACCCAACGTGCACATCGCCCGGTGCACCGAGCCCGCCGAGGCCTCTGGCAGCGCGGCACGGCGGATCAGGGCCGTCATCTTGCGCCGCCCGTAGAGCCCCTCGGGGGCCAGAACGCGCTTGCCGGCGGCGTTGGTGGTCCACGCCAGGCCACGCACAGCGTCGATGACCTGGGCGTCGGTGATGGTGCGGGCCGCTACCGTCCGGCCTGGTTGTTTCCAGGACCGGTAGGTGCGCGCGGCGATCTGAGAGCCCTGCTCACACAAGACTCGGCAGATCGACTCGACCGCGTGCCCAGCGGCGCGTTGATCGTCGATGAACGCGAAGATCACCGGTTGCGGGGGTCGGTGAAAGTCGGCCCGGGACGCGGTGACAACCGTTGGGGCTGTTCCGTTTTCCCGGGCCGCTTCCCGAACCC
>NZ_JBJIAI010000068.1:0-3701 GCF_045311035.1 Mycobacterium sp. SMC-13
ACACACCCAGCCAACCAGACACCCCAATCACAGGCCGACAGCAGCTGACCGTTCTACACCCTCAATCATGAAGAGCCCGTAAACCCATGTAGCAGTGCATCGCTACGACCATCGAAATCGATCGGCGAGACACCGAAACGCGCGCACAACTCACGATTGAACGCCGGAGTGGCCTTTACCCAGGCACCGTTGAGAAACATGAGACTGTAACCGTGATAGACAAAGACGTCTGTACCACCCATCCGCTCACGCAATGTCTTGGTTTGGAGGTGGTTTCGAACGTCGGCGAACCCCAGCCGCGCCGGAATTCCAGCCGCTCGGCACGCTGCCGTCAACAGCACGGCCTTCGGGACGCAGTAGGCGCGTCCTGATGTCGCGACAGTACTGGCGCGATACGCGTCCCGGTTATCGGTGACTGTGTAGGGGTCATACCAAATGGAGTCACGGACCGCGGTAAAGATGCATATCGCTTTCGTAATGTCGTCAGAGGCGCCCCGGATCGCCGACGACACGAAGTCACGTACCGCATCATGTTGCCAATCTAGAAATTCCGTGGTTTCGAGATAACGCCTGTAATCGTCAGTCATCGGCGTCGCATCTCCAACGGAAGTCCGTCGACCGGAACAGGAAGCGAGGTGTTGTCCCACCGGATCTGATAGTTCTCCGGAACCGTCCAGATGAACGACCGCAGCATCCGGTGCAGGATCGCTTTGACCTCAAGAGTTCCGAATTGCATGCCGATACACTTATGCGCTCCTCCCCCGAAAGGTACCCAAGCGAACCGGTGGTGTTGATCTTCGCGCCGAGGCTCGTCAAAACGTGAAGGATCGAACCGCTCAGGATCACTCCAGATCGTTCGATCGAAGTGATTCACCGCAGCTGTAATGGCACAAACGGTGCCCACTGGGATGTGATATCCGTCGATGGCTACATCGCGAACCGTCTTGCGCATCACCAACGGAACAGGCGCAACCAATCTGAGCGCTTCCTTGATCACGAGATCGATAACCGCCATCTTCTCTAGGGCCTCGATGTCTGGTAACCCGTCACCGACGGACTCGGCTTCCGCCGCCGCTGCCTCCTGCCACACCGGATTCTTGGCGAGGAAATAGGCGACCGCAGTAGTGGTGATCGTCGATGTGTCGTGAGCCGCCATCATCAAGAAGATCATGTGACTCACCACATCCTCGTCGGAGAACCGCTCCCCGTCTTCGGTGGTGGCTTGACAAAGAGCAGCGAACAGATCGTCCGTTTCACCGGCTCGCGCGGCCGGCAGATGCCTGAAAAAGTAATCCTCCAAGACGCGCCGGCCTCGCACGCCGGCGCGGAATCTAGTTCCCGGAAGCGGAACACGCACAAGGGAGCTCGCTGCACGCACCGCAGCGACGAACGCCTTGTTGACAGCATCACTCTCCTCCTTGCCGCGGCCACCCATGAAAACGTCGGTGGCTACATCGAGGGTGAGTTCCTTCAGCAGTGGATAGATTCGAGCCGACGAGCCCGTCGGCCACGCGGGTACTGCTGAGCGAACGCGTGGGGTCATTTGCTCGACATATCCGGTCAGGCGCGGACGCGTAAACGCCTCCTGCATGATGCGCCGGTGCATCAAGTGCTCATCAAAGCTCATGAGCATCAAACCGCGATGAAAGAAGGAGTCGATCAAAAAGGACCAGCCATCCTGAGAAAATGCCTTGGCTTCGCTCGTGAAGGCCTGCCGGGTGGCCTCCGGACCGGCGATGACGACCAACTTGGTGCCGAACGCGCCCATCCACGACACAGAACCCAGACGGTCGTAGCGCTCTCGGCTGAAATCCGATCCGAATCGGATGTAGTCGAGCGTATGACCGACAAGAGGCAGGCCTGGATCGCCGAGCACCGGTTTCAAGCCACTTCCGGGTGGCACAACAGCGAGTTCACAGACCGGCCAGCCTCGGCTCCATCGACGCCAACTCTCGTCAACGACACTCGGCGCTGGCGCAAGCAGGACGGACGACAGACTCCTTCTGGCTTCAATCACAGGCTCAACAAGCGGGTTCACAACAGCTCCTCCCAGTCACGGCGTACCTTGACCGCACTCGCCACCAGTTTTTACATATTGGATGTAAATGTCAATATCTAGACAGATATGATATTTTGTCGTCAGCGGCGGCTGAATCTCGGCCTCGTCACATGCCGTTCGACTGACACCGCCAGGCTGGACTTCAGACCAACCAGCTGACGCTCCAGCAAGAAGTGCCCACGCTCGCCTGGTTTCCGAGTCAGGATCCGTTACATGAACGTCGATACCGGCCTGCGTGCGCCGAAATTTCACCGCTCGGTGCGCGGCGCCGACTGGGCACAGAGTGCCCAAGCTGACCACGGCAATAGTTGCCTCAAACCTTTGCATAGCGAGACTCATCGTCGTGCGTCAGTTTTCCGCAACAATGGGACCGCGATCTACCGATGTATTTGGCATCGCGTAGTAGCACTGATGCCATATCGCTGACCGCCACGAGATTAGGCGTTATTCCGACAAAAGTTACAGACATGCCCGGCTAATCCACGGTGGCAAACTCTCGCAACCGACACTTTCCGAGGAACGAGGCATAGCTACACCAGCAACGCCGACACCCACCACAATCTGCACCGGATCGCATCCATGCCGTTTAGAAAGAAACCTTCACCATATTTCGACAGAGACCAAAAGGTTACTGAAATTTACATCAAATCACTAGTTCGGCGCTTTTCATTTCGACGCAGCTTCTTTGAGGAATCTACCTGCACATTCAATCGCTTCGCGCGCCTCGGGCAAAACTCTGAACATGGCCTGGAAAACGTGAATTTGTCCTCGATACACCTGGATTTCGACCGATGAGCCGTCGGCTCGAAGATACTTTCCGAGCGTCCGCGAATCATCGATCAGCATTTCTCGACCACCGACTTGAATCAAGGTCGGTGGCATGCCGCAAAGGTCGGCAGTAAGCACGCTAACTCGAGGATCGCTGGGATCTGCCCCAGCTACGTACAACTGGAGCGCCCGTGCCGCCGACCGTGCAGACGCGAAAGGGTCTGAGCGCCGGACTTCGCGTGCTCGCGCTAGTTTGCAGCTGAGGTCCAGCACCGGGGACATCAGGAGCAACGAATCCGGGACTGGCAGCATCTCGTCTCGCGCGCTTAGCGCAGTCGCCATCGAGAGCTGCCCTCCTGCGGAATCTCCAGCCAAAGCCACAGAATCTCGCCCTCCAGATGAACTCGACCGATGCGCAAGCCAGCGGTACGCATTCAATGCGTCGTCAGCTGCGGCCGGGTACGGGTAGCGCGGCGCTAGTCGGTACTTGACGGCGAAGATCGGCCGACCGCTAGCTGAGGCCAGCTCACCGAGAAGTCCGCGATGCGTACCTGGAGAACACATCGAATAGGCGCCGCCGTGAATATAGAGCACAGGCGGTGCGTGAGGATCAACAGCGGACGATGTGACCCATTCCCCGCAAATCCGACTTCCAGCAAACTGGGCATCCACCTGTTCGACTGTCACCCCACGGCGTGGCCACGAGGTGGCAAGTGCCATACGCAGCACTCGATCCAAGACAGCAATCCCATAGGCATTCGGAGGGAGAACTCTGGCCAGCGGGCGAATCGTAATCTGGCTCTTCATGATTGAGGGTGTAGAACGGTCAGCTGCTGTCGGCCTGTGATTGGGGTGTCTGGTTGGCTGGGTGTGT
>NZ_JBJIAI010000069.1:0-3353 GCF_045311035.1 Mycobacterium sp. SMC-13
ATCCCGGGGCCGCTGGTACCGGCAATCATCCATCACGGCCACCTCAACGGCGGCCCACACGCAAGGAATCCCTATGAACCGCACTGTGATTGACCGTTCCCTCCACTATCGCAAACTGGCCGCAGTTGCGGCCGCTCCGCTAGTGGTGCTGACCCTGGTGCTAACACCACCGGCTCCGGCAGTGGCACAACCCAGCGGACTCGCCCCGGCCATCAGTTCCATCAGCGCCCGGGTGCCGGTACCCGCCTCGCCCGGTTGCCGCCATCACAAGCATAAGTGCTGGGGCCGTGGTGGAGGCTGGAGCGGCCACCGCTGACACGCGCTCAGTTCCCTCGCGGGCCTGCCGCCCCCGGCCCTTTGTTCACGCCGCGGGCGGCACCCCGCCCCGACCGCGCTGGGTATACGACTGTTGAATATCTTCACACTTCGGCACACTGACGTCATAGCCAGACCCTCGAAGCTCCCGACGGAACCGGCCCGGTCCGCACCATCGACTCGTCTGCGATGGCTGGGCGCATCGCGCGGGTTCTGATGGTGCTGATAGCCGTGTCATCGTCAATAGTGGCATTGCCCCAATCGGCTGTCGCAGTGACCACTGCAGTCGGAACAATGACGGCACAGCTTCGGGCAGGTGGCCCGTACTAACGCCCTACGGCGGCCCGCGTCCCTGGCACGGCCGGGGGCTTGCGTCTCACGCGGGCCGTGCTGACCCGGCGCTTGGACGCAGGACCCAGCGGAGCGTGATCGGCCACCACGCGCGTCGATTTTTTGCAGACGTGCAGGCGCTCATGCGCCCGCACCATCACCAAATGAGAGAGGCCATGGCACTAAGAATTTACCCAGCGAAGGAAAAAAGTAGCCGACTGCTTGCGCTCGGCTACAGTGGTGCACTCGCTGCTATTGCTGGCTACGTCAACTCGGTGGCGCTGCTGGTATGGCTGTTTCCGGTGGGCAACCTCACCGCGTTGACCACCAGCGTGGGGATGCATGCCAGCAATCCGCTGTTGTATTCGGGCCGCATGATCGCGGTGATCGTCATCGGGTTCCTTATCGGCGTCATGGGGGCTGGTGTGGTGCTGGCTCCACAGCGTGGCCACACCGGCCCTCGGCACGGGGGGGTGCTGCTCGCCGAGGCGGTGCTGCTGGTTGCTGCGGCCGGAATCGAACACCCTTTAATCAGGGCGCCGCTGGCCGCAGCAGCATGCGGATTACAAAATGGTATGACGTCGGGATTTCCGGAGATGGCGGTACGAACGACCCATTTCACTGGGACGCTTACCGACCTGGGACTGCTTGTGGCGCGTGGCTACTGGCACGGTGTGGACGTGTGGCGCGCCGCTGTATTGACCACGACAATAGTGCTGTTCGTCGGCGGTGCCGCTGTAGGGGTGATCGTCGGTGGCAACATCGGCGATCATGCGTTGTTGCCCGTCGCAGCGGTATGTGCAGCTCTGGCCGGCGTTAACGTGCTGCACAATCGTCGCAGCTATGCGTCTCAAAATTAGGGGCCGGCGAGAGCCTGTCAAGTTTTCTGTGTAAATCGCCTGCCTGATTGTTCGTATGTGAGTTTTCGTATGTGAGTTGTTGTGGTGCTTACAGATAACGTTCGATGCGGTCTGGGTAGACCAGCGCGAGTTGCTCGAGTGCCTTCTTCCAGTTGGTGACCACCTGCCCTTCCACGAGCCGTCCAGGGGCTGTGCGGCCCTGTTTCTGGCCGCGTTCCTTGGCCCGCTCGGCGGCGCGTTTGTCTTCGATGTTGCAGATCGCCAGCCACAGTAATTTGACCACTGCGGCGTCGTTGGGGAACTGGCCGCGGTGCTTGATGATCTTGCGCAGCTGATATTCAACGACTCGATTGAGTTGGTCGTGTAGATCACCCGGCGCAGCTCGGGCGGGAACGCCAAAAACGGGATGAACTGCTCCCATGCCCGTTCGAAAACCATTGTCACCGTTGGGTTCTTCTTCCCCAGCTCCGAGGCGGCGAACGCGTCCAACTCGACGCGGGCAGCGTCGGCATCGGGTGCGGTGTAGATCGGCTTGAGCGCCGCGGCCACGGCCTTGCGGTCGCCGTAGGACACGAACCGCAGCGCGTTGCGGAGTCAGGTGCACCACGCAGGTCTGCACCGCGGCCTGCGACCAGGTCGCGGCGATCGCCTCCGGAAAGCCCGTGAGCCCGTCGCAGCACACGATCAGCACGTCCTTGACACCCCGATTGGCCAGGTCCGCGCACACCGACGCCCAGAACGAGGCACCTTCATTGGGCTGGACCCAGATCCCCAGAACGTGCTTGACCCCGGCCATATCCACGCCCACCGCGATGTGCGCGGCCTTGTTGCGGGTGTGGCCACCGTCTTTGACCTTCACGATCATCGCGTCGAGGTAGATCACCGGATACAGCGGCTCCAACGGCCGGCGCTGCCAGGCCAGCACCTCATCGGAGATCTCTCGTCGACGATCTTGGAGATCGTCTCGTGCGACACCTCGGTCCCGATCGTCGATTGAAGATGAAATTGGATGTCCCGCAACGTCATTCCGCCTGCATATAGCGAAATGATCATGTCGTCGAGCTCGCCGATACGACGGGTGCCTTTAGGTACCAGTGTGGGGGTGAACGAGCCATCGCGATCCCGCGGCACATCCAGGGGCACCGGGCCGGCTTCGGTGAGCACGGTCTTGGGTGAGGTGCCGTTGCGAGCATTGGGAAGCACCCGACCGGCCGGGTCACCTTTGTCGTATCCCAGATGATCGGTCAGCTCGGCGGCCAGCCCGCGTTCGAGAGCGAGCTTGATCAGCCCGGGCAGCAGCCCGCCTTCACCGGTCAGCGCGACCTCGCCGGTATCGATCTGCGCCAGCAGATCATCGACCGCGCCCGACGCCCGAAGCGCCTCGGCCATCTCCACCGTGGAAGCCGCCTCAACCAGGGATGCATCCATGTTCTTGCCTGTTGTCACGTCCTGCGATCCTTCCGTTAACAGGACTTACACAGACCATTTGACACGCCCGCCGGCGAGCTCACCCGCGACGACCTGGTGAAGTCGGGGCGATTCACCTTGGCCTTGAACTTCTCGTCGTACCTCTTCGCCATAATGCGAACAACCTTCCCTCAAAAGAAGGCGCGCACAAAGTCGGGGCGGTTCACTGCGCAGATCGGCCACCATCTGCACCGCCCGCGCCTTCAACTCCTCCGGATACCGCCGTCTCGACGTCCCTGCAGCCATGGACCCATCCTTCCCAAAAGAAGAACTCTCCAGACACGCCGGGGCGGATCAGACAGGCTCAGTTCATGTTCCAGGGTTCGCCGTAGGTGGTGACGCTATCACCGGTCTTGGCGATCAGCCGGGCGAAGGGACGCA
>NZ_JBJIAI010000070.1:0-3346 GCF_045311035.1 Mycobacterium sp. SMC-13
TGTTGACCGTCTCTCTGGATGGCTATCACGGGGTGGCCATTCGTCATTGATCTTGCCGATGTGATCGGTGGCGTGGCCCGCCGGCTTGAGCTTGGTGGTGTGCACCATCAGTGTGATGAGGAACTGATGGGTGCGCGGCACCCCGCCGAAGTCTTGGCGGGCTCGCAGGGTGCCGCGCTGTAGTGCACGGAGGCACTGATGGTGACGGTAGAGGCTGATCTGGTCTGCGTCGAGTCCCGGTTGGCAGCTGGCCAGATCAGCTGCCCGGCGTGCTCGCAGGGTGTTCTTGGCGGCTGGGGATTCGCCCGCACTCGCCGTGTCGTCGGTCTGGCCGGTGCGGTTCGGCCGCGGCGGGCGCGGTGCCGGTCGTGTCTGGTGACCCATGTGTTGTTGCCGGTCACGGTGTTGCTGCGTAGGGCTTATGCGGCACAGGTGATTTGGGAGTCTTTGTCGCTGCGCGGCCACGGGCAGGGGTATCGGCAGATCGCTGAGCAGTTGCGGGTTCCGGCGGCCACGGTCCGCGGCTGGCTACGTCGGGCCGGCGGGCGACTTGAGGCGGTTCGGGCGCGGTTCCTCATGGTGGCGGTTCGAGTCGGGATCGATGTGACGATTCCCGACGAGCGGAGCAGTCCCTGGGGTGACGTGGTGGCGGCGGTCAACGCCGCGGCGGCGGCGATCCGGCAGCGGTTCGGACCGGCCGGATTGGTGGGCGCGGTGACGCCGGCACAGGTGCTGGTCGCGGTCAGCGGCGGCCGGCTGCTCTCACCGGGCTGGTCCTGGATGCGGTAGGTCCGGTACGCAACACCAGTTGCCTCTGACGCGGCGCGGCGTGATCGGTGATCCTCGCGAAGGCACCTGCCCGGCATTGGTTTCGGGCAGGGCCTTCGACTGCGAGGAGGGCACTGCGGTGTCATTGGAGGAGCACAAGCGTCGGGAGCGGGCCCAAGCGATCGGACTGTTCCGGTATCAGCTGATCTGCCCGGCGCTGGACGAGGGGTTATCGACCCGCCAACGGGGTCGGCTGGTCCGCGAGATCGCCGAACGTCGCCATATCGACCCGTTCGGCACCCAGGTCCAGATCGCGCGAGCCACCCTGGACCGTTGGATCCGTCGCTACCGGGCCGGCGGGTTCGAAGCGTTGGTGCCCGAGCCGCGCCGGCTGGCCACCCGCACCGATGTCGGGGTGCTGGAGCTGGCCGCCTCGTTGAAGCGGGAGAATCCGTCACGCACCACCGCCCAGGTGGCCCGCATCCTGCGCACCGCGACCGGATGGGCACCCTCGGAATCGACCCTGCTGCGCCATTTCCATCGCTGCGAGCTGATGGGCCCGGCCGCCGGTGGCGCCAGGGAGGTGTTCGGCCGGTTCGAAGCCGCCGACCCCAACGAACTGTGGGTCGGCGACGCTCTGCACGGTCCGCGGGTCGGTGACCGCAAGACCTACCTGTTCGCCTTCCTCGACGACCATTCTCGGTTGGTGGTCGGTCACCGGTTCGGGTTCGCCGAGGACACCGTGCGTCTGGCGGCCGCGCTCAAACCCGCGCTGGCCGCCCGCGGCGTGCCAGCCTCGATTTATGTCGACAATGGTTCGGCGTTCGTCGATGCCTGGCTGCTGCGGGCGTGCGCGAAACTCGGTATCCGACTGGTACATTCGGCGCCCGGGCGCCCGCAGGGACGGGGCAAGATTGAACGGTTCTTCCGCACCGTGCGTGGGCAGTTCCTCGTTGAGGTCACCGACACCACCACCGAGGACCTCGCCGCCGCCGGGGTCGACCACACCGGTGCGCTGTTGGAGCTCAACCGGCTGTTCATGGCCTGGGTCGAGACCGAATACCACCGCCGCACCCATACCGAGACCGGGCAATCCCCACTGGAGCGCTGGGACACCGGCTGGGACCGCCTTGGTCACACTCCGGAGTTGCCGACGGCGGCGGATCTGACCGAGGCGTTCTTGTGGTCGGAATTTCGGGTGGTGACCAAGACCGCCACCGTCTCCCTGCATTCCAACACCTACCAGGTCGACCCCGCCCTGGCCGGGCGCCGCGTGGAGCTGGTGTTCTCCCCGTTCGACCTGCAGACCGTCGAGGTCCGCCACCGCGACCAGAGTTTCGGTGCCGCGACACCGCACACCATCAGCCGCCATGCCCACCCGAAAGCCCGACCCGAGACCGTCGAGACCCCGCCGGCAACGACGGGGATCGATTACCTGGCGTTGACCGCTGCCGCCCATCACGAGCAGCTGCGTGAGGATGAACGTATCGGCTATCACGCCCTCTACGGAACCGACTCCGACGGCGACCAGGTCGCCGCTCAGCTCTCGATCACCGACCTCGCTCCCACCGAGGACGAGTTCGAGGACGGGGTGTCGGCGTGAGTATTCAACGGTTGCAATCACATTGGGGCTTCACACGGATGCCGTTCGGGCGGGATCTGGCGCCGTCGATGCTGCACCGCCACCCCGGCCACAGCGAAGCGATCGCCCGCATCGGCTGGTGTGTGGACCAATGCGCCATCGGCGTCATCACCGGCGAAGTCGGCGCTGGCAAAACCGTCGCGATCCGCGCGGCAGCCACCTCCTTGGATCCGGCGCGGCACGTAATCATCTACCTCGCCAACCCCACCATCGGGGTGCGCGGCATGCTCACCCACATCGTGGCCACCCTCGGGCACACCCCGGCGTTTCACACCGCCCGGCTGGCTCCCCAAGCCGCAGACGCCTTGGCCGCCGAGCACGCTGAACGTGGCCGCAACCCCGTGTTAGTCGTCGATGAAGCCCACCTGCTCGACAACCATCAACTCGAAGCGATCCGGCTGCTGACCAACCACGACATGGACAGTGGTTCACCGTTCGCCGTGGTCCTGGTCGGGCAACCCACCCTGCGGCACCGACTGCGTCTGGGTGTTCTGGCCGCGTTGGATCAGCGCATCGCCGTGCGCTACACCCTGCCCGGCATGACAGCGGCCGACACCGCCGACTACATCGGGCATCACACCAAGATCGCCGGCCGCTCCGATGCGCTGTTCGCCGACGACGCGATGACCCTGATCCACAACGCCTCCCGTGGACATCCGCGTGCGGTCAACAATCTCGCCCTGCACGCGCTCACGGCCGCGTTCGCCGCCGGGCACTCCATCGTCGGGGAGAAAGCCGCCCGCATCGCCATCAGCGAAACAGCAACCGACTGAACCCGATCCGCTTCACCACGGCGACGACCACGTCACCGCGACGAGGATCCCGTCACCGAGATCACAAACGCCCCGCTCGCCACAGTCGAGCGGGGCGTTCTCATCAGTGCATCGTCATCAACACCGATGACGCCGACATCGTCATCTTCAACGACGGCCAACA
>NZ_JBJIAI010000071.1:0-2475 GCF_045311035.1 Mycobacterium sp. SMC-13
CGTACCGGAAGGTGCGGCTGGATCACCTCCTTTCTAAGGAGCACCATTTACATGCCCTGATCCAGGGTTTCCCCCATCCCCGCAACAGTGCGGGATTCGGTGGTTGGGATTGTCGCCGGCGCCTGTAGTGGGCTTGTCCGGCGGGTGCATATGACAACAAACGTTCGGCCGGCTGGAAAGCGTTGGTCGTGAAGAATTGCCAGACACACTGTTGGGTCCTGAGACAACAGGCCCGTTCGCTCCCCTCCTCATGTGGGGGTGGGAGACACCGCTCCGTTGGGGGTGGTGGGGGTTGTTGTTGCCTCACCGGTTTTGGTGGTGGGGTGTGGTGTTTGATTCGTGGATAGTGGTTGCGAGCATCTAACGCGCGCAGTATGGGTTGCCGGCGGCTTTCGGGTCGTTGGTTTTTCCTTCTGTGTGTGTTGATGTGCAATTTTGATTCTTGTTTATCAATTGGTTTTTGTGCGTAAGTGTTTAAGGGCGCATGGTGGATGCCTTGGCATCAGAGGCCGATGAAGGACGTAGGAGGCTGCGATAAGCCTCGGGGAGCTGCCAACCGAGCGTTGATCCGAGGATGTCCGAATGGGGAAACCCAGCACGAGTTATGTCGTGTTACCCACGCTTGAATATATAGGGTGTGGGAGGTAACGCGGGGAAGTGAAACATCTCAGTACCCGTAGGAAGAGAAAACAATTGTGATTCCGTGAGTAGTGGCGAGCGAAAGCGGATGAGGCTAAACCGTATGCATGTGATACCGGGTAGGGGTTGTGTGTGCGGGGTTGTGGGACCTATCTTTCCAGGGCTATCCCTCTGGAGGGCAGTAAGAAAATGTCGTGGTTAACGGAAGTGGCTTGGGATGGCCTGCCGTAGAGGGTGAGAGTCCCGTACGTGAAAACCCGATGTCTGCCTTGATGGTGTTCCCGAGTAGCAGCGGGCCCGTGAAATCTGCTGTGAATCTGCCGAGACCACTCGGTAAGCCTAAATACCTTCTGATGACCGATAGCGGATTAGTACCGTGAGGGAATGGTGAAAAGTACCCCGGGAGGGGAGTGAAATAGTACCTGAAACCGTGTGCCTACAATCCGTCAGAGCCCTCCTTTGGTGGGGTGATGGCGTGCCTTTTGAAGAATGAGCCTGCGAGTCAGGGACATGTCGCGAGGTTAACCCGTGGGGGGTAGCCGTAGCGAAAGCGAGTCTGAATAGGGCGTATCCACGCAAGTGGTGTAGTGGCATGTTCTGGACCCGAAGCGGAGTGATCTACCCATGGCCAGGGTGAAGCGCGGGTAAGACCGCGTGGAGGCCCGAACCCACTTAGGTTGAAGACTGAGGGGATGAGCTGTGGGTAGGGGTGAAAGGCCAATCAAACTCCGTGATAGCTGGTTCTCCCCGAAATGCATTTAGGTGCAGCGTTGCGTGTTTCTTGCCGGAGGTAGAGCTACTGGATGGCCGATGGGCCTCACCAGGTTACTGACGTCAGCCAAACTCCGAATGCCGGTAAGACAAAAGCGTGGCAGTGAGACGGCGGGGGATAAGCTCCGTGCGTCGAGAGGGAAACAGCCCAGATCGCCGACTAAGGCCCCTAAGCGTGTGCTAAGTGGAAAAGGATGTGCAGTCGCGAAGACAACCAGGAGGTTGGCTTAGAAGCAGCCACCCTTGAAAGAGTGCGTAATAGCTCACTGGTCAAGTGATTGTGCGCCGATAATGTAGCGGGGCTCAAGCACACCGCCGAAGTCGCGGCATCCGCAAGGATGGGTAGGGGAGCGTCCTGCATCCGGTGAAGCAGCCGAGTGATCGAGTTGTGGAGGGTGTGGGAGTGAGAATGCAGGCATGAGTAGCGAATAGGCAAGTGAGAACCTTGCCCGCCGAAAGACCAAGGGTTCCTGGGGCAGGCCAGTCCGCCCAGGGTGAGTCGGGACCTAAGGCGAGGCCGACAGGCGTAGTCGATGGACAACGGGTTGATATTCCCGTACCCGTGTGTGTGCGTCCGTGATGAATCCATTGTGCTAACCATCCAAATGGCACGTGATGATCCTTTCGGGGATCACGTGTTGCCGGCTGCGTGGGACCCTGGTGGGTAGTAGTCAAGCGATGGGGTGACGCAGGAAGGTAGCCGTACCGGTCAGTGGTAATACCGGGGTAAGCCTGTAGGACGAACGATAGGCAAATCCGTCGTTCACATGTCTGAGAGGTGATGCATAGCCGAGTGAGGCGAATTCGGTGATCCTATGCTGCCAAGAAAAGCCTCTAGCGAGTGCACACATGGCCCGTACCCCAAACCAACACAGGTGGTCAGGTAGAGAATACTAAGGCGTACGAGTTAACTATGGTTAAGGAACTCGGCAAAATGCCCCCGTAACTTCGGGAGAAGGGGGACCTCCATACCGTCAAGGCACTAGCGGCCGGCAGCGGGAGGGGGTGGCACAAACCAGTGAGAAGCGACTGTTTACTAAAAACACAGGTCCGTGCGAAGTCGCA
>NZ_JBJIAI010000072.1:0-2266 GCF_045311035.1 Mycobacterium sp. SMC-13
ATGAAGGACCGGCCCGCTCTATATATGGTGGAGCAGGCCCGGGACCGTGGGGACCTCAAGCCTGGGGCGATGATCGTCGAATCAACCAGTGGAACGCTGGGGCTGGGGTTGGCGCTGGCTGGGATCATCTACCGGCACCCGGTAACCCTGGTCACTGATCCGGGGATGGAGCCGATCATCGTTCAGATGCTGACCGCCTACGGCGCGCAGGTCGACATCGTGACCGAACCGCACCCGATCGGCGGATGGCAACAAGCTCGCAAGGATCGTGTCGCTGAAATCCTTGCCGTTGAACCGGATTCGTGGTGTCCTGATCAGTACCAGAACCCCGATAATGTCGATGCCTACCGCGGCGTCGCCGAAGAGTTGATCGATCAGCTGGGCACCGTTGACACACTCGTGTGCTCGGTGGGCACCGGTGGGCACTCGGCGGGCGTGGGACGTGTGCTGCGGGAACACAATCCGAATCTGCGGCTGGTGGGGGTCGACACCATCGGTTCTACGATATTCGGGCAGCCCGCCAGCACGCGGCTGATGCGTGGCCTCGGGTCGAGCATCTACCCGGGTAACGTCGATTATCCCGCGTTCGACGAAGCCCATTGGGTCGCGCCGAATGAGGCCGTCTGGGCCGCACGAACCTTGGCCGCTAAATACCATGCCAGCGGTGGGTGGAGTGTGGGGGCGGTCGCATTGGTCGCGGGGTGGGTAGCCCGCACATCTGCTCCTGGTACGCGTGTCGCCGCCGTGTTTCCCGACGGTCCGATGCGCTACCACGGCACCATTTACGACGATGACTACTGCCGCAAACATGATTTGCTCGATCGTCCGCCGGCGCAGGAGCCCGATGTGATCGATGATCCGTCCGCGCGAGTGGTGGATCGATGGACCAGACTGACTCGGGTGATCGATCCGATCGGCCGGCAGGCATGATTCGGACTTTCCGTCAGTTCCGTTCTTTCGACCGGGCCAGCCAGATCCTGATGGTGAATCAATTCACCATCAACGTCGGCTTCTACATGCTGATGCCCTACCTCGCTGGATACCTGGCGGGGCCATTGGGTTTGGCGGCGTGGACGGTGGGTCTGGTCCTGGGGGTCCGGAACTTCTCCCAGCAGGGCATGTTCCTGGTGGGTGGCACCCTGGCCGACCGGTTCGGATACAAGCCGCTGATCGTTGCCGGCTGTTTTCTGCGCACAGCCGGATTCCTGATGCTGGCCTTCGTAGACTCGCTACCTGCGGTGTTGATTGCCTCAGCTGCAACAGGTTTCGCGGGTGCCCTGTTCAACCCCGCGGTGCGCGCCTACCTGGCGGCGGATTCGGGGAATCGCAGGGTGGAAGCCTTCGCCGTCTTCAACGTCTTCTACCAGGCAGGTATCCTGTTCGGACCGATCGTGGGTCTGGCATTGACGGCTTGGGACTTCCGGATCACCTGCGCCGTCGCCGCCGCGGTGTTCGCCGTCCTGACAGTGATCCAACTGACGGCGCTGCCGCCGAGCCGAGCCGAACAGAACCCGGACAAGCAGCCAGTGCTGGCCGACTGGCGGTCGGTGATGTCCAACAAGGCCTTCCTGCTGTTTTCGGGCGCAATGATCGGCTCGTACGTGCTGACCTTCCAGGTGTACCTCGCGCTGCCTTTCCAGGCGTCGCTGCTGACCGCCGACAAGAAATCCGAAACTGCGTTGGTGACAGGCATCTTTGTGGTGTCCGGGCTGGTGGCGATCGCCGGACAGGTGCGACTTACCGACTGGCTATCGGCACGGTTCGGACCAAGTCGCAGTTTGGTGATCGGGATGCTGGTTATCGCGGTTGCCTTCGTACCGCTGGCGCTGCTGCCATCGGCCGGCGCGGCCGGATCGATTCCCGCGACCGTTGCCCTGTTGCTGGCTGCGGCTCTGCTGGCTGTCGGCACCATCGCGACCTTCCCGTTTGAGATGGACACAGTGGTCAGGCTGGCGGGTAACCGTTTGGTAGCCACGCACTACGGGTTGTACAACACGATCGTCGGGGTCGGGATCCTCGCCGGAAACCTGTTGACCGGCTCGGTATTTGGTTACACCCGGCAGCACGGCCAACCTTCCCTGCTGTGGATGTCGCTGACCGCGGTAGGGCTCGTATGTACCGCAGCACTCTACGCATTACACCAAACCGGGCTCCTCGGCCAGGACGAACAGGTCGCATCGGCCACAGACAACGAGTCGTCGACTGATCGCCTTCCGTCACGGCGGTGACTGCCACCAATACACACGAACCGACCGAGCAGCCCGCA
>NZ_JBJIAI010000073.1:0-2256 GCF_045311035.1 Mycobacterium sp. SMC-13
GGCTCTTCATGATTGAGGGTGTAGAACGGTCAGCTGCTGTCGGCCTGTGATTGGGGTGTCTGGTTGGCTGGGTGTGTGCCGGAGGAGAAGCGGAAGAGTAAGAGGAAGAGCGCGGTGTCCGGGGGTGGTGTGGACCTGTCGATGCTGCAACAGCTGATGGCCGATGCTGGCCGGGATTTGTTCGCGGGAGTGTTCGATGAACCGACACCCGAGGTGGGAGCTGTGCCGGAGCGTGTGCGGGGTTTCCGGGTGCGGGTCGACCTGATGTACGCCAAGCCGCCGATCTGGCGTCGTCTGGTCCTGCCGGGTGACCTCGTGCTCGATGAGCTGCATGACGTGCTGCAGGTTGCGATGGGCTGGCAGGACGGTCATCTGCATAAGTTCGGTGTCGGGGCGGACCGGCGTACCCGTGTCTACTTCGTCACCAGATTTGATCTCAGCGAAGGCGACGACGGTCTCGTCGAGGACGGTGTGCGCCTGGATCAGGTGGTCTCCGGTAAGGGCGACCGGTTGTTCTATGACTACGACTTCGGCGACGGATGGGAGCACGTGCTGGTGGTCGAAGACGTTCTCGATGATCCACCTTCGGCTCCGGTGTGCCTGGCGGGCAAGATGGCCTGCCCGCCGGAGGATTGTGGTGGCTTGGGCGGCTATGAGGAATTGGCTGCGTGGGTTCGTGGCGGGTACGACCCGCGGGCAACACCGATGGGGCTGGGTGCGCAGGAGATGCGCGACTGGCTGCCCCGAGGCTGGCACCCCGATCGTTTCTCGGTGACCGAGACCAATGACGCTCTGGCCGCGTCGAATATGCGTTGAGGACTCTTCACTGCCGAGGTGCAAGGAGCTGAGTTCGGAAGCCTCCGGTCTCGAGCAGTGACCGGGCGATGTAGTTGGTGAGGTTGCGGAAGCCCAGCGCGGATCCGCGCAGGTGTTCGAGGCGGCCGTTGATCGCTTCGGTGGGCCCGTTGGAGGTGCCGGGGCGGTCGAAGTAGGCCAGCACGTCGGCGGCACGCTTCTTCAGGGTCCGTCCCAGGGTGATCAGTTCGGTCAGCGGCTTGGGAACGCCGGTGCTCAGCGTGGTGATCAGCGCCGCCATCATCGTGCGGCCTTTCGTGCGGTCGGGTTCACGATACGCGGCCACGGTGCGCTGATACATCTGCCAGGTGGCCTCGACTTCTGCGTGGGCGTCGGCGGCGAACAAGGCGGCCAGCCGGGTGCGCTGGCGGTCGGTGAGCAGATCGGCACCGGTGTGCAGGGTGCGTCGGCAGGTGTAGAGCGGGTCGGACTTGCGGCCGCGGTGCCCACATGTCGCCAGCTGCACCCGGCGGCGGCACTCATCGAGGGCGTTGCCAGCCAGGCGCACCACGTGGAAAGGGTCCATCACCGTCGCCGCCTCGGGCAGTTCCTCGGCGGTAGCGGTCTTGAACCCGGAGAAGCCATCCATAGCAACAACGTCCACGCCGTCACGCCAGTCCTGCGGCCGCTCGGCCAACCAGTCCTGAAACGCCTTTTTTGAGCGACCCTCGACCATGTCGAGCAGCCGAGCCGGACCGGTCCCGTCACGCACAGGGGTGAGATCGATGATGACGGTGACGTACCTGTCACCGCGACGGGTGTGCCGCCAGACGTGCTCATCGACGCCGATCACCGCCACGCCGTCGAAACGGGCCGGATCGGCGATCAGCACCCGTCGGCCTTCTGCCAGCACCGCGTTGTTGGCGGTGTTCCACGACACCGCGAGCGCTTCGGCGATGCGAGCCACGGATAGATGCTGGCAGACAATGGCTTCCAGCGCCCACCGCAGAGCACGCCGCGACAGCTTGGCACGTGGTTCGGCCATCCTGGTGGTGTCTTGTCGCCACACGTGGGCGCAGCCGGCGCACCGGTAGCGACGGATGGTCACCAGCAGTGTGGTGGGGCGCCACCCGAACGGCTCATGGGCCAGAGTACGGGTGAGGCTGTCGCGTGGGATGCCTTCTTCGCCGCAGCGACGACACCACCGGTCCTCGTCGGTCACCCGGCACGCCAGCACAGCACGGCCGGGCTCAAGGCGTTGTCCGGTCACCTGCAGCCCAAGTTCGTCGAGGCGGCAGAAAGTCGTCAGGTCAGCGCAGGCGAAGCCCGCCCGACCGGTAGCGTCAGGCACGTCGAGGTCTTTCGGATGAGGAGTGTAGGAACCCTCATTTTCGAGAGACCTCGACCTCTATCCCGGCAACGACGCGCCAACCACCTCTACACCCTCATCTGTGAAGAGCC
>NZ_JBJIAI010000074.1:0-1860 GCF_045311035.1 Mycobacterium sp. SMC-13
CACTGCTGCACCGTCAACGTCCGATCCTGACCATCGACCAGGCTCAGCTCATTGTCCAGACCCGCATGGGACGTCCCCGCCCCCGCGCCCAGGAACGGCGACGACACCGCCGCTGCCATCGCCAACAGCACCCGACCAACCACCCTCATGGTCCCCACCTTTCCGAGTTTGATGTGCCGTATGAAGTTCCTTGCACACGGCGACGGCGCCGACAAGACCAGGAGACCCTGGTCTGCCGCCGCCGCCCCGAATTCGTTGCCGGCGCCAAGCATAAGCCCTAGCTGTACTCGGCCATCAGGTTGGTCGCGGTCGGCTGATGGGTGGTAGTCCGTCGAGTGCGCTGTGGCGGCGTTGAGTGTTGTAGAACTCGACCCAAGGTGCAAGGGCTCGGGCGCGGTCTGCGTTGGAGACGAAAACCCGGCGATAGGACCATTCGCATTGCAGCGTCCGGTTGTAGCGTTCGCTGCTCCTATGTTTGTCAAGCCGCGGCGGGTTGGCTGTTCGGGTCAGTGAGTTGTCTTGTGGTCGTGGGAGGTTGGCGTAGATCTCCCGGGCGATGTAGCGCTTGAGGCACCGGATGATCTCTCTTTTGCCGAGTCCTTCGTTGGTACGTCGTTCGACGTAAGCGCGGGTCGGCTCGTGATGGCGTAGTCGCACGATAGTGACGATGTAGAGGGCACTGTTGGCTTGGCGGTCGCCGCTGCGGCAGAGGCGATGGCGGCCGGTGGTTCGTCCGCTGCTGGCGGGCTGTGGGGCCACGCCACAGAGTTTTGCGAAGGCTTTCTCGTTGCGGATCCGTTCGGGGTTGTCCCCAGCGATAACGAGGAACTGACCGGCCAGCTCGACCCCGACGCCGAAGTGTGGTTCCCCCGAGATCGTGGAGGAAGAATCGGCTGAGATCGGTCCAGGGCCTGGATCTGGGATTTCTCATCGACGCTGACCACCACCGCTCCTTTGGGCGGGTCCAGATACAGCCCGACCACCTCACGCAACTTGGCCTCCAACTCCGGGTCGGTGGAGAACTTGAAGGTTTCCACCCGGTGCGGCTGGATGTTCCATTTGCGCCAGATGCGAGCCACGGAGGCGAATGAAATTCCCAACCGGGTGGCCATCAACCGTGCAGACCAGTGCGTGACCCCCAGATGGGCCGGCGGTTTGCCCCTGTCCGCCAATGTTTCCGACAACACCGCGATCTCGTCGATCACCGCCGCACGCCCCGGCCGGGGATCGTCATCGAGTCCTTCGATACCGCAATCCTGGTAGCGGCCACGCCATTCGAGCACCGTGCGCCGCGTGGTGCCCGTCCGGTCGGCGATATCGGTATTGGGCATACCGTCGGCGGCCAGCAGCACGATCCGCGCCCGGGTCGCCAGTCCTGCCTTCACCGTCGAAGCCCGTGTCAACGACTCCAGTCGAGCCCGGTCACCATCACGCAACTGCAATGCTGCGGCCGTATACATCCGCTAATTCTTGCGGCCAACCAAACGTAAATGAATTAACGACACGCAACACTAGCGATGGCCTCCCTGGCCGCCCTGGCCGCCGCCCCAGGCTCCGTGCGCGCCGCCCCAACCGCCGTGGCCGCTGTCGCAATTGCCGTGCGGTGGGATTAACCAGCACTTGTCGTGATGGCCGGGACTGGGTCGCGTTGGAGCACTGAATGTGGCTGGCGGTGCCGCACCATGGCCTGCCGCTTGCGTGGTTGCCGGAGCGGAGAGGGCTAGTGCGGAGGCGGCCGCTGGTGCGGCGATCGCTACCGCGAAACGATGAACAGCCTTGATAGTCATAGGGATTCCTTGCGTGTGGGCCGCCGTTGAGGTGGCCGTGATGGATGATTGCCGGTACCAGCGGCCCCGGGAT
>NZ_JBJIAI010000075.1:0-1859 GCF_045311035.1 Mycobacterium sp. SMC-13
ATGTCGCGGCGTTCGAGTTCTTCGGCGGGGTCCCGGCCCGGTTGGTGTGTGACAACCTCAAGACCGGGGTGGACAAACCCGACCTGTATGACCCGAAGATCAACCGCGCCTATGCCGAGCTGGCCACCCACTACGGCACCCTGATCGACCCGGCGCGGGCGTTCAAACCCAAAGACAAACCCCGCGTCGAACGGCCCATGCAATACATCCGGGATTCGTTCTGGCGCGGCCGCCAGTTCGACGGGCTGCCCGCGATGCAAACCGACGCCCAGCGCTGGAGCATCGAGGTGGCCGGGGCGAGGTCGTGTCGGGCACTGGAGGGCGCGCCGCCGTTGCGGGTGTTTGAAGCGATCGAAGCCAGCGCGTTGATCGGGTTGCCGCCCAGAGTATTTGAACTGTCCACCTGGTCGATCGGCACCGTCGGCACCGACGCGCACCTCAAGGTCGGCAAGGCGTTGTACTCGGTGCCGTGGCGGCTGATCGGGCAACGCCTGCATGCCCGCACCGCCGGCGACGTGGTACAGGTCTTTCACGCCGATGCGGTGGTGGCCATCCACGTGCGCCGCCCATCGGGGCGCTCGACCGACTTCGCCCATTACCCGCCGGAGAAGGTCGCGTTCGCGATGAAAACCCCGACCTGGTGCCGGCGCACCGCCGAACTGGTCGGCCCGGCCTGCGTCGCGGTGATCGCCGCGTTCATGGCCGACAACGCCATCCACCATCTGCGCGCCGCGCAAGGAGTGCTCGGGCTGCGCGACAAACACGGCTGCGACCGGTTGGAGGCCGCGTGCGCCCGCGCCATCGCCGTCGGTGACCCGTCCTACCGCACCATCAAAGGCATCCTGGCCGCCGGCACCGAACACGCCGGCGACGAACCGCCCGCCAGCACCGGCGCGGCGGGGGCGTTTCTGCGTGGCCCCGACCAGTTCGGCACCGATACCGGCATCATCGCCTGATCGTCACCAATTCCACACTGCTGCAACATAATCAACCTTCAAAGGAAGCCCACCATGTCTATCTGTGATCCGGCGCTACGCACCGCGCTGCGCACCCTGAAACTGTCCGGCATGCTCGACACCCTCGATGCCCGGCTCGCCCAAACCCGCGACGGCGGCCTCGGCCACCTCGAATTCCTGCAAGCCCTCTGTCAAGACGAGATCGCCCGCCGCGAATCCGCCGCTCTCACACGGCGATTGCGCCGCGCCAAGTTCGAAGAACAGGCCACCTTCGAAGACTTCGACTTCACCGCCAACCCGAAACTGCCCGCCGCGATGCTGCGCGACCTGGCCGCCCTGCGCTGGCTCGACGCCGGCGAATCAGTCATCCTCTACGGCCCCGTCGGCGTCGGCAAAACCCATGTGGCACAAGCACTCGGACATCACGTAGCCCGCCGCGGCGGGGACATCCGCTTCGTCAAATGCGCCCGCATGCTCGCCGACCTTGCCGGCGGACACGCCGACCGCACCATCGGCCAGCGCATGCGCGAGTACACCCGGCCCCTGGTACTGATCGTCGATGACTTCGCGATGCGTGAGCACACCACCACCCAATCCGACGATCTCTACGATCTGGTCTCCGACCGGGCCATCGCTGGCAAACCCCTCATCCTGACCAGCAACCGCGCCCCCAAAGACTGGTACCCGCTGTTCCCCAACCCCGTCGTGGCCGAATCCCTACTCGACCGACTGATCAACACCAGCCACCAAGTCCTCATGGACGGACCCAGCTACCGACCCCGGAAACGACCCGGCCGCACCACCACCTAGACAACGCCCGCCCCGACCGGTAAGACCAACACGAGGCCCACACCTGGGGAATTACGTGACAGCAACCCCTGGGGAATTACGTGACCGACGACA
>NZ_JBJIAI010000076.1:0-1790 GCF_045311035.1 Mycobacterium sp. SMC-13
CGTCCCGGCGAAGGCCCTAGGGCATGCACACATCTAGTTGGGTGGGGATTCCCGAATCGGTATTTCGTGTGATTCATATTGCGGCACTTCGGCTTTGGCGGAGGTGTCGACATGCTGGCGCAAATTGACTGGTCATTAGGTCGGTTCGGGGATCTCCGCCTCGATAAAGGGGGGCGGCGCTCGTCGAATGCATGGTCGCGGGCAAGGATGTCTGCCTGCGACGGCTGGCAGGAGGCATGCGTGCCCGGGAGGTGCGCTTCAACCGCTTTCTCGGCAATGCCAAGGTGACGACGACGCGGATAATCGAAAGCTGGAGCGATGGTACGGTAATGGCGGCCGAAGGCCGCCATGTGCTGGCGATCCAGGATACCAGCGAGATCAATTTTGCCACCAAGGCACAAAACCGGCGTGGCTTGGGCGAGATCGGTCATGGCAACACCCGCGGGGTGTTGCTGCACCCGATGCTGGCCGCAGACGCGGAAAGCGGCTGCTGCCTTGGCCTGTTGCACGGCGAGATCTGGACCCGCCAGGGCCGCCGCACCGTCTCGCACGACAATCGCGATCTGAAGGACAAAGAATCGCAACGCTGGATCGCGACCGCTCTGGCAGCCAAGCCGCTGTTGGCGAAGGCTGCGATGGTGACCATGCTGGGCGACCGCGAGAGCGACATCTTCGCGCTCTACGCCTGCGCCGCAGAACACCAGTTCCACGTCATTGCCCGGAGCATGCATGATCGCAAGCTGGCGGATGGCTGTGGCCTGTATGCGGCCAGCGAGGCCATGACCAGCATCGAACAACGGACCATCGTATTGCCTGCGCGAGCACAACGGCCTGAGCGGGCTGCGCTTCTCGATCTGCGCTTCGGCGCCGTCGAACTGGCCCGACCGCAAACCAAGTTCCTGCGCCATCTGCCGAAAAGCCTACCCTTGATCCTGGTCGATGTGCGCGAGATCGAGCCGCAGGCCGGGATCGAGCCGCTGCACTGGCGGCTGCTCACCACGCATCCGGTGACGAATGCAGAAGAGGCCTGGCGCATTATCGAATGGTACAAGCGGCGGTGGCTGATCGAGCAGTTCTTCCGCATCTTGAAGACACAAGGCCTCAAGCTCGAAGACAGTCAGATCGGGACCGCCGAGCGGCTTCTCAAGCTGGTCGCGATCGCGGCCAAGGCGGCAGTCATCTCCCTTCAGCTTGTGCAGGCGCGCGATGGTCGCGACAACCAGTCTGTCCGAATTGCCTTCAATGCTGGGGAAGTCGCTACACTTGCCGCCCTCAATCGCAACCTCGAAGCCCAAAGCAAGCGGCTGAGAAACCCGCACCCGCCTGACAGCCTCGCTTGGGCCGCCTGGATTATCGGCCGGCTCGGCGGCTGGGACGGCTATCCATCGTCCAAACCGCCGGGCCCCATCACTATGAAACACGGCCTGCAATACTTCCACGCCGCAGCCGCTGGATGGTCCCTCAGAGATCTGTGCATGCCCTAGGGCCTTCGCCGGGACGACAGCACCATTGGGCACAGGCGTACCACACCATCAACAACCACGGCTTGGATGTGTGGCGCGTTAGCCGCCCCCACTCAAATCGCCCGCGCAAACCTGCGAAAGCCCGGTGCGCCGGTCAGCGCTTCGAAGGCGGCGTCGCGCTTCTCTTCGGCGAAGGCGAAACCCGCCTTGGTGTAGCAGCGTTCGGCCGCGTCGTTGCCGATCAGGAACGAGATCGACGCCCGCGCGAAACCTGCCGCCTTGCCGTCGGCGAGCGCGCGGCCGATCAGCTCCTGCACCAGACCACGG
>NZ_JBJIAI010000077.1:0-1772 GCF_045311035.1 Mycobacterium sp. SMC-13
CGGTAAGACCAACACGAGGCCCACACCTGGGGAATTACGTGACAGCAACCCCTGGGGAATTACGTGACCGACGACAGTCGTCAAGCTGCATCACGGGCGCTGGGTCGTATCCAGGCCCTTTGCGACGACCGAGGTCACACAAACTTTGTCCGTACGTGATGGTTGCGGCGTCGTCGCGGTAGCCGGTCTCGGATGCAGACGAGCGCAGCTTGATTCCATGGCTGGCCAGCGTGTCGAGATACTTTTCCGGACTACCGTTGTTGGCGGTGGAACTCGCGGCGCTGGCATCCTGCTTGCTGGGTGAGCTATCGCCGCATGCAGAACACGCAGACAGGATTGCCACGAATGCTGCGATAGTGCCCGGTTTCATGGACGAGATAGTACGGTGCTGATTCACAGCAAATGCCCAGGCGCGCCAGACCGATCGGTGCTCCGCTAGCTACTTGTCCGGCAATCGGATAGACCAAGATTGCCCGCCGGAAGGAAACCACTGTGAGGATCGCAGCAGCGCTGGCGGCATCAGCTATTGCCGCCCCGGCAATAGCTCTGGTTGTAATCCCTGCCGCGAATGCGGTGCCCGGCGACCCCATGGCCGGGTGTGAAACCCAGGTGTTCGCCAACTACTGCGACGGTCCCATCCGCGAGGACGGTTCGTGGAAGCGGTGCATGTTCGCTCACTCGCAGTACACCGGAGCTGGAGGCTACATCCCGCCAGTGCAGAACTGCTTCATGGTTCCCGCGGCAGACCAGATTCCACCGCTACCACTTGGCCAACCGCAGCATCACATCGAGTAGGTCGCGTCACGCCTCCGTCAACGTCAGCACCCACGCCCGTGTTCATCCATATCTGCCTAGTACATTGGCGGCTGTGAGTGGGGATTGGCGCGTCGATCGGGTCGACGAAATTCGGGCATTGGTCAAACAAGCCGAGCCCGACGTCGTCGAGGAGTTCAAGTGGCGCAAGCCATCGAATCCTGATGGCGTGCCGACGTTTTCACTGGATGGACTGATCTGCACAGTGGAGACGTACAGGGACAAGGTCAAGATGACCTTCGCCAAAGGCGCGTCCTTGAAGGACCCGAGTGGTTTGTTCAACGCGAGTCTCGATGCTGGAGTCCGGCGCGCCATTGATCTGCGCGAAGGCGACCAACTGGACGCGGATGCGTTCAAGGCACTGATTCATGAGGCCGTGACAGCCAACCGCAGTTAGCGCCGTTCACGGGGGTCCGGATGGCCCTCGGCGCCACTACGAAGTTGAACTCCGCTTCCACGCGTAGGCGGATCGGCGCCTTCGGCGAGAAATGCCGGAACTGGATGGGCGAACTGGCTAGCCCGGCTCACCTGCAACTGTGGCGCGCAGAAACGCCACTACGTCGTCCGGTGGGCTGCCCTTGCGATAGGTGAACAGGTGAGCATCCCAATCGTCGGGTCGATGCACCCCGACTGAACGCAGGTCGGTATCCATTCGGTCCACGAGAAAAGACCACAGCTTTCGATGGGCGATGTAGTCGCCGTCGCTCGCAAGCATGTACAGATGGATGAGGACGAGTCGCCTTTCTCGGCCGCCGGTACGCAACAGAGGCCAGTACTTGACCAAGTTGCCGACACCGCCGGCGCTCTCCGTCTCGACCAGAACGGATGTGGTCGGCAGTTCAATCCGAAGGTCACCGAATTGGAACTGTTGGAGCCCCGAAAGGGAGGAATTGTCAATACCTGTGGATCGGCTTGTTTCAGGCGACCTCCGTTCCAGTTGATTCGGTCGGTGCCGAGTC
>NZ_JBJIAI010000078.1:0-1488 GCF_045311035.1 Mycobacterium sp. SMC-13
GAGCAATGATCAGAACCTGTGGATGAGCCTTGGTAGGGCGGCGTGAATGTGGGCGCGCCTTCCCGGGGATGATCACAAGTCCAGTTCGTTTCTGATCAAGACCGGCGTTGGCGCGCTGGTTGGGAAGGCACGCCCGTGCTCACCGTAGTTCACGATGTCGCGCAGGCCAACGACACCCGCAGCGGTGCCGGTCGGTCGTTGTTGGATGAGATTGTCCGCGACGGTGCCCGGCAGATGCTGGCCGCCGCTTTGCAGGCCGAGGTCGCCGCCTATGTCGACCAGTTCGTCGATCAGGTCGACGAGAATGGGCACCGGCTGGTGGTCCGCAACGGCCACCACAACGTCCGGGAGGTGCTCACCGGCGCTGGGGCGATCGAGGTGAAGGCGCCGCGGGTCAACGACAAACGGGTCGATCCGGAAACCGGTGAGCGGCAACGATTCTCGTCGAAGATACTGCCGGCGTGGGCGCGTAAGTCCCCGCAGATGGCCGAGGTGCTGCCGTTGCTGTACCTGCATGGCCTGTCCAGCAGCGACTTCGGTCCGGCGTTGGAGCAGTTCCTCGGCTCGGGGGCGGGGCTCTCGGCTCCGGCGATCACCCGACTGACCGCGCAGTGGCAGGACGAGGCCGCCGCGTTCGGCCGCCGGGACCTGTCGGGCACCGATTATGTGTACCTGTGGGTGGACGGCATCCATCTCAAGGTCCGCCTGGAGCAGGACAAACTGTGCCTGCTGGTGATGCTGGGGGTGCGCGCCGACGGCCGCAAGGAACTGGTCGCGCTGACCGACGGGTACCGCGAATCAGCGGACTCGTGGGCGGATCTGCTGCGGGACTGCCGGCGCCGTGGCATGCGCGCCCCGGTGCTCGCGGTCGGGGACGGTGCTCTGGGGTTCTGGAAAGCGGTCCGTGAGGTGTTCCCCGATACCCGTGAGCAGCGGTGCTGGTTTCACAAGCAGGCCAATGTCCTTGCCGCACTACCGAAGTCGGCGCATCCGGGGGCGATCGCGGCGATGCGGG
Source organism: Mycobacterium sp. SMC-13 (assembly GCF_045311035.1). Classification (NCBI taxonomy): domain Bacteria; kingdom Bacillati; phylum Actinomycetota; class Actinomycetes; order Mycobacteriales; family Mycobacteriaceae; genus Mycobacterium; species Mycobacterium sp. SMC-13. Next base: position 1,016 of record NZ_JBJIAI010000078.1, read on the forward strand.
AAATCGCGGGCGCCGAGGACATCGACCACGCGCAGGTCGCGGTCAAAGCCTTCGAACTGGACTACGGCGCCAAGTTCCCCAAGGCCGTGGCCAAGATCGTTGACGACCTCGATGTGCTGCTGGAGTTCTACCACTATCCCGCCGAGCACTGGGTACATCTGCGCACCACCAATCCGATCGAGTCGACCTTCGCCACGGTCCGGTTGCGCACCAAGGTCACCAAGGGGCCGGGTTCCCGCGCGGCGGGTATCGCCATGGCCTACAAGCTCATTGACGCCGCACAAGCCCGCTGGCGGGCGGTGAACGCCCCGCACCTGGTCGCCCTGGTCCGGGCCGGAGCGGTGTTCCACAAAGGCAAACTGCTCGAACGACCCGTCGACATCACCCCACCCGAACCGGCCGACAACCCGGCCACCCCGACCGGAACGGAGGTCGCCTGAAAAACACCAATCCACAGGTATTGACAATTACTC
>NZ_JBJIAI010000079.1:0-1481 GCF_045311035.1 Mycobacterium sp. SMC-13
GAGGAATTGTCAATACCTGTGGATCGGCTTGTTTCAGGCGACCTCCGTTCCAGTTGATTCGGTCGGTGCCGAGTCCGCCGACGGGGTGATGTCGGTGGGTCGCTCGAGCAGTTTGCCTTTGTGGAAGATCGCGCCGGCCCGGACCAGAGCGACCAGGTGCGGTGCGTTGACGGCTCGCCAGCGGGCTTGCGCGGCGTCGATCAGCTTGTAAGCCATGGCCATTCCGGCGACGCGTGAACCCGGCCCCTTGGTCACCTTGGTCCTCAAACGTACCGTGGCAAACGTTGATTCGATCGGGTTGGTAGTGCGCAGATGGACCCAGTGCTCGGCCGGGTACTTATAGAACTCCAGCAGCACATCGGCGTCATCGACGATCTTGGCGACCGCCTTGGGGTACTTGGCGCCGTAGTCCACCTCGAACGCCTTGATCGCCACCTGCGCGTGGTCGATATCCTCGGCGTTGTAGATCTCCCGCATCGCCGCGATCGCCCCCGGATGAGCCGACTTTGGCAGGCAGGCAAGAACATTGGCCTGCTTGTGAAACCAGCACCGCTGCTCGCCGGTGGCCGGGAACACCTCACGCACGGCCTTCCAGAACCCCAGGGCCCCATCGCCGACGGCCAGCACCGGTGCGGTCATCCCGCGACGTCGGCACGACCGCAACAGATCAGCCCACGACTCGGCCGACTCCCGGTACCCGTCGGTGAGCGCGACCAGCTCCTTGCGGCCGTCAGCGCGCACACCGATCATCACCAGCAAACAGAGCTTCTCCTGCTCCAGGCGCACCTTGAGATGGATGCCGTCGACCCACAGGTAGACGTAGTCGGTGCCCGACAGATCACGGGCCTCGAAGGCCTTGGCCTCGTCCTGCCACTGCGTGGTGAGTCGGGTGATCGTCGTGGCCGACAAGCCGGCACCCGAGCCCAGGAACTGCTCCAACGCCGGACCGAAATCACTGGTCGACAAGCCATGCAGATACAGCAACGGCAACACCTCGGTCATCTGCGGCGACTTGCGCACCCACGCCGGCAGGATCGCCGAGGAAAACCGTTGCCGCTCACCAGTGTCCGGGTCAACACGTTTGTCATTGACCCGCGGCGCGGTCACACTCACCGCGCCCGCCGCGGTGAGCACCTCGCGCTCGCGGTGATAGCCATTGCGCACCACCAGCCGGTGCCCGTTCTCATCAAGCTCACCGGCATGAGCCTCGATGTAGGCGGCGACCTCAGCCCGCAACGCTGCGGCCAGCATCTGGCGGGCACCGTCGCGGACAATCTCATCGAGCAACGACCGCGACGAGCCAGCATCCTCGTTGGATGAATCCGCATCGTGAACTACCGTGAGCATGGGCGTACCTTCCCGAACCAGCGCGCCAACGCCGGCTCTTGATCAGACCTTCGACATTCAGATCATCCTCGGGAAGGTGCGCCCTTTCCTACGCCGCCTCGCCGAGGCTCATCCACAGGTTCTGATCATTGCTC
>NZ_JBJIAI010000080.1:0-1463 GCF_045311035.1 Mycobacterium sp. SMC-13
GAGAAATAGTCAAATCCTGTGGATCGAGGGTCGTCAGGCGACCTCGGACACTGGGGTGTCGGGCGATGGTTCCGGGGTGATGTCGACCGGACGTTCGAGGAGCTTGCCCTGGTGGAACACTGCGCCGGCCCGCACCAACGCCACCAGGTGTGGTGCGTTGACCGCCCGCCACCGCGACTGCGCTGCTTCGATCAGCTTGTAGGCCATCGCCATGCCCGCCGCCCGTGATCCCGGGCCCTTGGTCACCCTGGTCCGAAGCCGAACCGTCGCGAAGGTCGATTCGATCGGGTTCGTGGTGCGTAGATGCACCCAGTGCTCGGCGGGATACCGGAAGTACTCGAGCAGCACGTCGGCGTCATCGACGATTTTCTTCACCGCTTTCGGGTACTTCGCGCTGTAGTCACGTTCGAACGCTGCGATCGCCAACTGCGCCTTGTCGATGTCCTCGGCCCCGATGATCTCCTTCATCGCCGCCAACGCACCCGGATGCGCCGATTTCGGGAGTGCAGCAAGAACGTTGGCTTGTTTGTGGAACCAGCAGCGTTGTTCGCGGGTGGCGGGGAACACCTCCCGCAGTGCCCGCCAGAATCCCAAAGCTCCGTCCCCGACCGCGAGCGCCGGCGCGCGCATCCCGCGGCGGCGGCAATCCCGCAGCAGGTCCGCCCAGGACTCGGTGGACTCTCGGTAGCCGTCGGCCAGGGCGACGAGTTCCTTGCGGCCGTCCGCCCGCACCCCGAGCATCACCAACAGGCAGAGCTTTTCCTGCTCGAGCCGGACTTTCAGGTGGATGCCGTCGACCCACAGGTACACGTAGTCGACCTGCGAGAGGTCCCTGGTGCCGAAGGCCTTCGCCTCGTCCTGCCACTGGGCCGTGAGCCGGGTGATCGAGGATGCGGACAGTCCGGCGCCGGTGCCGAGGAACTGTTCGAGCGCCGGCCCGAAGTCACTGGTTGACAGGCCGTGCAGGTACAGCAGCGGCAGCACCTCCGATACCTGCTCGGACTTGCGAGCCCAGGCGGGCAGGATCGCCGAGGAGAACCGCTTGCGCTCGCCGGTATCGGGGTCGATCCGCTTGTCGTTCACGCGGGGCGCCTTCACCGCCACCGCACCCGCCGAGGTCACGACCTCACGTTCGGCGTGGTATCCGTTGCGGACCACCAGTCGGTGGCCGTGTTCGTCGACCTCACCGGCATACCGGGCTACATAGTCGGCGACCTCGGCCTGCAACGCCGCGGCCAGCATCTGCCGGGCACCGTCGCGGACGATCTGGTCGAGCAACGACCGGCCCGCACCGGCCGCATTGCGGGTCTCGTTGGAGTCGTCGTTGTTGTCTACTACCGTGAGCACGGGCGTGCCTTCCCGCCAGCGCGCCAACGCTGGTCTTGATCAGAATTCGGATTCCTTGCAGATCATCTTCCGGGAAGGCACGCCCGCCCGGGATCCACAGGTTCTGATCATTGCTC
>NZ_JBJIAI010000081.1:0-1447 GCF_045311035.1 Mycobacterium sp. SMC-13
TCATAGGGATTCCTTGCGTGTGGGCCGCCGTTGAGGTGGCCGTGATGGATGATTGCCGGTACCAGCGGCCCCGGGATTGAGGGCCGTGGGTATCGTCAGTCAGTTCCGCATCACGCAGAAATGCCGCAGTCGCTCACGACCGCCATGCAGAAGCCAGATCGCAGTGCGTGACGGCGGGCCGCGGGTGTTCGGCGACCGCACTGCCCGCAATGCCATTGACAGGACGACCGCAAGCGCCGCCGGCACTCCCCATCCGCGCCCAACGCCTGCAGTAGCCATGATTGCTGAGGCGGCCACTGGCAGTTGACATTCCTGGTGAACATCGACGGTGTGGGCGGCGGCAATCTCGGTAGATAGCCCCTGCGCTGCGGGTATCAGCGACGCACGCGGAACATGCTGGCCCTCGAAATCGTGAGTCGGGGGGCATTGGAGCGCTGGGATCAGCGCGACAGCGAGCGCCAGCAGCACCCACACTGCGCCCGCGGCGAGTCTGCCACGGGCGCAGGCACGGTCACCTGTGAGCGCCATCGCCCTACCTTAACACCGCCACGCACACCCGTAGGGGGTATGCATGTCCGGTGTCGCCCGCCGCGACAGCGCCGGCCATGAAGCGCTGTGCTGGAAGGTTTGCGGGGGTGGGCCGAAACGGCTCGGCGCGTCGCGGCATTGCGTGACGATTTGATCACATACCCGCTAGGGGCATTGGGGCCATGGTAGTTTTGTGGCCGTGAGGATCTGGGGCCGCCGATGCTGTCGCAGTCGGGTGCGGCTGTGGTTGGTGGCGCTGCTGGTCGGCATTACTGCCAGTTTGCCGCTGGCGCACTGCATCGGTGACCGTGGACAGCACCTCCGCGCACCTCAGCATCATCAGGCACCGATCACGATCTCTGGAGCGCCGGCAATCAATGTCGCCGCAATGACGGCGCATCCGCATGTAGGCAGTACCTTGCATGCGGCGTGGTGCTCGGTTTTTGACGTACCTGCGTTGAGTGTCCGAACGGATGGTCCGTTGCGGGTGTTGGTCACCGTGGGTGTGATGCTGGGCGCTGGTGCTCTCGGGGCGCTGTGGTCTGGGCGTGAGTGTCGTGGATCGCCTCGGCGACGCCGCTGCCCGGGGATTCCGCGCTTCGGGCGGGTCCTTCTTACTGATTTGTGTGTGATTCGCTGCTGAGGGTCGGGTTCGGCTGCTGGAGCGATCGTGGTATCGCCGGTGCGGCTCAAGCGCCCGTTACTACCTTTCGGCCGTATCGTTGCGGCCCTCACACAGGGAATTTTTCATGAACAACAGTATTGCTCTGTCTTCTCGTCGTAGTTGCACTCACCTGGGACCGAAGTTCCACGACCCCAACACGTTGGTGGGTAACACCCCGGTGTTGTGGGTGTCGGAACCTTTTGCTACATCTGACACCGGATTTTGGGCCAAGCTGGAGGCGCACAACCCCAACGG
>NZ_JBJIAI010000082.1:0-1404 GCF_045311035.1 Mycobacterium sp. SMC-13
TATGTGGCGCTCCACGGGTTTTCGTGGGCGCCTTTGCGCTGTTCAGGGGCTATTTTAGGTTGTGCGCCTGGGGTTTTGAGCGTGTCGGCGGCGAGTTGAAGGACGCGCACGCGGTGTCCCTCTAGGTTTCGGGGTTACCACACCAACCTCAACCGCCAGGAACGATCCGCGTGCGCGTCAGTACTGCATTTAACCGAATACTTCAGGTCCCCGGAGCCAACGTCACCGATGTCACCATCGGCGACCGCGATATCGAAGTCACCGTCGGCCTTAAAGCCCGCTCGATGCGCTGCCCGTGCGGCAAACGTGTGCGGGCCGGTTATGACCGCCGGCGCCGGCGCTGGCGCCATGTGGATCTGGCCTGCAAGAAACTGTGGCTGGTCTACGACATCCGCCGCACGAACTGCCCACGCTGCGGCATCGTCACCGAGCAGGTGCCGTGGGCTCGTCCCGGTGCCCGATTCACCCGAGACTTCGAAGACACGGTGCTCTGGCTGGCCCAACGCACCGACCGCACCACCGTGGCCACGCTCATGCGGTGCGGCTGGGAATCGGTCACCGCCATCATCAACCGCGGTGTCGACGAACTGCTCGACCAACGACGACTCACAGACCTGTACCGGATCGGCGTCGACGAAATCTGCTACCGCCACCCGCACAAATATCTGACCATCGTCGGCGACCACGACACCGGCACCGTCATCGGAGTCCAGCCCGGACGCAGTGAAGAATCGCTATCGAAATTCTATGAACAACAACCTGATTCGACACTAGAGACGATCACCGCCGTGAGCATGGACGTGAGCAAGGCGTTCCGCGGAGCCACCCGAACCCACCTACCGGAAGCCACCATCTGCTTTGACCCGTTCCACATCATGCAATGGGTCAACCGGGCATTGGACCGGGTCTTCGCCGCCGCCGCCAGCGGACCGGACAAAGTCGCCATGACCTCAGCGCAGTGGCGCCAGACCCGATGGGCGCTGCGCACCGGCGAAAACAAACTCACCGACAACAAACGTGAACTGGTCAACCAGATCGCCCGCGCGAACCGTCACGTCGGCCGGGCCTGGGCCCTCAAAGAACAGCTGCGCGACCTGTATCGACTCCCACACGAACCCGGTGTCGCCCGTCAACGACTCAAAGCCTGGATCACCGCCGCCAAACGCAGCCGTATCCCGTCCTTCATCGAACTCGGCAAACGACTACAGGAACACTTCGACGCCGTCATCGCCGCCGTGGAACTCGGCATCTCCAACGCCCTCCTCGAAGGCATCAACGCCAAAATCCGACTCATCAACGCCCGCGGCTACGGCCACCACTCCGCCCGAACACTGACCTCAATGATCTATCTCTGCCTGGGCGGGCTCCACCCTCAGCTACCCACGAGAAGGTGAGGAGTAGCAC
>NZ_JBJIAI010000083.1:0-1396 GCF_045311035.1 Mycobacterium sp. SMC-13
TGCATCGCGGGACTCCTCGTCCGTATTTGCACGGACGGCAAAATTAACGTCGCTGTGAAGCCCGCCAAGTTATCGATGCGATGCGAGCGTTCCGCAGCACCTTGAGGGGGCCTATCCATGGACGATCTGTTGCGCGAGTTCCTGACGGAGAGCAGCGAGAGCCTGGATACGGTCGACAACCAGCTGGTGCAGTTCGAGCAGGATCCGAACAACGCGAAGATCCTGGACAACATTTTCCGCCTTGTGCACACGATCAAGGGGACCTGCGGCTTCCTCGGGCTGCCGCGGCTGGAAGCGCTGGCGCATGCCGGCGAGACCCTGATGGGCAAATTCCGCGACGGCATGCCGGTGAGAGCGGAAGCGGTGACGCTGATCCTGTCCTCGATCGACCGCATCAAGGAGATATTGGCCGGAGGCGGCCGAGGCCGAGCCCGAAGGCAACGACCGCGATCTGATCGATCAGCTGGAAGCGATGGTCGAGCGCGGCATGGCGGCAATGGCCGCCGGTGATGCCGCTGCCGAAGAAGATGTGCCGGTGGTCGAAGCGCCGTCGGTGCAGGCGGATATGGCCGAAGGCACGCTGGTGGTGCAGACGCTGGAGCGCCCCTTGCGTCCGGGCGAGGTCTCGCTCGACGAGCTCGAGCGCGCCTTCCGCGAGACCGAGACCGAAGTGGCCGCACCTGCGCCGGCGCCTGCCGCGAAGGTCGTGGCCGCAGCCCCCGCCGCCGAGCCGGCTGAAGCTGCGAAGAAGCCGGCCCGCAAGGCCGCCGCCGAAGACGTCCAGGAAGGCAACAAGATCGCCAACCAGTCGATCCGGGTCAATGTCGATACCCTCGAGCACCTGATGACCATGGTCTCCGAGCTGGTCTTGACCCGCAACCAGCTCTTGGAGATCTCGCGCCGCAACGAGGACACCGAGTTCAAGGTGCCGTTGCAGCGGCTCTCCAACGTCACCGCCGAGCTGCAGGAAGGCGTCATGAAGACGCGGATGCAGCCCATCGGCAATGCCTGGCAGAAGCTGCCGCGCATCGTCCGCGACCTCTCCGGCGAACTCGGCAAGCAGATCGAGCTCGAGATGCACGGCGCCGACACCGAGCTCGACCGCCAGGTGCTCGACCTGATCAAGGATCCGCTGACGCACATGGTGCGCAACTCCGCCGATCACGGGCTGGAGACCACCGCCGAGCGCCTCGCCGCCGGCAAGCCGGAGCAGGGCACCATCCGCCTCAGTGCCTATCACGAAGGCGGCCACATCATCATCTGCATCGCCGACAATGGCCGCGGGCTCAACACCGAGCGGATCAAGGCCAAGGCACTCCAGAACGGTCTCGTCACCGAGGCTGAATTGGAGAAGATGACCGAGGCCCAGATCCACAAGTTCATCTTCGCGCCGGGC
>NZ_JBJIAI010000084.1:0-1355 GCF_045311035.1 Mycobacterium sp. SMC-13
TGAACCGCCCCGAGTTTGATGCACACCTTCTTTCGAGGGAAGGTTGTTCGCATCATGCCGAAGAAGTACGACGAGGAGTTCAAGGCCCGGGCGGTGCGGTTGGTCGCTGACCATGTCGAGGAGTACGACACCCGCACGGCGTGCATCACCGCGGTCGCCAAACGGTTGGGTGTCTCCTACGAATCGCTGCGCCGCTGGATCAACCAGAGCGAGGTCGACGCCGGGGACCGGGCAGGGGTGCCCACCGACGTTGCGCGCGAGAACAGAGAGCTCAAACGTAAGAACCGTGAGCTTGAGGAAACCATCGAAATCCTCAAGGCGGCAACAAGTTTCTTCGCGCGGGAGAGCGACCCGCGACGCCGCTGATTTGTGCGTTCATCGCCGAGCATCGTGCTCGGTTCGGGGTCGCTCCGATCTGCCGCGTGCTGTCCAAGCACGGCTGCCAGATTGCCCCGAGAACGTTCTACGCCTGGCTGGCGCGGCCGCCATCGGCGCGGGCCTTGTGGGATATGGCCATTACTGAGGTGCTGGCCGGCTACTACGAACCCGACGAACACGGACACCGCAAGCCCGAGTCGTTGTACGGCGCGGTCAAGATGTGGGCCCATCTGCGCCGTCAGGGCATCGAGGTGGCCCGCTGCACGGTGGAGCGCCTCATGCGGGACAACCGGTGGCGTGGGGTGACCCGCCGTAAGAAGGTTCGCACCACCATCGCTGACCCGGCTGCCGGGCGAGCCCCGGATCTGGTGGACCGCCAGTTCCGCGTCGAGGCGCCCAACAGGTTGCTGGTAGCCGATTTCACCTACGTCAGACTGGCCGCCGGGGTGTTCGTCTACACCGCGTTCGTCATCGACGCCTACGCCGGGCGCATCGTGGGCTGGACCTGCTCAGCGGGCAAGAGTGATGCGTTCGTGCGGCGGGCAATCCGCCACGCCGCGCAACTCCGGCGTCGTGATGGTAATCCGTTGTCGGGCAGCACTATTCACCACTCGGATGCGGGCTCTCAGTATACGTCGGTGCGGTTCGGGGAAACCCTGTCCTTGTCCGGATTGGTGCCCTCGATCGGATCGGTCGGCGATGCCTTCGATAACGCGTTGGCCGAGACCACCATCGGGCTGTACAAGAACGAAGCCGTCCGCGACGACTCCCCATTCCGTCGCGGACCGCTGCACCGACTGACCGACGTAGAACTGCTCACCGCCGACTGGGTCCACTGGTACAACACCGACCGGCTCATGCACCGCCTGGGCCGCATCCCGCCGATCGAATACGAGACCATCTACTACGCTACGAGCACAGCCCAATCAGAGGCTGCGCACCAATAAACCGGTGTGCATCAAACTCGGGGCGGTTCA
>NZ_JBJIAI010000085.1:0-1284 GCF_045311035.1 Mycobacterium sp. SMC-13
TGGGCTTGACCCTGTTTGGTGGACACAGGGTCAGGCGGCTTGTGCCGTCTGATTGATCCGGTTTTCAAACTCGACGGGGCTGATCATGCCCAGTGCGCTGTGACGCCGGCGGCGGTTGTAGACCCGCTCGATCCAGTCACCGACGGCGAGCCTAGCGGCAGCTTTCGTCGGCCACAACCGCCGGTCGTAAAACTCGACTTTCAGTGTCGCCCATAATGATTCAGTCGCAGCGTTATCCCAGCACACCCCGGTACGGCCCACCGACCGCAGCAGGTTGTTCTCCCGGGCGAACCGAGCCAGCTGCGCCGAGGTGTACTGACAGCCCCGATCGGCATGGAAAATCACCTTCTCCGGCAACGGGCCACGCAACGCGATCGCCATCGTCAACGCCGACTCGACAACATCGGTATGCAGGGTATCGGCGATCGCCCAACCGATCACCCGCCGCGAATGCCCGTCCCGTACCGCCGCCAGATACAACCAGCCTTCCCCAGTCCGCAGATAGGTGATGTCGCTGGTCCACACCGCGTTGAGCACACCGGTATCGAAACGACGTTTGACCAGGTCCGGGATCGCTTCGGCATCCGGGTCCGCCACGGTGGTCGGCGGACCGAAAGTGCGCGGACTGATCCCGAACAAACCTTGGCGGCGCAGTGATGCCGCCACCGTCTTGCACGAGACCACCCAGCCATCCTCCCGTAGATCGGCCAGGATGCGCGGTGCGCCGTTCACCCCGTCGGAGTCGGCATGAAACCCCGCAACTGCGGTGTCGAGGCGCTTACGGCGCTGCTGGGCCGGCGTAGGACCGGCAGCGTCGGCCACACGCCACTTGTAGAACCCCGACCGCGATACCACCAGCAGTCGGCACATCCGCACAATGCTGAAGTTCGCCTTCTCCGCCTCGATGATCCGGTAAGCATCTACCGGTTCTGTTCGGAGGCGAAGAAGGCTGCCGCTTTTTTTAAAAACTCACGGTCCAAACGCAATTCAGCGTTCTCCTTGCGCAGCCGCTCCAACTCGGCGCGCTCATCAACATCAAGCACCCCGCCAGTATCCCCGGCCGACTCGCGGGCCTGGCGCACCCACCGACCCAACAACTGCTCACCCAGATTCATCTCCGCGGCCACATGCGCGATCGGACGTCCCGTCTCGATCACCAGGCGGGCAGCCTGCTCCCGAAACTCCGGGGTGTACTTCTTACGCTTGCCCGCCATACGGACATCCTTCCCGCAGGACCAGCAGTCCCACCAGTTAGGTGTCCACCATCAGGGGTCAAGCCCAACA
>NZ_JBJIAI010000086.1:0-1281 GCF_045311035.1 Mycobacterium sp. SMC-13
GGACGAAGACCGCCGACCAAATCCTAGCCAGCATCGGGAACTACTGCACTCGAATTAATGACTCAAGACACTAGCTCGCTCGCCCGAGCCGCGGCGCCGGTGTCATCAATACCCACCGAGTGGAAGCCTTGGCACGCGAACAGGTCGGCGGCGGCCTCAAGTAGCAATTTGCGGCGCAAGCCAGACGCGTTCGTGCCTCCTATCAGTTCGTCGCGATCATTACGTGTGGAGTGCTCCGCAGAACGATAGTCCTATCGACGCCCGGGTTTCCTGCGTCGACACCCACCGCACCGTCTTCGAAAAGGACAACGCAACTGCTGAACTCGGCCGTTGTTGCCAAATTCTCGCATCAGCACGTCGATTGAGAGACCCTGCCCCGAACCCGCGAGGCGCTGCGCAGGCCACTCAGCGCAGAACGACTCCGGCCTCGATGCCTGTGAACTGCGTACGCAGCTCGGTCTTGAGCAGCTTGCCGGTGGCGTTGCGTGGCAGTTCGTCGACGAAGTGCACGTCGCGCGGGCACTTGAAATGTGCCAGCCGCTCACGACACCAGTCCACTATCTCTTGGGCGCTCGGCGCTTCCACCGCGGGTTGGGCGACGACGACCGCGACGACGCGTTCCCCCCACTTCGCGTCCGCGCCTCCGATCACAGCGGCGTCGAGTACCTCCGGGTGGCGGAACAGAACCTGCTCGACCTCGATCGGGTAGACGTTCTCGCCGCCGGAGATGATCATGTCCTTCTTGCGGTCGACGAGGGTGATGTATCCCTCGGCGTCCATGCGTCCGAGGTCGCCCGTGTGGAACCAGCCTCCGCGGAACGCCTCAGCGCTCGCCTCGGGCTTCATCCAGTAGCCTGTAAACACGTTGGGGCCACGCACAATCAACTCACCCACAGTGTCGATCGCGACTTCGCGATCGTGGTCGTCGACGATGCGAGCGTCGACGTGCATCGCCACGCGGCCAATCGACCCCGCCCGAGTGCTGGTGTTCTCGGCGTCCAGGACGGTCACCAACGGGGCGGTCTCGGTCATGCCGAAGCCCTCGGTGAAGGGCACACCACGCTCGCGCATGAAATCGATCACCGTCAGGGGAACGGGTGACCCGCCGCCCATAGCGAAACGCAGCGCGGACAGGTCGAAGGAGTCGAAGTCGGGCACCTTCATGAGCGCGGCCCACATGGCCGGCACCATGAACTGAATCGTTAGGGTCTGCTGCACGAATAGGTGACATCTGAGTTGGCTTGCCCAGCATGGGCGGGCTGGAAGGATGTCCCCATGGCA
>NZ_JBJIAI010000087.1:0-1265 GCF_045311035.1 Mycobacterium sp. SMC-13
GGGTCTGCTGCACGAATAGGTGACATCTGAGTTGGCTTGCCCAGCATGGGCGGGCTGGAAGGATGTCCCCATGGCAAGGCCCTACCCCCGCGAGTTCCGCGACGACGTCGTCCGGGTCGCTCGCAACCGCGATGACGGTGTAACGATCGAGCAGATCGCCACCGATTTCGGAGTGCACCCGATGACGCTGCAGAAATGGCTCCGTCAGGCCGACATCGACGAAGGCACCAAGCCCGGCAAGAGCGCCAGCGAGTCCGGTGAGCTGCGCGAAGCCCGACGGCGGATCAAACTGCTAGAGCAAGAGAACGAGGTGCTGCGTCGGGCCGCAGCGTATTTATCGCAGGCCAATCTGCCGGGAAAAGGGTCTACCCGCTCGTGAAAGAGCTCGCCGCCGACGGGATCCCCGTCGCGGTGACGTGCCGGGTACTCAAGCTCTCCCGCCAACCGTATTACCGCTGGCTGGCCGACCCCATCACCGAGGCCGAACTCATCGAGGCCTACCGCGCCAATGCGCTGTTCGACGCGCACGCAGACGATCCGGAGTTCGGCTACCGCTACCTCGTGGAGGAGGCGCGCGATGCCGGCGAGCCGATGGCCGAGCGCACCGCATGGCGGATCTGCTCGCAGAATCGACTGTGGAGCGTGTTTGGTAAGAAACGCGGCAAGAACGGCAAAGTCGGGCCGCCGGTGCACGACGATCTTGTCGAGCGTGACTTCACCGCTGAAGGGCCAAATCAGTTGTGGCTCAGTGACATCACTGAGCACCGCACCGGTGAGGGCAAGCTCTACCTCTGTGCGATTAAGGACGTGTTCTCCAACCGGATCGTCGGCTACAGCATCGACTCCCGAATGAAGTCACAACTGGCCATCCGGGCACTACACAGCGCGGTAGCCCGACGCGGAGATGTCGCGGGGTGCATTCTGCACTCGGATCGCGGATCTCAGTTCCGGTCAAGGAAATTCGTACACGCCTTGAATCAACACGAGATGGTCGGCTCTATGGGCCGTGTCGGAGCCGCCGGCGACAACGCCGCCATGGAGAGCTTCTTTAGCCTGCTGCAGAAGAACGTGCTCGACCGCCGCCGCTGGGACACCCGAGAACAACTCCGCATCGCGATCGTCACCTGGATCGAGCGCACCTACCACCGGCGCCGCCGCCAGTCCGGCCTCGGGCGGTTGACCCCGATCGAATTCGAAGCAATCATGACCACACCGGCCAGTCAGGCCGCGTGACCGAAACTGTCACCTGATCGTGCAGCAGACCC
>NZ_JBJIAI010000088.1:0-1247 GCF_045311035.1 Mycobacterium sp. SMC-13
GGCCTGAAAGTGGGCGCACCTTCCCGAGGATGATCATCACGGAATCAGGTATTCGATCAAGACCGGCGTTGGCGCGCTGGTTGGGAAGGTACGCCCATGCTCACCGTAGTTCACGATGCCGAGGAGGCCAACGGCGGCGAGGCCGGCCGGTCGTTGTTGGACGAGATCGTCCGCGACGGAGCCCGGCAGATGTTGGCCGCTGCCCTGCAGGCCGAGGTCGCCGCGTACGTGGCCGCATTCGCTGATCAGCTCGACGAGAACGGTCACCGACTGGTGGTCCGCAACGGCTATCACCAGCCGCGTGAGGTGCTGACCGCGGCCGGTGCCGTGCAGGTGAAGGCGCCGCGGGTCAACGATCGCCGTGTCGACCCCGATTCTGGTGAGCGGCAGCGGTTTTCCTCGGCGATCCTGCCGGCCTGGGCACGCAAGTCCCCGCAGATGAGTGAGGTGCTGCCGCTGCTGTATCTGCACGGCCTATCGACCAGCGACTTCGGGCCCGCACTCGAGCAGTTCCTCGGCTCGGGTGCCGGGTTGTCGGCCACCACGATCACCCGTCTGACCGCGCAGTGGCAAGACGAAGCCCGTACGTTCGCTGCCCGGGACCTGTCCGGCAGCGACTACGTCTACCTGTGGGTCGACGGCATTCACCTCAAGGTCCGCCTGGACCAGGAGAAGCTGTGCCTGCTGGTGATGCTCGGCGTGCGCGCTGACGGCCGCAAAGAGCTCGTGGCGATCACCGACGGCTATCGGGAGTCATGCGAGTCGTGGGCGGATCTGCTGCGCGACTGCAAACGACGCGGCATGACCGCCCCAGTGCTGGCCGTCGGCGATGGCGCGCTCGGGTTCTGGAAGGCGGTGCGGGAGGTATTCCCGAAGACCCGAGAGCAGCGCTGCTGGTTCCACAAGCAGGCCAACGTCCTTTCCGCACTGCCGAAGTCAGCGCATCCGGCCGCGCTGGCGGCCATCAAGGACATCTACAACGCCGAAGACATCGACAAAGCTCAGGTCGCGGTCAAGGCCTTCGCGGTTGCCTTCGGCGCGAAGTACCCGAAAGTGGTCGCCAAGATCGTCGACGACCTCGATGTCCTGCTGGAGTTCTACCACTACCCCGCCGAGCACTGGATCCATCTGCGTACCACGAATCCGATCGAATCCACCTTCGCCACAGTGCGTTTGAGAACGAAGGTCACCAAGGGTCCGGGATCGCGGGCCGCTGGATTGGCCATGGCCTACAAGCTGATCGACGC
>NZ_JBJIAI010000089.1:0-1215 GCF_045311035.1 Mycobacterium sp. SMC-13
TCGACATCGCGTTCCGCGCGGTTCATGCCGACGGCGACAGCGTCATCGTCGAGGAACGCATGCGCGCCACGCTGCCCGGCGGCCGGACTTACGACAACGACTACTGCTTCGTGGTCGAGGTCGAGGTCGGCCGCATCAAGCAGGTGCGCGAATACATGGACACGCGCAAGGGCTGGCAGATGGTGTTCGGAGAAGCTGCGGCGTGAAGCGTGCTGGGCGCGCTCCGGCGCAGTTGCATGCACACGTAAGGGACGCACCAGCGGGCGGGGTCCCTCCCCCCTTGCGGGGTAGGGGAATCGCATATGGCGATGGAGGGGTGTTGCCAAGCGGTTGGAACTGGATTCTTTGGGTGTCTCTCGCTTCCCGAGGGAGACCAGAATGCGCCAACTCAAGCGCCTGCTTCGACCACTCAAGGACCCCCGCGCCAGCAACGTGCGGCACGATCTGGTGGAGATCATCGTCATCGCCTTGGCGGCGACACTGGCCGGCGCCAAGACCTGCACCGAGTTCGAGTTCTTCGGCAAAGGCCGAGAGGAGCTGTTGCAGCGGTTCCTGGAGCTCAGATCCGGCATCCCCAGCCACGATACGTTCAGCAACGTCTTCCGTGCTCTGGACCCGAAGGGGTTGGAAGCGATTTTGCGCAAGCTCAGCAAGGGCTTCGGCATCAAGGGCGTGGTCAGCATCGACGGCAAGGCGTTGCGCGGCGCCTTCATGCGTGGGCGGCAATCCACACCGCTGCATATGGTCAATGTCTGGGCGGCAGGCACACGCATGGCGCTGGCTCAAAGGAAGGCCCCCAATCGCAACGAGGTTGCCGGCGTTCTCGAAGTCCTCGCCTCGCTCGATCTGGACGGCGCTCTTGTCACTGCCGACGCCTTGCATTGCCGGCCCGATGTCGCGCAAGCCATCCGCGACCGGAAGGGCCACTACGTTCTGGCCATCAAGAGCAATCGCGGCCGGCTCTTCAAGGCCGCCAAGGCGTTGCTCGACACCGCCCGACGGCCTGCGCGAGCAAGCCAGCGAAGAACCGCCGCCCACGATCGCATCGAGCGCCGGCAAGCCATCATCGTGCCGGCACCGCAATTGGCGAAGCAACATGGCTTCCCCGCTATCGTCGCGGTCGGCCGCATCGACAGCTGGCGCGCAACGGCCGGCAAGCCTGCCAAGCGGACGGCCCGATACTTTCTGGCTTCGCGGCGGCTGTCGGCCAAGAAG
>NZ_JBJIAI010000090.1:0-1184 GCF_045311035.1 Mycobacterium sp. SMC-13
CCGATGACCACGGTCGACCAGACCACGCATTTCATGCGCGCGGTGACCGCCTCCGACGTGCTGGCCGACGCCCGCGTGGTCCGGCTCGGCCGCACCATGAGCTTCGGCCGCGTCACGCTCTCCTCCGCCACCGACAACAAGCCGGTGGCGATGGTATCGAGCGCGTTCGCGATGTTGCCGGGATAGGACGCCGAGGCGACGCGCGTGAATGAACTACGCTGCCATCACCGTCATCCTGAGAGATGTGAGGCTTTGTCCGCATCTACTGTTGTCGTCGCCCGGCTCGACCGCGCGACCCAGTACGCCGCGGCCTATCGGCTCAAGCACGACCGTCTCTGGAATACTGGATCTCCCGCATGCGCGGGTGATGGCACTGGGTAAGCTGTTTGACAGTTGAATCAGACAGCAGCAAAACCCATCACCGTCATCCCGCGCAAAGGCTTCGCCTTTGTCGCTGGAGGTGCGAGCGCTTGCGAGCCTCGAAGGATGCACGGCCCGGCTGGTGGCCGTCGATCCTTCGAGACGCCGCTTCGCGGCTCCTCAGAGCGTGTGAATTTTTGTGGCTTGGGCGAAAGATGTAGCGGGAGGGATGGGGGATGTGATTCCCTGCAATCGCTGAATTGCGGGAGAGCGGGAGATGGCTGAAGACCAGCTGTTTGGAGAACTGCCGGAGCAGCCGAAGCCGCAAACTGATGCGGCGCCAGCGGGTTTGCCGCGTCTGCGCGAGCCGCAGCGCGATCAGATTGAACTGCGGGCGGTGGATATCGATAGCCTGATCGGGGAAGATCATCCGGCGCGGGTGATCTGGTGCTATGTCGACGGGCTCGAGCTGCGCGAGCTTGAAGATCGGATCAAGGCGCGGGGCGAGAGGCCGGGTCATCCGGCGACGTCGCCACGGCTTTTGCTGGCACTGTGGCTCTATGCGACCAGCGACGGGGTAGGAAGCGCTCGCGCCCTGGAGCGGCTGTGCGAGAGCCACGATGTCTATCGCTGGCTGTGTGGCGGGGTCTCGGTGAACTACCATACGCTGGCGGACTTCCGGGTCGGATGCGCCGATCTGCTCGATCGGCTGCTCGCCGAACATCTTGCGGCCTTGGCGGAGGTGGGCCTGGTCGACCTCAGCAAGCTGGCGCAGGACGGCGTGCGGATCCGGGCGAGCGCCGGGGCCGCCTCGTTCCGGCGAG
>NZ_JBJIAI010000091.1:0-1139 GCF_045311035.1 Mycobacterium sp. SMC-13
CTAGTGTCCTGCGCCGGGAATTCGTTGAAGATATGAACCGAGTCGTTCGAAGATCTCGTCGGCGGTCTTGGTCCAGTTGAACGGGCGGGGGTTGTCGTTCCAGTCTGCGATCCACTCGCGAATGTCCTTCTCGAGGGCCTGAATTGAGCGGTGAACGCCGCGGCGCAGTTTCTGGTCGGTGAGTAACCCGAACCACCGCTCGACCTGGTTGAGCCACGACGAGTAGGTCGGGGTGAAGTGCATGTGGAATCGGGGATGGGCGGCAAGCCATTTGGTTACTGTCGGCGATTTGTGCGTCGAGTAGTTGTCGCAGATCAGATGGACGTCCAGGTCAGCGGGCACGGTGTTGTCCAACTTGGTCAAGAACTTCTTGAACTCGATCGCGCGGTGCCGGCGGTGAATCGAGCCGTAGACCTCGCCGGTGGCCACATCCAGGGCGGCGAACAAGGTGGTGATTCCGTGCCGCACGTAGTCATGGGTGCGGCGCTCGGGCATGCCGGGCATCATCGGCAGCACCGGCGCGCTGCGATCCAAGGCCTGGATCTGCGATTTTTCATCGACGCAGAGCACCAGTGCCTTCTCCGGCGGGTCCAGATACAACCCCACGACGTCACGGACCTTGTCGACGAACTGCGGGTCGTTGCTGATCTTGAAGGTGTCCACCTGATGCGGCTTGAGGCCGAACGACTTCCAGATCCGTCCGACCGTTGACTTCGACAACCCGGTCTCAGCCGCCATCGAAGACCGCGACCAGTGCGTGGCGCCTTTGGGTTGACGCTCCAACGTGGCCACGATCAGCTGCTCGACCGCCTCGTCGGTGATCTTGCGCGGCGCACCAGGACGCGGCTCATCGGCCAGACCCTCCAGTCGCGCCTCCAGGAACCGTCCACGCCATTTGCCGACCGTTTGCGGCCACACACCTTCATCAGCGGCGACTTCCTTGTTGGATTTCCCTGCCGCGCAACCCAACACGATCCGACAACGTTGGGCCAACGCCTGCGAGGACTTCGATCGACGGGCCCACCGCTGCAACGTCTCACGTTCGTCGTCGGTCAACACCAACTCGACTACCGGCCTACCCCTGGTTCCCACCCGCCAATTCTACAATTAATCAACTAATTTACGGCGCAGGACACTAG
>NZ_JBJIAI010000093.1:0-1087 GCF_045311035.1 Mycobacterium sp. SMC-13
GGCAAGATCTGTGAAGACTTGGACTTGGCGCTGTACCGGCTCGGTCTGACCCCGGCCAAGGTATGACCACGGTGTCCTGCGTTCGATTTGTCGACCGGGCCGGTGCAGTGTCGCGGCGCGCACCGGCCAGACGGATCTGACCTGATAGGAGCTTGGACTAGAAGCCCCGTCACAGACCTGTCGCTCCGCCCGGCCGGTTCGCCCACCCGTCAGATTGGCCCTAACGGAGGAGCGAATTCCATGATCCCAACAGATGCCGAGACTGTCATCGGTGGCGTCGATACCCACAAACACACGCATTACGCAGCGGTCATCGACCAGCGCGGACGACTGCTTGGCCACCAGCAGTTCCCGGCGACCGACACCGGATATCAGGCACTGTTGACCTGGATGCGCACGCACGGACCGCTCGAAGCCATTGGCGTGGAAAGCACCGGATCGTTCGGGGCAACACTGACCCGCGCCCTAACGGCCGCCGGCGAACACGTCATCGAGGTCAATCGCCCCAACCGCATCGCACGACGAATGGACGGCAAGTCCGACCGTCTCGACGCCGAACAGATCGCCCGCGCCGTGCTCGGCCAAACCTCCACCGCCACACCAAAGTCCAAGTCCGGCATGGTCGAAGTGATCCGCACCCTGCGCGTCACCCGCAGCAGCGCCGTCAAGGCACGAACCCAAACCTTCAACACCTTGTTTGGGATCATGATTGGCGCCCCATCACCGCTACGCGACGAACTCGTCGCACTGACCAAGCGGACACTGATCAACCGCTGCCTCGGACTGCGGCCCGAGACCACCGACTTCGCCCAACTTCGCGCGCACCCCGAACGACTCCTGATGGCCAGCATCAAGACTTCCCTTCGCGACCTCGCCCGCAGATGGAAAGCGTTAGACAGCGAGATCAAAACCCTCAACCAACAGATCTCGGTAGTCGTCCACGCCACCGCACCTGACCTGGTCAAACTCTTCGGCGTCGGGGTCGAGCTGGCCGGTCAGTTCCTCGTCACCGCTGGGGACAACCCCGAACGGATCCGCAACGAGAAAGCCTTCGCAAAACTCTGTGGCGTGGCCCCACAGCCCGCCA
>NZ_JBJIAI010000094.1:0-1074 GCF_045311035.1 Mycobacterium sp. SMC-13
TGTTCTTCACGGGTAGGTTGTGAACGCGTAGGCGCTCGATTGGTGTCATTCCGCCGATGCCGGTGTGGGGTCGGTGGTGATTGTAGTGATGCAGCCAGTGCTGGTAGGTTCCGGCGCGTTCGGCCTCAGAGCGGTAGGTCTGCGCATAGGCCCATTCGGTGGTCAGGGTGCGGTTGAATCGCTCGACTTTGCCGTTGGTCTGTGGCCGGTAGGGCCGGGTCCTCTTGTGGGTGATGTCGGGGCCGAGCGCTTCAGCGAAATTCTTTGACCGGTAACAGGATCCATTGTCGGTCAACACTCGTTTGACGGTGATGCCGTGGTCGGCGAAGAACGCGTTGGCGCGTTTCCAGAATCCCGCGGCGGTTTCTTTGCGTTCGTCGGTGAGGTCCTCGGAGTAGGCCAGCCGGGAGTGGTCATCAACGGCGTGGTGCAAGAACGTGTATCCCATGCCGCAGCGGTTGCGCCGGCCGGCTTGGCGACCCAGCTTGCGATGGCCGCCCCCGTCGGGGATGCGGCCCAGTTTCTTGACGTCGACATGGACCAAGTCGCCGGGAGCCGGGTGCTCATAGCGGCGGGGTTTGGGCCGGCGTACCGGTAACCCGGTGTTTTGGTCCAGGTGCCGCAGCAATGGCATCCGGTAGCGGCGCAGCACCGCCTCAACGGTCGAGCGTGGCAGGTGCAGGTAAGCGGCGATGCGATGTGGGCCCCAGCGCCGGGTGAAGCGCAGGTTGACGATGCGCCGCTCACGTCGTTTCGGCAACCGCAACGGACTGCGATGCGGCCGGCTGGGCCGGTCTACCATCGCTGCTTCGCCACCGTCGCGATAACGGTCGGCCCATTTCTTGGCTGTGGCCACCGAACATTGGAACCGCTCAGCCGCGCGCCGCAAACTCCAGCCCTGATCAACAACCGCCTGCGCAAGCCGCAACCGCCCACGAGGAGTCAACGAAGCATTAGCGTGGACCATGAGGACCTCTCGGTAATCGGATGTGCGTGTTTGGTAACCACACCGATACCGGAGGTCCTCACCTACTTCCGCTCACCACGCCGTTCACAACCTGTCTGGGAGTTACA
>NZ_JBJIAI010000095.1:0-1070 GCF_045311035.1 Mycobacterium sp. SMC-13
TTGAGGAGGTCGATCGGCCGGCGCTCAAGCCATTGCCGGCGAGCCCCTACGTACTCGCCGAATGGCGGATCCGCCGCGTCAGCCTCGATTACCACGTCGAGGTGGAGAAGCATTACTACAGCGTCCCGCATCGCTTTGTGCGCGCCGAGGTCGAGGTGCGGTTCACTGCCCGCACCGTAGAGATCTTCCACAAGGGCGAGCGGATCGCCGCGCATCAGCGCATGAGCGGTAATCACAAACACACCACCGTGCCGGAGCACATGGCCTCCAGCCATCGGCGCTACGCCGGCTGGACCATCGCGCGCATCCGACAGGACGCTGCCGCGATCGGGCCGGCGACCAGCGCTTTGTGCGACCTCATTCTCGACGAGCGCTCGCACCCCGAGCAAGGCTTCCGCGCCTGCCTCGGCATCCTCAGGCTCGCCGGCTCCTATGGGCGCGGACGGCTGGACGCCGCGGCTGCGCGGGCGATCGACATCGGCGCGCGCACCTACGGCTCGGTCAAATCGATCCTCGCCAACAATCTCGATCGGCGTCCCGCTCATCAGCGCTCCGCGGACGATGCGCCGATCCTGCATGCCAACATCCGCGGACCGCGCTACTACAACTAGGAGACCATCCCTTGCTCACCCATCCGACCCTCGACCGCCTCAACGCCCTCGGCCTCCACGGCATGGCCAATGCCTTCGTCGATATCGAAGCAACCGGCGAGGCCGCAAGCCTCGGTCACGCCGAATGGCTCGCGCTGCTGCTCGAACGTGAAGCATCACTGCGCCACGATAAGCGGCTCGCCACCCGCCTGCGCTATGCGAAGCTGCGTCAGCAAGCGTGCGTCGAGGACATCGACTACCGCACCCCGCGCGGCCTCGACCGCCCGCTGTTCGCCAAGCTTGTCGAGGGCCGCTGGATCGATGACCATGCCAACCTGCTGATCTGCGGCCCGGCCGGCGTCGGCAAGAGCTGGCTCGCCTCGGCGCTCGGCCACAAGGCCTGCCGTGACAATCGCTCCGTGCTCTATCAACGTGTTCCGCGGCTGTTCGATGACCTCGCTCTCGCGCGCGGCGACGGTC
>NZ_JBJIAI010000096.1:0-1033 GCF_045311035.1 Mycobacterium sp. SMC-13
ATTCATGGGGAAATGGGAAGTCGTGGAAAAACATCCGGTGCAACAATAGGATAAGCTAGGGACAGTCCGTCAGAGAAACGGCACCCCGCTTACGGAGCAACGAAAAATGGGAATGGGACGCCCCCGCGCCTTCGACGCGGACGCCGCCTTGGACCGGGCCATGGACGTGTTCTGGCGCCACGGATACGAGGGCGCGACGATCGCGCAGCTCACCGAGGCGATGAGCATCAATCCTCCGAGCCTCTATGCCGCCTTCGGCAGCAAGGAAGGCCTGCTCAAGGCCGCGCTCGACCGTTACAGCGAAAAGCGCGACGCCTGGATGGACCGGGTGGTCAGTGCCCCGACCGCGCACGAGGTGGCCGAACGATTTCTGATGGAGCATGCGGACGCCCAGACCGACCCCGCCAACCCGCCCGGATGTCTGCTGGTCCAGGGCGGCCTTGCCTGCGGCACCGGCTCGGAGAACGTTCCGTTCGAACTCGCGGCGCGCCGCACCCGCACCGAGGACCAGCTGCGCGAACGTTTTGTCCGCGCCAAGGCCGACGGTGACCTCGGCGCAAGCGTCGATCCGGTCACGCTTGCGCGCTATCTCTCCGCGGTCACATCGGGCATGTGCGTGATGGCCTCCTCGGGCGCGAACCGCGAGACGCTGCGTGAGATCGCAGCGGTGTCGCTGAAGGCGTTCGAGGAGCAGACCAAGGGCTGATCGCAGCTTCGGCGCAGCCGTTGCAACCGCCCCGCGAAGAGCGGGGCGAGGGAGGAAGACGTCACCACATCGTCTGGCGCGCGCGCTCCGGCCATTCCCGATCGTACTTCTCGCCGCCGACCGTGTGCTCGCTCATCTCGGCAAGGATCTGGCCCGGCGTCGGCAAGGCCGCCGGATCGATTCGCTTGTCCGGATTCCAGAGATCAGAGCGCACGATCGCGCGGGCGCACTGGAAGTAGATTTCCTCCACATTCATCACGATCACCGTGCGCGGCGCCTTGCCTTCCATCTTGAACGAGGCCAGCAGCTCCGGCTCGGCCGTGACAA
>NZ_JBJIAI010000097.1:0-1015 GCF_045311035.1 Mycobacterium sp. SMC-13
CAGACCGCGTAATTCAGATAGGCCGGGCTGTCACCCAGCGCGCGATGCAGCTGGGTCGAAATAAAACCGGGCTGCCGCTTCATGATCGCGGCGTCGTCCTGCCAAGCCCTGAGGAAACTGTCCTCGTCGGCCGCATCGAGTGTGAAGAGGTTGACCAGCACGACGTTGGTGGCGTCGACCGCGAGCTGACGGTCGATCGGGAACGCGGGGTCCAGGGGGCGCATCTGCGGCATGGTTTACTCCTTTGATATGGTGCTATGATGTCAGTTCGATCTGATGGATACGTATCAATATTGACATTATGATGTCAATATACCGCTATGGTGACAAATGCCCCAGACCAAGCGAACGCCGGCGGGTGAAGCCCTGAGCGGCCTGATTCTCGACCTGTTCAGGCTCAACAGCCTGCTGTTCACGTCAGGCGACCGGATGGTGGCCGGGCTCGGGCTGACCAGCGCCCGCTGGCAGATCCTCGGCGCCATCGTCGCCGCCGACGCACGCGGCCCGCGAGCGTCTCATGTTCCCTTCGTGATCGCGCGGCGCGACGATCGCGTGATCGTGCAGCTCCATCTCACCGCGAGGAATCCGCTGGTCGAGCTCGCCGACGGTATCAGGCGCTTTCTGCTGATCGTCTCGGGCGACGACGCCTACATCTCGAACGACTGGTACGTCTCGCGCGACAACGTTTCGACCTGGCTCTACGAGGCGGTGCATCTGTCCGGCGTCGCGCACCTGCGCGATCGCGGCGAGAATCGTGGTCACGGTGACGCGCTGCTCGCGGTCTCCGAGGCGCGGCTGCCGAAGCAGCCCTGGGACCTCACGCAGATGGAGCCCGGCAAGCGCGAACAGATGCTGGCGTCGATCAGGGTGATCGATCTCGTCGTCGACGAGATCGAGGGGCAATCGAAACTCAATCAGCACAAGAGCGATGCGGACTACGTCGCGCTCGTCGACCGCCTGGCGCAGGCGGAAGAGACCGCAAGCCAGAGACTGGCGGAGAAGATGCGTGCGCTAC
>NZ_JBJIAI010000098.1:0-1005 GCF_045311035.1 Mycobacterium sp. SMC-13
GCTCTACCGGATCGGCGACCAGATCATCGAAACCATCCGCACCCACACCAACCTCAGCGAGAGCGCCGCGCGCAGGCGTGCCATCGACTTGCTCGCCGAGGTCGGCATTCCCGCCCCCGAGAAGCGCATCGACGGCTACCCGCACGAATTCTCGGGCGGCATGCGTCAGCGCGTCGTCATTGCGCTCGCGATCTGCGCCGAGCCGGAGCTGATCATCGCCGACGAGCCGACCACCGCGCTCGACGTCACCATCCAGGGCCAGATCCTCGATCTGATCGCCGGCCTCGTGGCGGAGCGCGGCATGTCGATGATCCTGATCTCGCACGATCTCGGCGTGATCGCCGAGAATGTCGAGCGCATGATGGTGATGTATGGCGGCACCGTCGTCGAAAGCGGCGAGACCAATGCCGTGTTCACGCGGATGGGTCATCCCTACACCCAGGGCCTGTTCCGCGCCCGCCCGCGGCTCGGCGCGCGCAAGGGGACGCGGCTCAAGACCATCGCCGGCACGGTGCCGGAGCTGGCCGACCTGCCCGCGGGCTGCACCTTTGCCGATCGCTGCACGATCGCCGAGGCGCGCTGCCGCGCGGCGCTGCCGGTCGTGGTCGATGTCGGCGCCGCGCATGGCGTGCGTTGCATCAGGACCGACGTCTCGATGGCTGCTGGGAGCGTCGGCGCATGACGATGCCGGACCAGCCTTCACCCGGAACGCCGCTGCTCGCGGTGAAGGACCTCGCGCAGCGCTACACGCTGCCGCGCGATAGCCTGTTCAAGCCGGCGGCGCAGGTGCACGCGCTCAACGGCGTGACGGCGCAGGTCATGCCGGGCAGGAGCCTCGGCGTGGTCGGCGAATCCGGTTCGGGAAAATCCGTCAGCGCGCTGTCGGTATTGAAGCTGTTGCCGTATCCGACGGCCTCGCATCCTTCCGGTGCGATCCGTTTCCGCGGCCGCGATCTCTTGACCGCGTCCGACCAGGAGATGCGCGAGGTCCGCGGCAACGACATC